>JANXVA010000707.1 GCA_025351875.1 Myxococcales bacterium | reverse complement strand
TCACCGCGAGACGACGGAGCAACATGTAGATGCCCTGGTCGGTCATGCGCCGGTCGACGATCCTGCCCACCTTGTTCACGGGTAGGAAGATCGGCCCCGGCTCCTCGCCACGGACGGCGAGCCATGTCTCCAGCGCGTTCCGCGCGCCGTTCGTCACGTAGGCGGTCCGCTCCTTGTTGCCCTTGCCCCTCACGACGAGCACGCCAGTTCGACGGTCGAAGTCGGCGAGGTCGAGACCGACGATCTCGGATCGGCGAAGCCCTGCGCCGTACGCGATGCCGAGGAGGGCGGCGTCCCGGGTCCCGCTCGTCTTCGAGGTGTCGCAGCTAGCGAAGAGGTCTTTCAACTCGGGCTGGGAGATCGCCCGCCCTTTGGGAACCCTCGTTCCCTTCACGGATTTCACGGCGAGGATGCGGGCGTACCTCTCGGCGTGAGCCATCAGCGACGCCGGGATGATCTTCGCGTGCGGGCCGTGCAGGCTCGGGCACGACGCGGAGGTGACGAGTGGCGAGCGCACGGAAGATCACGGACGAGACCGAGGCACGCCGATGCTTGCGTGCAGCACAGCTTGCAGGCCTGAGCGCGGGCGAGTGGGCGCGTGCACGGGGCATCGACGGTCGCTCGCTCAACGCCTGGAGGATGAACCTCGCGGGGCGGGCCGCGCCGCGGACGAGCGCGCCGCGGCGGAGCAGGCCCACGCCGACGCGACCGGCCGCGCTCGCGCTGGTCGAGCTCGTCCTGGCGCCCGCGCCCGCGAGCGCGAAGGAGGTGGGCGACGGCAGTCGCTACGTGCTCGAAGTCGCCGGTGCGCGCCTGGAGTTCGACGACCACTGCTCGGTCGCGACGCTGCGTCGCGTGCTCGAGGCGCTGCGCTCGTGCTGAGCCTGCCGCCGACGGTGCGCGTGTTCGTGGCGCTCGCGCCGCTCGACATGCGCGGCTCGTTCGACGCCCTCGCAGGCGCCGTACGGCACCTCGGGCTCGACCCCGTAGACGGTCATCTCTATCTCTTCCTCAACAAGCGCAGGCGCATCGCGAAGGCCCTGTGGTTCGACGGCTCGGGCTGGTGCGTGCTCGCGAAACGCCTCGAGGCCGGCAGCTTTCAGCTTCCGCCGCTCGACGGCGAGCAGTCGCAGGTGTCCATCGACGGCTCGACGTTCGCATCTCTCCTCGCGGGCATCGACTTCACCGCGGCGCGACGTGGGTGGTATCGGCGCACGCCTCCACTCGAAGGAACCATCAAGACGATCGACACAGATCCCCAAGTATGATCTCTACTCGTCCGTGAGCGACGAGACCGAGGCGCTGCGAAGGGAGAACGCCGAGCTTCGCCAGCAGACGTTGGCCCTCACGGCGCAGATCGCTCAGCTCCTCACCGAGCTCGCGCGGCTCAACGAGCGCGTGTCAGAGCTCCTCGCTGTCGCACAGCGCAAGCACCGAAAGCCCCCGACCGAGAAGCCCCCCGCCGCACCGCCGGCCGTCGAGGGCGAGGCGCGTCTTGCGTTCGAGCAACGTCCGAAGGCTCCGGAGAAGACCGCCGAGCAGCCGCAGCCGAAGACGAAGGCGCGCCCGACGGGGCGCAAGCCAATCCCGAGCCATCTCGAAGCCGAAGAGCACGAGATGCGCCCACGCGCGTGCGCCGGCTGCGGCGAGACCGCGCTGGACGTGGTCGACGAGCTTGTCGAAGAGAAGCTGCACGTCGTGAAGGAGCACCAGCGCCGACGCGTCGTTCGCCGCTTCACGTGTCGGTGCCGCGCGTGCGGCGAGCGCACGACGCCTCGCTCGCTCGCGGCGCCATACGAGCGCTCGAAGGTCACGTGCGAGTGGCTGGCGTGGCTCGTCTACCAGAAGTTCTGGCTGCTCACCCCGCTCGATCGCATCCGGCGCGATCTCCTCGAGCGCGGCGTGCCCATCGCGATGAGCACGCTCGTCACCCTCATCGAGCGCGCGGCCGAACTCCTCTCAGGCGTCGACGGGCTGCACTGGAAGCAGCTGCTCGCGAGCCCCTGGATGGCCACCGACGGGACGGGCTTGAAGGTCCTCGTGCCCAAGCTCCCCGTCGCACACAACGGCTACGTCGAGCTCTATCGAAACCGCAACGTCGCGGTCTTCCAGTACGAGGCCGATAAGACCAGTGACGCCGTCGTCGCGAAGCTCCAGCCGTTCCGCGGAACCCTCACCGCCGACGCCGAGCATCGCTTCAACGCCGTCTACACCTCGGGGCGCGTCGTCGAGGCCGGATGCAACGCACACGGCCGCAGGAAGTTCCGCGACGCCGAGGACACGCAGCCCGTTCTCGCCGCCGAAGGTGGCGCCTTCATCGGCGTCATCTACGGTGAAGAAGAGAAGGCGCAGACGCTCGGCCTCACCGGAGAGAAGCTCCGCGAGCATCGGCAACGACAGATGCGGCCCATCATCGAGAGCTTCGTCCGGTGGATGGATGCCGTCGAGCCGACCCTCCTCCCGTCCGAGCCGCTGAAGGCGGCGATTCGCTACTACAAGAACCACGGCGACGCGCTCTTCCGCTTCGTCGACGACCCCATCGTCCCCATCGACAACTCGCCCACCGAGCGCGAGTTCCAGAACGTCGCCAAGCTGCGCCTCAACATGCTCTTCGCCGG
>JANXVA010000693.1 GCA_025351875.1 Myxococcales bacterium | reverse complement strand
CTGAGCGATCGAGTGCGGGCCGCGCTGGTTGTTCGGGTTGTTGACGGTGATGCCCTGCTTGAGCGCCGTCTGGATGAGGTTCGTCGGCTTGTCGGTGTTCGCGCCGCGCGTGTTGTTCGTGATCGTCTGCAGCGCGCCGGTCACCTTGTCGGCGATGTACATGACGGGCTGCGGGTTGTTGTTGATGCCGTTGTCCTCGCTCGCGGCGATGAGGACCGTGTACTTGCTGGTGAAGGCGATCTGCGGCCGCATCCAGGTCCGCTCACCCTCGAGGGAGGGGAGGTCGACGACCGCGCCGGGAACGACGCCCTTGTCGGTGAGCTTCGCGAGGGCGAAACCGCCCTGCATGTAGCTGTCGTTCGCCGCGTTCTGGTTCTTCGTCGCGGCGGAGCGCGTGTAGGTCGTTCCGAGGAGGACCTCGGCGGGGTTCGCCTTCGCGTCGAACGTGAACTGCGCGTCCATGAGGCCAGCGCCGGTGTTCTTCCCGATGCGCGGCGCGCCGTTCTGGAGCGGGCCGAGGGCGTCACCCTTGATCCAGATCGTCTGGAAGGTGTTGAGGACGACCGTATCGCCGGCTGCCACGCCGTCCGCGCGCGCATGACCTGCGGCGGAGAGAGCGAGAGTCGCAACCACACCAGCGCAAATACGAGACGTCTTCATCGGGCATCCTCCAGAACTACGAACGGGTGGTGCGAGAGCCGACCTCGCAGAGTGCGCTCCCCAGCGCGGCCTCGTCTTCGTCTCAGTCTCAGTCTCAGTCTCGTGGAGTCGCCGTGTTGGAGGCGAGCTGCACGCTCAGATCCGTCTCTTCGGAGATTGCGCTCAGCTCGCGCGAGGCGGGCTTCGTGCTCTTCCAGATCTGCACGCTGCTGATGAGCGCATCCTTGTCGTCGGCAGAGCCGGCGACCTGGAGCGACGCGGGAACATGAACGCGAACCTTGCCGTGATTGTGCTTCGGAAGAGTGAAGAAGAGCTCGGGCGCGAGCGACGCGAACTTCGCGGCGTCTGCGTGCGCGATGACGTCGTCGCCGGCGACGAGGTCCATCGCCTTGATGCCCGCCGGGTCGACCCCGAAGCCCGCGACGAGCTTCGCGACGTTGTACTTGCGCTCGCCGGGGGTGGTGGGGCTGGTGGGGGCGCCGGGGGTGCCGGGGGTGCCGGGGGTGCCTGCAGCGTCGCCCATGACGAGCGCATCGGAGAGCTGGCGGCGCTTCACGAAGCCGACCATCTTGCCGTCGACGTAGATGCGCGTGCCCTTGACGGCATCGCCCGAGGCGTACGGAACCGCGTCCGAACACTCGCCGTCCGCGCCGACGTGGCAAGACTTCTTCGCGTCGACGATCGGCGATGCCTTCTTCACGTAGATGGTGACTTTCCGGATCTCGTGAACGACGAACTCGTTCTTGAGGCCGTCGGTGTCCCAGCGGACGGCCGGCGTGCCCGTGGTGCCCGAGAGGAACTGGAACTGGAAGCGGTTCGGCTCCTTGAGGAGCTCGGCGCCCTCGACGCTGCCGATGCGGTCGCCGTTGCCGTGCACGTGAATCGACTTGATCGAAGCGGGGGCGATGCCGATCGCCTTGACGTAGTCGACGAGCTTGTAGCGGACGGCGCCACCTTCGAGCGTCTCGGACGGCATCGACGGGAGGTCGCCGAAGCGGAGGACCGAGGCCTGAACACCGTCGACGAACACGCCGACGTCGAGGCCCATCATCTTGCGCGCGCCGTGCTTCGGGTCGTTCGGGTCGAGCTTGCCTTCGCCAGAGACACCGTTCTTCGCGTCGGCTTCCGACTTCTCCGCCGCCGCGAGAGCCGTTGCTTGCGGGAACGCAGCGCCGACCTGCTTGGCGGGCTCGGGGGTCTTCTTCGAGCAGGCGACGAGCGCGCCGGCTGCGACGAGGACCATCAGGAGCGGGGTGCGGAGCGGGTTTGCCATCGCGGTACGTCAGGACCTCGTGCACCCGCTATGCCGACCGAGTCCGGCGCGTGCCTACATTGGTGACCTGGTCCAATCATGCGGAACTGCGGGTTCCGAGTCTTGCGCAAGGCTCTGTAACCGCGATGTAACTCGGATCCAGACGTGGCCACCCTGCAACTCAGCGGAAATGTAGTTTCGGGTACGGCCTGATCCACCCCACCGACAGATAGCTGGATCGGGTCCTCGCCAAGTGAGGCGGGAGAGCCGCAGAAGCGACGTGTACGAGTGCGGTGAGAGCGGACCGCTGGACGCCAAAAAGCCTCGTTCGATCAAGGTCGAACGAGGCTTTCCTGAGGGGGGCTGGGACCCTCGCTGGGGGGTGTCGTGACCAGCCTCGCTTGTCAGCTGGTCACGCGGCCTTTCACTTCGAGCCGAACTTCGCCGCGCGCTCCTTCGCTTCCTTCTGGAGGGCCGCGACGTCCTTCTTCGCCTTCACGGTGATCTCGCTGCCGTTCGCGATGTCCTTCACCTCGACGGTCGTGTCGCCCTCGACGACCACGGGGCAGCGACCGAGCCCGCCGCCGCCCTTGCCCTCCGAGTTGTGCTCGACCTTCGGCGGCTCGGCGAGCTTCGCGACCTCCGCGGTGTGCCGCGCGCGCTGCTGGATTTCCTTCACCTTGTCGCCGGTGCCAGTGACGGTGACGATCACGCCGTCCTTCGAGTCTTTCACCACCGTCGCCGCGCCTTCGACGGCGCTGGGGCAGTGCGCCATCTTGTGAGCGCCCGAGCCATCGAAGCCCGGGGCCTTGGCTTCCTTGTCGCGGTCGCGGGTCTCGCGGCGCACGAAGTCGACTTCGGCCTTGTTGCTCGCGAGGACCGTCGCCTTCACGCCATTCGGAATGTCCGATGTCGTGAGCTTCGTGTTGCGCATGACGATCGTGCAGCGGCCGTACGTGCCGTGCCCGCTCCCTGCGTGATCGTGCTTCACGCCGGCGTCCGCTTCGTTCCTGTCGGCCTCGACGAGCCTCGTCATGCGCGCCTTGATTTCCTTGGCCGACGCCTCGTCCTTGCCGGTGACGGAGACCTCGATCCCGCCCTCGACGTCCTTCAGCGCGACGGTCGCGCCCGGAGCCGCCGTCGGGCAGTTCGCCATGTGGCCGTCCGTCGTGCCGGCGTCGGCCGTCGCGGTCGTGCCAGCCTCGGGCGCGGTCGCCGACGTGGCGGCGGTCGCGCTCGCCATCGCGCTCGCCGTTGCGGAAGGCGCCGGTGCGGTCTCGGTCTTCTTCTTGTCGTCACACCCCGTCGTGGCGACGGACAGCGCGAGCGCGGACAGCGCGGACACGAAGAGAATGGGCGAAGCGAGCAGCGTGAAACGGCGCACGAGGACCTCCGAGGAAAGGGAAATTCCAGCCTGAAACGCCGGAATTGGATCTCGAATCCCACGCGGCGGCAACTCTTTCCACAGCGCTCCGGGCGCCCCCGAGCAGTCCCTCCAACATGCCGGCTTGACACGTCATTTTCGTACCGTAGGGTGGCCCGCAATGCGCCGCGCCGTCGCCGTAGTCACCACATTGCTCGCCGCATTTCTGGGCCCGCGCATCAGTGCGCCGCGCGATCGCGCCGCCGGCGAGCCGTTTTCCTTCGACCCGCCCGAGGGCTTCATCGAGGCGAAGGGCGAGGCGAGGCAAGGCGACGAGGATCAGGAGTGGCTCTATCCGACGAGGAGCGTCCTCGCCGTCACGCCCCGCATCATGCTGAAGCGCTCGAAGAGCGGCGGCACCGTCGAGCCCAACGACCTTGCGACGATCGCCAGCGGGATGCCGCAGGTGCTCGAGCCGAGCGGCGTCACGTGGAAGGACGTGCGGCACGAGACGAGGGTGCGTCCTGACGGCGCGCGCGTTGGGCTCATCGAGGGCGAGTGCCTCAACAAGAACGGCGCCGTCTATCGCCGGCTCTTCTTCGTCTTCCCGATCGACGGCGGCACGGTGATCACGACGTCGTTCTACGGCACCGGCGAGGTCGCGAAGTGGCAGCCCGTCCTCGAGTCGACGATCGCGAAGGCGCACGGCGTCGCGCTGCGCGTCCCGCCCCCGCCGAACTGGATGTATCTTGCATGGGGGGCGGCCGGGCTCGTGATCGGCTGGCTCGCCTCCTCGCTCGTCCTCCGGAAGCGCGAACACGCATGAGCGCGAGCGTCGAGGGGCACGGGCTGCACTCCGGAGCTCCCGGCGCCGTTCGCTTCGAGCGTCACGACGGTCCGACCGTCCTCCGCGCCCGCGGGATCGACACTCGTGTCGTCGACCTGCGCGTGGTCGACACGACCCGCTCGACGACGGTCGCGGATCCGAGCGGCGTCGTTCGCATCGGGACCGTGGAGCACGTGCTCGCTGCGCTCGGGGGCCTCGGGATCCATGCGGGCGTTGCCGTCGTCGTCGAAGGAACCGAGCCGCCGCTCGCCGACGGCGGCGCGCGTCGTTACGTCGATCTCGTTCGAGCGCTCGGGGTGCCGCCGTCAAAGGCTCCGCTGCGGGTCGTGCGCGCAGGGGTCATCGAGCACGGGGGAAGCCGCTACGAGCTCGCGTGCGGAGATGGGCATGGCGTGACGCTCGAGGTCGCGATCGATTTCGACGATTCCCGCATCGCGCGGGAGGCCCGATGGACAGGCGACCCCGACGATTTTTGCGAGCGGATCGCGGTCGCGCGGACGTTTGGCTTCGAGCGCGAGGTAGGAGATTTGCTCGAACGCGGCCTCGCCTCGCACGTCACGCCGGAGAGCGTGGTGGTGATCGGCGACGGACGGGTGCTCTGGTCGGGGGCCCCGTTCACGGCGGACGAACCGGTTCGACACAAGCTGCTCGACCTCGTCGGCGACCTCTACCTCTACGGCGGCCCGCCTCGAGGGATCCTGCGCGTGATCCGCCCCGGCCACGCCGCGACACACGCCGTCATGGCGCGCGCGCTGGCAGCGGGACTCGTCGTCCGCGACTGACGAGCGTTCTGGTCTAGGCTCGCGCGCCCGTATAGCCTCGCCTCACGATGCGCGGCCTCCTCGTGCTCGCGATGTCCTCGTCGCTGTTCGTGCTGGTCGTGCTGGTCGTGCTCGCGTGCTCGCCATCGTACGCGCCGTGCTATCGCGGCGAATACCAGGGCTGCCGCTGCGAGAGCGGTGCGCACGGCTACCAGGCGTGCAACGTGACCGAGGACGGCTTCCAGAGCTGCGTCTGCGACGGCACCACGCCAGGCGTCGACGGCGGCCGCGACGCGAGCCTCGCGGACGCGGCCGCGCAAGAGGCGAGCGCCGGCGGTACCTTCCTCGCGCCTTGCGGTGCCAACGGCGCATGCAGCGAGCCGGGCAACCTGTGCTTCTCGTTTCCGAGCAAGGGCCAGATCTGCACGAAAAAATGCACGACGGCGTCGGACTGCCCCGCGCCTTCGCCCGGCTGCACCCCCAGCAACGGCGTGTGCAGGGCACCATGAAGAGGCGCCTCTCGCTCGCGCTGGTCCTGAGCTCGTCGCTCCTCGCGTCGCTCTCGCATGCCCAGGAGCCCACGCCCTCGAGCGACGCGCCTCCGAGCGACGCGCCTCCGAGCGATGCGCCTCCGAGCGATGCGCCTCCTGTCGGGGATCAGGCGCTCGTACCGCGTGAGCCGGCCGAGGTGCGTGTGATCGGGGCGAAGGCGGACTCCCTCCAGCGCGTGCCCGGCTCCGGGACGCTCGTGTCGAGGAAGGACCTCGAGCGTGCGGCTCCGCTGGACCTCGCTGAGATGCTCCGTCGCGTCCCCGGCGTGCAAGCGCGTCAGGAGTACGGCGGCGGCGGACGTCTCGACATCAGCATTCGCGGCCTCGATGCCGGGCGCAGCCGCCGCATCCTCATGCTCGAGGACGGCATCCCGATCTCGATCAATCCGTACTCCGAGCCGGACATGTATTACGCGCCGGCCGTCGAGCGCATGCGCGGCATCGAGGTCGTGAAGGGGAGCGGCAACATTCTCTTCGGCCCGCAGACCCTCGCGGGCACCATCAACTTCCTCACGCTCGCCCCGCCGGACCACCGCACGATCGCGGCCGACGTCGACGCGGGTAGCTACGGATACGCGCGCGGTCTCGCGCGCTACGGCGACTCGTACGGGGGCGTGCGCTACGTCGTGCAGGTCCTCCACCGCCGCGGCGACGGCTTCCGCGACCAGGGCTTCCAGTCGACGAACGGCCTCGCGAAGATCGCCTTCGAGACGGGAGCCGACGGCGAGGCGACCGTGAAGCTCGGCTTCCATCGCGACGAGTCCGGCTCCGAGGACGTCGGCCTCACGCGCGCGATGTACCGGGACGAGCCGCGACGCGCCACGCTCTCTCCCGCGAGCCATCTCGTGCTCGACCGCTACGACGCGTCGCTCACCCATGAGCAGCGCCTCTCCTCGAGCACGAAGCTCGAGACGCTCGTCTACGGCTACACGACCGACCGCATCTGGCGCCGTCAGACCTACTCGCGCAGCCCTTCGACGATCGAGAACTACGATCGCATCGTCGGTGACCCGACGGTTCCGGGGGCCGCGATCTATTTCAGCCACGGCGATCGCATCCTCGACCGCGCGTATGCCGTGGTCGGGTTCGAGCCACGCTTCGAGCACCGCTTCCAGACCGGCGAGGTCGGCCACACCTTCGAATTCGGCGGGCGTCTCCTCCGCGAGAGCGCTCACTACCAGGACCGCAAGGGCGACTACCCGGAGTCGTATTCGGGTGCTGCAACCTCGGAGGAGAAGCACACGGGTCTCGCCGTCGCGGGCTACGTGCAGGATCGCATCGCCCTCCGCGACGACCTCCTCCTCACGCCGGGCGTTCGCTTCGAGCACCTCACCGTGAAGCGCACCATCCTGCGTCGCCAGAACGGTACGACCTCCGAGGACGTCTTCGTCGAGGGCGGCGACGAAGTAAACGGCGTCATCCCTGGCGTCGGTGCGATTTACGGCACGAAGAAGGCGCATGTCTTCGGAGGCCTCCACCTCGGCTTCGCGCCGCCGCGGTTCGCGTCGTCCGTGAGCGTCGCCGGCGTGCCGCAAGGGGTGAAGGCCGAGAAGAGCCTCAATTACGAGGTCGGCACGCGCATCACACCGGCCGCGTGGCTCCGAAGCGAGCTCACCGGCTTTCTCTCGACATACTCGAACCAGGTGATCGCGAACACGTCCGCCGAGGCGACCGACGCCACCGCGCTCAGCGACGCGGGCGCGACGAGCATCTACGGCCTCGAGACGGGCTGGACCGCGATGGTCGCGAAGCTCGTGAAGGCCGACGCGGTCGTCGATGTGGGTGTGCGATACACGTATTCGCGGGCGACGTTCCGCTACGGCAAGAACGCCGGCAACCTCCTGCCCTACGCACCCGAGCACTCGTTCAACGCGAACATGGACGTCGAGCTGCGCAGCGGCTGGGGCGGACAGCTCGCCTATCGCTACGTCGGCGCGCAGTTCTCGGACGAGGCGAACACGGTGCCCGAGGACGTCACGGGCCGCATCGGTCGCATCGACGGCTACGGAGTCGCCGACGCCACGGTCCACTACCATCATCGCCCGAGCGGCCTCACGTTCCGGCTCACCGGCAAGAACCTGTTCGACAGCGACTTCGTCGTCGCGCGTCGGCCCGAGGGCATCTTCACGGGCGGGTACCAGCAGTTCTTGTTCGGCGTGAGGTGGGACTACGAGGCGCGTGCCGAGCAGCCCGCACGCTGAAGCGCGACGCACGTCGGTCAGGGCCGCCGAGTCATGTGCGATACCGCCCCCGAGGAGTCGGCGAACCACGCCGCGTGCGGCCTTACCCATCGTTGACCCTCGCGCCTCGCGGTGCTCACCCGAGAAAAACCTGCGCATCGCGGGTACTCGTCAGGCGTATGTCGTAGGTACGCCACGTGCTGTGGAGAACGTTCATGATCCGAACGTCGCTTCTCGTTACCGTGCTCGCGGCATCGTCCATTCTCGGCGGTTGCTCCTCCGACGACGGCAAGCCCACCGGTGAGGGCACGGGGACCGGCACGGGAGCGGGGACCGGCACCGGAACGCCCGTCGCGACGGCCACGACGACCAGCCCCGCGAGCCCCGCACCGGTCGAGGCCGGCGCGAAGAAGGGCTTCACCGAGATCTGCGCGACGAACGACGACTGCGCGAGCGGCGTCTGTTACGCGAGCGATCAGGGCGCACTCTACTGCTCTGCGAAGTGCACCCCCGAGAACGCGACGACCGTGTGCGTCGCCCCACTCGCGGGCAGCTGCAACAAGAAGGGTTACTGCAAGAAGCCCTGATCGGCCGGCGCCCGCCATCTTGTGATCGCGGGCGCGTTCCGGTACGCGGTGGGGCGTGTCTCCGTTTCGCACCGCTCGCACGCTCACGATCACGCTCCTCTTCCTCCTCGCATCGGCGGCTTCGGCGGCGCCCGCGCACGCCGGCGAGAAGCTCAAGGTCCTCGTCCCTGACAGCGAGAGCCTCCAGTACCTGACGTTCTGGGTGGCCCGGGGCGGCGGCGCGTTCCAGCACGAAGGGGTGGACGTCGAGGTCGTCGTCGCCCCACCGCCTGAGCGTGGGAAGTCGCCGCTCGACGGCCTGCTCGCGAACGGAGAGGTCGACGCGGCCCTCCTTCCGCCGGCTGCCTACCTCCGAATGATCGCGGGCAAGGCGCCGATCGTCGTCGTCGCGAACCTCTTTCGCAACGATCCGTATGCGCTCGTCGCGCGGCCGTCGGCGATCGCCGCGCACAAGGTCCCCGAGGCCGGCACCCCGCGCGAGAGGCTCGCCGCGCTCCAGGGAGCGACGCTCGCGTACCCGCCCGCGGGCTACGGCCGGTTGAAGGACCTCCTCGTCAGCCAGAAGCTCGACGTCGACAAGGACTTCAAGCCAACCGTCCTGCTGGGACGCGATCTACCGACGCCGTTCAAGGACAAGACCGTGGATGTCGCGTATCTCCTCTCGCCGCATCTCGAGAAGGTGATCGCGTCGGGGGAGGGCGTCCTGGTGTTCGATCAGGCGAACGGAGAGGTGCCGGAGCTCGGCAACCGACAGACGAACGTCCTCGTCATGACGCGTCGTGTGGTCACCGAACGTCGTGAGGTCGTCCTCTCGTCCGTGCGCGCCATCGCCGCCGCCGAGAAGCAGATCCACGCCGCGAAGAGCGAGGCGGTCGACGCGCTCGCGAAGGAGTTTCCGGCGCGCGACCGACGCGAGCTCGAGGCGGCGGTCCGGCTCTACGAACCCGGTGTTCCCGAGACGCCGGAGGTGCGCACCCAGGATCTCGCGCCCGCGCTCGCGCTCATTCCGGAGAGCGTCCCCAGGCCGGAGCTCGCGGGGGTCG
>JANXVA010000686.1 GCA_025351875.1 Myxococcales bacterium | reverse complement strand
GCCGAGGACGGCGACGTCGACGCGCGCTCCGCCGCGCCCCGCCTTGCCGGCGACGTCGACGCGATAGTGACGGAGCGGACCGAATGCGGTGAAGCTCCCCTCGTCGAGGTCGTACGAGCGGAACGCGAAGGCGAGCCCGCTCTCGTCCGACGGGTGCATCCCCGAGACGAACTGCAGCACGTTTGGCGCACGGACGCGCACCGAGACCGGCACGTCCGTCTTCGGTGACGGGTGCGCGAGCCACGCGAGCGCGGGCGACAGCGTGGCGTCGCCGACACGGCGCGCGCAGTCGACCTCGTCTCCACACGCCGCCGCGAGCTCACCGAGGTCGATCCGGTAGCGCACAGTGCAGTGACTGGAGCACGCGGGCGCGTACCACTGCGCGCCGCGTCGCTCGACGGTGGCCCACCCTCCTGCGACCCTGATCTCGACGTCGCGCACGAACGCCGACGACTCGCGCGCGATCGCAATGCGATCGGTCCGAGCGTTGTCGAAGGTCGCCTCGACGGTAACGGTACGGGAACCCTCGGGGGGCGCATCGACGACGTACGACCATGCGCCATCGGAACGCGGATCACTCGCGGGCCGCACGCACGCCGTCGAAAAGAGGAGCAGCGGCATCGCGAGATGCCCGAGGCGAGCACGATGCGGGGGTCCGCCCGCGGTCGCTCTCCCGCCGCGCAACCGGTACTGCATTGCGCTCATACCCTTGGTCTAGCACTCGCAATGCCGACGTCGTTTCGAGCGGGACGATTAGTCGAGCGTGTCGAACCGGAAGGTGTCGATGAGCAGTGGTGATGGCCGTGCGATCGGATCGACGATGCCCACCACCCAAGCATCGACCTGCGACATCCCCTGGGCTCCGGCACGCACGCGGAGCCGGACGAAGTGCTTGTACCCCGGGGAACCCAGGGCGGCGTAGGCCTGCGCATGGCTGAGCCCGAGGCGAGCGATGAGCATCAGCATCACGCCGAAGAGGAAACTGCTCGCCATCGTCGCCAGGATGACGGCGCCGATGAGTGCCACGGGGGCTCCCCACTGCCCGATGACGCGCATCGCCAAGGCGTCCGTACCGATGCCGATTGCCACAGGGATGGCGCCGATCGCCAGGCCGAGGAGCGCCGCAAAGGGGACCACGCGTGCTGCTCGGTGACGCCGCCATCCGACGAGGAGAGCGGTCCCGAATGCCACGATGAGGCTGATTGCGAGCGCCACGGTCGCGCTCGATTGCAGGCCCCCGCGAAAGTGAGCCGCGATGGCGAGCGTGTCCCCCAGCGCGAACGCGGCGGGCAAGAGCCAGCCGGCGCGGCCGAGGGCGCAGAAGATCGGCAGCTCGCGGAGCATCCGTTTCGAGGCGCGCGGACCGGGAAACTCGGCGACGATCGGGTACGCGGCGTCGCCCGCGACCCGAGCACCATGTAGGAATGCGCCGCCACCCCCCGCAACGACGTGGATGCTCCGGCCCTCGGCGGAGCGCTCGTAGTGATGAACGTCGCCGGCGAGGAGGAGCGTCGGGCTCTTGTCCATGACGATGCCGAGCGACTTCAGCGTCGCGACGCCGTTCGGACGCTCCTCGCCCCAGGCCCGCGCGGGATCGGGCAGGACCACGAGCCGCGCAGGCGCGCCCGGGATCGCGAAGTAGGCTTGCTGTCGGGGATCGACCCGCTTCAGCTGCCGATCGACGGCGAAGAGATCGAGGCCGGGCGCGAGCGGCAACCGGAAGTAGCTCGCGCGCTGCACCGGTAGATATCCAGCGAGGGCGAGCGCGGTCGGCTTCTTCACCTGGTCACCACGGGCGAAGGCCTCGGCCCACGCGAGCACCGGATGCTCATCGGGCTGCGGGTGGAGCGGATCGGGATCGGCGGAGGTCGGCGCGCGATCCTCGAACGCGCACGGCGCCTGGCAGAGCCGGGAGAAGCCGTCGAGGCCGTCGTACCAGTCGTGGTTGCCCGGGACGGCGAGGAGGACGCGGGGTCCGCCAGCGGTATGCTTCTCGAGCACGCGGTTCCACGGCTCGACGAGGCGACGCGTCATCTCGAGGACGGTGGCGACGGGATACGCGAGGTCCCCCCCGAGGAACAGGATGTCGCCGCGGGGGAGAACCAGCTTCTCGGAGGGCGCGTCGGGATCGGCGACCTCGTACTCGGCGACGAACATCTCGGCGACCGCCTCGCTGACGGTGACGTCATCGCCACAATCGGAGACGAAGTCGATCCAGACGTCGCCACCCATGGCTTCGGCGAGCGTCCCCTCGCGCTGGGCCATCGCCTGGGCGGTCGTCCGTGTGGCGCGCGGGCCGATGATCTCGAGCACCCGACCGAGGAGGACGTCGGGCGCCTCGGGGATCATCCACTGCCGGGAGTCGATGTTCTCGGTGGCGATGACCGACGCGACGAGATGGCGAAGGTGCCCCCAGAATGCGCTGAACCCGAACCAGGCGATCGCCCGGGGCTTCTTCGTCCCGCGGGTCAAGCGCGGGCCGCGGTCGTCCGTCGGCCACTTCTCGAGCAGACGCGGACCTGGGCCTGCCACGCCGCGAGACTACCTCGGACTCGCAGCGCGGCGAAGGTCGGTCAGATCGTGTGACTCACACGACACGAGCCTCCCGAAGGTCGGTCAGAACCCGAATTCGGAGGCCGACTGCTGGTTGATGCGAACCTGGGCCTTGCCCTCGCGCGATTGGGGCGAGACGGTGGCGGCAGGGGCGGCAGCGACGGGCGCCGCGTTGCCGAAGGAGCCCACGCCGCCGCTCGGACGGCCCGGAGGAGGAGCGAAGTTGCGATCGGCCGAGGCGACGGCGCCGAGCTGGTCCTCGAAGTCCCTGTCGAGCGACTTGGCAGCGCGACGCGGCGCGGTCGACGGAGCGGCCTTCGCGAACGCGAGGGACTCGCTCTCCGTCTTCTTCAGCTCCGTGGAGCGCGTGGCGAGCTTGGCGCGCGCCTCGCCGATGCGGCCGGCCTCGAAGAGCTTGTTCGCCTCGGTGAGCGTGGACGCGGTGCGGCTGCGCTCGACGCGGGCGGCGACGAACGGGTCGAGCTCGCGCTGCTCGGTGCCGTCGCTACGGATGGCGAGCGAGAGGTTGCCGCCGACCGAGCCGTCGCTCTTCTTCACGAGGTCGCGGTACGCGAGCTTCACGTCGGCGACCGCCTGGTTGCCTTCGCGGTCCGCGGGGACCTTCAGCTTCACGAGGACCGTCTTCTCCTGCTTTGCGCTGAACGTGCCGAAAGGAACGACGATCTTCGAGCCCTCACGGCGGAAGCTGCGGTCGAAGACCTCGGCGATCTCGACCCCGGGCGCGAGCTCGATGGTCAGCTCGGCTTCCTTGGCGACGGAGGCGAGGATGTCGTCGAACTCCTGCGAGAACACCGCGGGGAGACCGCTCGCATTGGCGACGAAGTAGTGGCGCCCGTTCCCTTCGGCGGCCAGCGCGGCCATGACCTTCTCGTCGAAGTCGACGTCGACGCCGATGGTGGAGATGGTGACGCCCTTGCTGGTCATCCGGTTCGCCATTGCGCGGAGGCCAGGAACGTCCCTGATGCCGGAGTTGGTGGCGCCGTCCGAGAGCAGGATCATCCGGTTCACGCGGTCACCGGAGAGCGACGCCTGCTGGAGCTGCTGCATGCCTTCGAGCATGCCGCATGAGATGCACGTGTCACCGCCGAGGCGAATGTTGCGCACTGCCGCTTCCATGGAGGCGCGCGTCGACGAGCTCACGCGCGTCGGGGGGACGACGACCTGCGCGCTCGAATCGAACGCTACGACGGTCACGCTGTCTCCGTCGCGGAGGCGCTCGATGGCTCCGACGGCGGCGTTCATGGCGTTGGCGATGCGGTCGCCCTTCATCGAGCCGGAGCGGTCGATGACGAGCGCGAGGTTCATCGGCGAGACGGCAGACGCAGTGCCCCCCTTCTCCTCGGCGGCGGCGATCTGCGCAAACAGAAAGGTCTCGCCGCGGCTGTTCTTGGCGATCGATGCGTGTCCGAGGCGGGCGTCGATGGCGAGGGTATCGCCCGCGGTGATGCGCGCCGGGTCCTTCGCCTCGGCGGGGTCGCCGCTGGCTGGCTTGCCGTCGACCCAGGGCTCCTTGGTCGCGGTCGCCGGCGACATCGGAATCGCGAGCGCCCCCGCGGCAGAAGCGAGGACGCCGCAGAGAGCGAGAGCGACAGTGGTCTTGAGCTTCATGTGGGCGTGGTTTCTACGGGCGTGGCGGCGGAACGATCTGCACTTTCAACGCACGGCGGGCGCAGTGCTTACAGCGCCGGAAAGACCCTCGAAAGGAGGAAATCGCTAGGAAGTCTGCACCATTCCAGGGTGCCGGAGGCCGGCTTTCACGAGGAGATCCCAGGAGGGCAGACCTCCCACCAGCACGAGGAGGGCGTCGGCCTGGAGCGTACGTCGGCCCTTGCCCGACGTGACACCCGCCAGTGTCACGGAGGTCTTCGTGACCGCGACCGGCAGCGTCTCGAAGAGCAGCCGGAGCCTCCCCTTGGCGACGAGATCCTTCACCTCGGCGATGTTGCGCGCCTTGCCGCGCGCGAAGGTCGCGCCCCGGTACGAGATCGTGACGGATGCCTCGGGTTGACGGGCGATCGCGATCGCGGCCTCCATCGCCGAGTCGCCGAGCCCCGCGATGACCACGCGCCTCCCCGCGAAGCTGCGCGCGTCGGCGAGGGCGTAGCTGACGCGAACCTCTGCGCCCGGATCGATCGCGAGGTCGAGCTCGCGCGGCGTGCCACGGCGACCGATCGCGAGGACCACACGCGAGCCACGGAAGGTCTCGACGGAGGACTCGCCGATCGTACCGTGGACGACGAAGGCGCCGCCGTCGCGCTCGATGTTCGTCACGCGGCGCCCTTCACGGACGTCGAGCGCGCGCGCACGCACGATGCGCGTCCACTGCGCGACCAACTCCTCCTTCGTCGCCTCCTTGAGCCAGAGCTCGCCCTCGACGGGCAAGTCGAGCGGCGGGTCGTAGACGATCTTGTCGCGGGGGAAGCTCTTCACGCTCGCGGCGACCGTCGACTGCTCGACGACCACGCACGAGAGACCGCGCTCCTGTGCGCGCAGCGCAGCGCTGAGGCCAGCCGGCCCAGCCCCGACGACGATCACGTCGAACGGCTCCTTGCCCCTCTTGAGCGTCGTCGCGATGCGATCCACGGCCTGAACGCCCTGGTTGATCGCGTTCTTGATGAGGGGAAGGCCAGTGAGATCGCCAGCAAGGAAGAGGCCCGGTACGTCCGCGCTCTCGAGGTGCGCGTCGACGACGGGTCGGTCGAGCAACGGCTCGCCCTCGGTGATGGTGAGGCTCCCGTTCGGACAGACCTGCGCGCAGAGCACGACACCGCAGCACTCCTCGGGGCGAGCGACGACCGCGACGTAGCGCTCGATGGTGAGCACGTCGAACGGACACGCATCGACGCACGCGTAGCAGCCGAGACAGGTCCCTGTGTTGATCGTCGGGAGGCGCTTGCGAGTCGCCGGGGCAGACGGTCGGCCGGCCGGCGCGGTCGACCTGCCACGCCTGCGGCGCTCGAGGAGCGCGGCCGACGCTCCGAGCGCCAGCGCGCCGGCGAGCCCGCCGCCGAGCGGAAGCCATGGCGAGCCTGTCGCCCGCGCGCCACCCACCCACGCGGTCGTGGTCGCAGCCTCGCGCGCCCCCTCCCACGCCGTCTTCCGGCCCTCGGCGACGGCGAAGCTCCGGTGCTCGTCGAAGCATAGGCTCGCCGTCTGGGCGAGCAGCGCCTCGGCTCCACCGTCGCGGGTGGCGCGGGCTCTCACCTCCGCGGGGACGCACGCGGCGATCGGGTCTTTTGCGGACGTCGGATCGTGGCACTTCGCGCAGGCCTGGAGGGCGATCAGCGGAACGGTGGCGCCGGCCTTCACGCCGCCGCCGACGTGGCGAGATGCGGCGACCTCCGCGCCCGCGCCCCAGCGCACGAAGCTGCCGTCCTCGCCGAAGGTCACGCCCTGGGCGCCCTCGTGCGCAGGGTGGCAGGTCGCACAGGTCAGCTCGCCGCGCGCCGCGAGCGCGCGATGCGCCGTCCGCGTCGCGAGGTGCTGAGCACCGGCGTGGCACGCCTTGCACGCGCGGGCGGCGAAGAACGGCGGCGTGCCCACCGAGGCGACCTCCGCGGGGGCCGGGGCGCTCGCTGCCGGCGACGGTGCCTCGTGGCACTTCGCGCAGGCAATGTTCGCCTTCGCATGCGGGCGCGCCAGTGGGCGTTCGCTGCCGGTCGGCGTGATGCCCGCAGCGAGCGCCGCGCCTGCGCCGACTGCGGCTCCGAGCGCGGCGAGCGCGATGGTCCGGACGCGGGTGACGTCACTGGTGCGCGTCGTGCGCTGGAGCATCTTGGTTCGGGGGCGCTCCTTCACTTGCGCACCATGACGGCGACGACGTGTGCGACGAGGAGCACGAGTGCAGTGCCCATCGCCGCGAGATGAACGGGGAGCCACCCACGGAGCGCGAACGTGAGGATGCGGAGCGCACCGACGGCACGATGCTCGACGACGAGCCTCACGAGCTCGTCGAGCCCGTCGAGGCGTTCACTCCTTCGTCCATCGAGGAGCCCGCCGAGCGCGGCGCGCACGCGCTTCTCCTCGTCGCGAAGCCGCCGTCCGGAGGCGACGAGGAGCATCGAGCCGAATCGCGACGCCCGGTAGGGCCGCAGGACGCGACCATACAGGGTCTTGACCACCTCGCTCCGACCGGAGAGCTGCGTGAAGATCCGCTCGTCGAGCTCGCGACGGCGCGCCGCGAGCTCCTCGGGGAGGACGCTGCCTCGTTCGAGCCTGGCGAGACGCGGAGGCAGCACCGCCTGCACGACGCCGCCGAAGAGGCCCGTTCCCAGCGCGAGCGTCATCGCGAGCGCGAGCGCGCCCGCGACGTTCCCCGGCGCGCCGCCGTGCGTGTGCGCCAGCGTCGCGCCGAGCGCGACCATTCCGACCGCGAGGTGCGCGATGTAGAGCACGCGACCGAGGCTCGTCGACCGCGGGATGCGCGCGAGCAGCCTGGTCGAGCGCTTCACGCCCGCGTAGGCGACCAGCAGGACGACGACCGCCCCCGTGAGGATGCCGCTCGTCCATACCGAGAGCGACGTTAACGCGAGGCCGAGGGCAGCGAGGGCAGCGCCCGAGACCCACGGCCACGCGGGGAGCCTGCGCGGAAGGAGCCCGGCTGGCGTGCTCCCCAGCACGGCTCTCCCCAGCACGGTCGCGCGCGGAACGCTCCGCAGCTCGACGAGCGCCTCGTTGGGGTCGATGCGCGCGATGGCCTGCGTCGGGCAAGACGCGACGCAGGCGGGCCCGGCGACCGACCCAGCGCAGAGATCACACTTCACTGCGACCTCGGGGAACGGGCTCTTCGGTCCTTTCCCCTTGGTCTCGCTCCGCGGCGCGATCTGGATGTTGTCCCACGGGCAGGCCTTCGCGCAGCTCCCGCAGCCGGTGCAGAGATCTTCGCGAATGAAGACCTCGCCGCGCGCATCGCGGCCGATCGCGCCCGTCGGGCAGTCGATCATGCAGCTCGGGTTCTTGCAGTGCTGGCAGCTGTTTGGCACGAGCAGCGGCGCCCACTCCACCTCCTTGGCGAGCCGGACCACGCGCGCCACGACGTCCTCGCCCGCGCGCGGGGCGAGCTCTTCCTCGCGCTGCACCACGATCTTGTCGCCGCGGCGAACGAGGCGCGAGATCCCGTCGTCGTGTGCGCTCGCGCAGCTCCATGCGCAGTGGCCACATCGCACGCACGAGTCCTGATCGATGACGAGCAGCGAGCGCGCGACCCGCATCCGATAGAGGTCCTGGAAGACGTGGGCGGTCGTGCGCGCGCCGCCGCCCCGGAGCGGCGGTGCGAGCCCGTGTGCGCGGACGCGACGGACGCCCTCGAGCGCGGAGGCATTCCGACGCGCGACGACGAGAAAGACGTCACGCGGGACCGCCACGAGCCAGGTAGGGCCCGACGCGACGACGGCGACGCGACGCACCGAGCGGTCGTCGAGCTCGTCGTCGCCGAAGAGATCGCCGCGCGCGAGGTACGCCTCGACCCGAGGCTTTCCGTCGTCCTCGCTCTGCGCCTGGAGCAGCCCGTCGGCGACGAGAAACGCGGCGTCGGCGACGTCACCCTCGCGATAGACGTGCTCGCCGCGCGCGACCTCGACGTGCCGGAGAGAGTCGAGGAGGATCTCGATGTCACGCTCGGGGAGCGTGCGCGTGAAGCTCGTGGTCCGGAGCAGATCCAGCGTGGCCGCGCGCTTGAGCGAGCGCTCGAGGCGCGTCGCGATCTCCCCCCCTCCGGCGCGCCCGATCGCGCGACGGAGCACGGTGAGCGGTACCTCGGCGATCGTCCCCGCCTCGTCGCACTGCGCCTCCATCTGGCGGACGCCGAACGAGACGACGGTCGCCTCCTCGCCGAAGATCTCGCCGCGGACGGCGCGGCGGATGCGGCTCGCCTCGGCCTCTCCGCGTCGGACAGCCGACAGCACGCACGCTCCTTCGACCACGACGTAGAGCGCATCGGCAGGCTGGCCCGGCCGGTACACGATCTCGCCGGGCACCATCTTGCGCAGGCGTCCCGAGGCCTCGATCTCGGCGCGTGCGCGCGCGTCGATCCCGCGAAGGACGGCGGCGTCCCACACGACGGCGGGCCAGCGCGATGAGAGAGCGGCGACTTCGTCCATCTCAATCGATCGTCGCGCTCGCCTCGGCGAGATCGATGGGGTGGTTGCGACGCAGCATCGAGGTCGTGAGCTGGGCGCCGCTCGGTCGGAGCCCGGCGGAGGCCTTACGCGCCTCGTAGTCCGCGAACGCGCGGAGCAAGAACGGAGGGAAGGGTCGGAATCGGAGCTTCGCCCGCACGACGAACGGCCCCGGATGCCCCGCCGTCTCGATCTCGTACGTGTAGCGGATCGGGACGCCTGGCGGCACCGAGCGCGTGTCGAGGATCGCGTCCGGGGCCTTGGCGGCGCCGCGGTCCGCGTCGAGCGCGCCGACGGGAAAGTACGTCTCGAAGAAGGCGTTGGAGCCGGTGAGGTTCGAGCGACACTCGCCGGTGTCGAGGTCGTAGGCGCCGTCGTCGAAGCGGTCGGCTCGCGTTCGCCCCTGCCCTGCCCCGGGCTGGCACTTGCCGTCGCGATCGATGACCCCGATGCATTTGACGCAGCGGAGAAAGCCGTTCTGGAAGTTGACGAGCCCCTTGCCGCGGAAGGTCGTGCCGCCGACCTGCGGGTTCGGGTTCCAGCGCGGAACGTCCGGGCCGTCGACGACGTCCGCGCCGAAGACGCCCTGCGGCCTTCCCTTGAAGTCGAAGTTGTCGTCGCGCGTGGTGACACGGACGAAGGCCTTGTCGCGGAGATCGGCGTCATCATCGCTGATCCGGCCAACCTCGTAGACAACGGCGCCGCGCGCGTCCTTCACGCTGAGCTCGACCCAGATCTCGCGCTCCTGGCTGAAGCCCGCGGGCACGCGATGGCCCGCGCCCGTGTTCTCGACCTCGACCGGGATGTCGAGCTGGCCGCCGACGCGCGTGCCACGCCCGAGCGCGAACTTGAACGTGTGCGTGAGGAGCTGGCGGCGTCGCAGCTCGAGGCCGACGGGCGAGCCGCTCACGTCGAGCGTGGCGTCATTCGCCCACTTGTCTTCGAACTCGGTGGAGAGCGGCAGATCGACGCTCGTGAAATAGTGGCTCGCGATCGGACGCGGTTCGCTCGACGAGGACGCAACCATGCCGCGGGCCCTCTCTCCCGGCGCGCGCGCTTCGAAGTGGAAGCCGCTGGGGCAGCCGTCGGCCCCGGCGGCAGACGCCGAGCCCGCACCGGCGACGCAGACCCCCGGGTAGAGGCTCATGTGACAGTCCTGGCACGTCGCCGCGCGCCGACCGGCGACCTTCTCGGTGTCGGCCCACGTCTTCCACTCGGAGTACGCGTTCCTGAGGCGCTTGAAGTGTTCGCCCTTCTCGCGGACACCGATCGAGTCGGTGCCGAAGAGCCGCACGTCGTGGCAGGCGCCGCAGAACTCGCTCGAGCCGAGGTAGGCCTTGGCCTCTGGCGGCGTGCGGCGGTGGACGATCGGGTCTCCGGGGCCGCCGGCGCCGAGCGCCTTCGCCACGAACGAGGTGCTGTCGAGGCGGTAGCCGCTGTTGCCTATACCGGACACGCCGACGCCGTCCTCGGGGCGCATCCGGAAGACCGCGCCCGTCGCGAAGGAGGTCCACGTCGCGTTGCCCTCGTACTCACCGGCGCGCGCGGCGCCGCTCGCGTGAACAGGGCCGATCGTCTGGTGGC
>JANXVA010000684.1 GCA_025351875.1 Myxococcales bacterium | reverse complement strand
CTCGCCGGCGTTCGGCGCGATGGGCCCCTGATCCGGCGGCGTGTCGCCGAACGCGGAGCCATCGCTCCCCGAGCACGCGACCAGAGCGGCAGTGAACGACGTCGCAGAAGGCAGGCGCGTCGTGATGCGCAGTGATCACCGAAGAGTCGCGACGTACCACTCCTCGGATTCTACACCATGCTCACGGAGGGGCGGCCGTCACGTCAGGCCGCCGGGTCTGCAGGAGCTGCGTATTCAGGGCGCCATCACGCGGCCTGGCGCGCCGTTGCCTTGCTCGGAATGGCAGCCGTTGCAGTCGCCGTCGGTCTGCGGCGTCTTCATCTCGCGGACCTTCGTGCCGCTCACGACCATGGCGCGGTAGGGCAGGGGGATGCCCGTCACGCGGATGAAGTTGCCGGCCGCGTTGACCGGCATCGTGTGGCTCTTGCCGGCGGCGTCGACGATGACGACGCTCAGGCCCGCGCCGGTCGCGCCGTTGCAGCTGTTCGGCTCGTGCAACGTCGGGTAGACGGTGCCGGCGAGCGTGAAGCTCGGGCCGCCCATCGCCGAGTGACACGCCATGCACGCCTTGCCCGGCGCCATGAGCGCCGACGAAGGAGTGCCCTGCGCCCAGGTCGTGCCGCTCGTGCATACCGTCGGTGTCGGTCCCGCGTCCTTCGGCGGCGCGCCGTCGGTGCTGCCCGCGTCGGTGGCGCCGGGGCCGCCATCGGGCGGCGGCGCCTTCGTGGCGCACGAGCCCTTCGGCATCTTTGCGGTGATCCAGTGCTCGAGCACGGCGACGTCGTCCGCGCCGATGTCGCCGTCGGGCGGCATCGGCTTCTTCGTCGACTTCATGCGCGCGAGGGAGACCTCGGCGATGGTCTTGTTGGGATCGTCCTGCGAGGGGGCGACGAGATCGTCGTACGTGACCAGGTGGTTGGGCGCGCCTCCCGTGAGGCGAGCGCCGTGGCAGTCGGTGCACGAGGTCGCGAGCACCTTCGCGACCTCGCACGGGAGGCCCTCGGCCACGGGGGCCGTGCTGTCCGCGCCCGGTACCTCGTCCTGGGGGGTGAGCTCGGTGCCATCCGTGCTCACTCCGGGGCCGCGCGTCGCGGCGCTGAGGTCGCCGTTCGGCCCCGTGTAGCAACCGGCGGCGGTCGCGAGGCCAAGGCTGAGGAGGAGGATCGAGGTCGTTCGGTTCATTGGATGCTCTCTTGGCGGTCGACCCATCCTTTCGGCCGTCGATCGCCGCCGCGTTGTGCTCGTAGGTGCTTGAAATGTCGAGGCATGGGACCGTTGCCGAAACGGAAACACGGGACGAAAGCCCGAAAAAAACGGGTCCGGGTGCCGCCGGACGGAACGAGGGGACGCGCCCGCGCATCGGACGGCGCGATGACCCCCTTCGCTCTGCGTCCCTTCGGTTCGACCGGGCTCACGACCTCCGCGCTCGGTCTCGGGTCTAGCCCTGGTCTCCCCGGCAAGGAGGTCGAGCGGGCGTTCGAGCGAGGCGTCAGGTTCTTCTTGTGGGGCTCGCTCCGTCGGCGCGACTTCGCGCGCGGCCTCGCGAACCTCGGCAAGCAGCACCGCTCCGAGATGGTGGTGGCCGTGCAGTCGTACACGCGCTGGCCGTCGCTCATGGAGTGGTCGGTCGACCGCTCGCTCCGGGCGCTCGGGACGGACTACGTCGACGCGCTCTGCCTCGCCTGGTGGAACGGCCAGCCGCCGCCGCGCATCCTCGATGCGGCGCTCGCGCTCCGCGAGAAGGGCAAGGTGCGCAACATCATGATCTCGTGCCATCACCGCCCGGCGTTCGAGGGGTTCATCGCGAACCCCGCGATCGACGCCCTGATGGTCCGCTACAACGCCGCGCATCCAGGCGCCGAGCGCGAGGTCTTCCCGCATCTCACGAAGCGGCGGCCGGGCATGGTCGCGTTCACGGCGACGCGCTGGGGCACGCTCCTCGATCCTCGCTACGTGCCGCGAGGAGAGGAGATCCCTCGTCCCTCCGACTGCTATCGCTTCGCGCTGAGCACGCCGCACATCGACGTCTCGCTCGCGGCCCCGAAGGACGGCGCCCAGCTCGACGAAGCGCTGGTCGCGCTCGAGCGTGGCCCGATGGACGCGGAGGAGCTCGCCTGGATGCGCCGCGTCGGTGTCGGGGTTCGCGATGGCGCGGCCGCGCGCCGCCGCCTCTCACCCATCGACATGCTCGACCGGCTCGTCAGCGGCACGGGATGTGGCGGGCCGAAGCAGCTCGCCTCGGGCTGAGGCCAGGCTTCGCGCGCGGCCTCCCCCGAGCTAAGGAGAGGGCGTGGACGCCGCGAAAGAGCCGACGGAAAGCATCCTCGTCTTCTCCGACGTGCATCTGGGCAGTGACCTGAACGATGCGGGCCCTCGCGTCCCGCGGTCGCCCTCCGTCGACCGGGACCTCGCTCGGATGCTGGCGCACTATCGCGCCGAGGGGCCGCCCGCTGCCGATCGCTGGCGCATCGTGATCGCCGGGGACTTCATCGATTTCGTCGGCATGTCGGTCGACCCGAGGCACGACGAGCCGCTCGAGACCGAGCTGACCCCCGAGGAGCGGCGCAACGGCGTCGGGAGCGCCGAGGACCACGCGCGGCTCAAGCTGCGTCGCGTCGCCAAGCGCCACGCGGAGGTGTTCGACGAGCTCGGCAAGCTCGTCGCCGACGGCCATGCGCTCACGGTGCTGCACGGCAACCACGACATCGAGCTCCACTGGGACTCGCTGAAGGACGACCTTCGCGCGCTCATCGCGCTGTCGGTTCCCGAAGATGCGCGGGCGCGCGTCCGCGAGGCGATCGAGTTCGAGCCGTGGTTCTTCTACCGCGAGGGCGTCGTCTACATCGAGCACGGTCACCAGTACGATCCGTTCTGCGCGACCTCGTTCATCCTCGCGCCCGTCTCGCCGCGCGATCCCCGGCGCGTCGAGCGCGGGTACAGCGAGCAGCTGCTTCGCGCCATCGTACGCCGCACGCCCGGCTTGAAGGAGCACGGGCACGAGAACCGCGGGCTGGGTAGCTACGTTGCGTGGGCATTCACGCTCGGCGTGAAGGGGATGATCGGCCTCTGGACGCGCTTCTTCGTCACGGTGTTCGACCTCGCGCGGACGCAGCGCGCGTATCTCACCGAAGCGGCGCACGCGATGCGGCGGGAGCACGACCAGCGCGTCGCCGAGCGCGCGGAGCGCCTGCGCCTCGAGCACGATCGCTTGAAGGCGCTCTGCTCGCTCCAGTCCCGGCCCGCGGTGACGACGTTCCGCGGCGTCCTCGCGAGCGTGATGCTCGACCGGCTCGCGCTGAGCGTCGGCGCCGTGCTGCTCCTCGCGACGCTCACGGTGCTCGTTCGCCTCGGGCCGCTCGCCGGCTACGGATGGCACGGCGTGGGCGTGATCGTCGCGCTGGGATTCGCGGCGCACTTCTACCTCTCGGCCGGACGCGGGAGCGTCAGTCCGGCGAAGCACATGACGGATCGCGCGGCGCGCATCTCGAAGCTGTTCAGCGCGCCCTACATCGTGATGGGTCACACGCATGTCCCGACCTCGGTGCGCGCGGGAGAGGCGACGTACATCAACGTCGGCTCGTGGTCCGAAGAGGACGACCCGACCTCGACGTACCGCGCCGCGCGCACACACGCGGTGATCCACCAGCGCGACGGCAAGACGGAAGCCCTCCTCTACGAGTGGCACCCCGTAGAGGGCCCGCGGCTACGCGGGAGCTGAGCAGGCGGCGAGCAGCGCATCGCACGCAGCGACGGTCGCGACGCCGTCCTCGGCGGGGAAGAGCGGAGCGGTGCGGTCGAGCATGCAGCGCCCGACGTGCTCGATCATGTGGAGGAAGTGGTTGGCCCCGCCGATCGGGTGGACTTGGCGCTGTCCATCGAGCTCGACGATCACCTCGGTCGGGTCCCAGTTCGGGATGAACGGGCGATCGAGCACGATGCGGCCCTTGTCACCCGAGATGACGACGCCCTGCTCGAAGGGCGCGGTGAGGCTGCCGTGCACGATCGCCACCGCGCCGCCCGGGAACTCGAGGATCGCGTCGGTCGACTGGTCTACCCCGGAGGACGCCCACGTCGCGCGGGCGATCGTGCGCGTCGGTTCCTCGCCGATGATCATGCGAGCAACGTTCACCCCGTAGCAGGTGACGTCGAAGAGCGCGCCGCCGCCGAGGGTCTTCGACCAGCGATGGTCCTCGGGCTTGCCCAGCGTCGCGCGCAGACACGCGCGGACGTGGCGCACCTTGCCGAGGGTGCCCGCAAGGAGCAGCTGCCGCACGAAGGTCCACTGCGGGTGATGGCGCACCATGACGGCCTCGACGAGGACGAGGTTCTGCTTGGCGAACGCGGCGCGCATCGCGTGGGCGTCCCTGGCGGTGAGGGCGAGGCTCTTCTCGCAGAGCACGTGCTTGCCGGCCATCGCGGCCTCGATCGCCCAGTGGGCGTGCTCGCCGGTCGGGACGCCGATGTAGACGGCATCGATTTCGGAGTCGGCGAGGACGGCCTCGTAGGCACCGTAGGCGCGGGGCGCGCGGACCTCCGCGGCCTTGCGGTCGGCGCGCTCCTGCGTGCGAGACGCGACGGCGAGGAGCTCGTTCTTGTCGGCCCAGTGGATGGCGGGCGCGATCGCGGTCGTCGCGATCGATCCGCAGCCGATGATGCCCCAGCGAACGTGTGTCGGGATCGTCACGGTGGTGGCCCGCAGTAGAACACACCACGCGGGGCGGGATCGCGGGTCGGCTACACCGGAGCGGCGAGGAGACCGGCGACGAGGACGCCGGCACAGAGCGCCACCGCGGCGGCGACCCATCCGAAGAGCGCGCGACGGCGCTGATCGATCCACCAGCAGGTGAGCTCCTCCGCCTCCGTCAGCTCGTCGACGAGCGCCTCTCCGTGGGTCGCGCTGGGCAGCGTTACCGTGCAGGCGAAGAAGACCTCGGCGGGTGTATCGAACGCGCGCATCGTCGAGCCGCTGATCGGGGCGGGGAGGGTGGGACGCTCGTTCGGGTCGTCGATGTCCAGGTCCATGGTGTCCATGCCTGGTAGGTGCACCGCGCGGGCCGAACGGATCAGTGTGCCGTGAATTTCGGTGGGTGCGGGTCGCCGAACCGGTGCGAGGCCTGGACGTGGCGAGGTCCAGGCTTGCGCTCGCGCTCGCGCGCGCGCTCGCGCGGAGGTCGAGCGTTGGCGTCGAGCCAGTCGAACGCGAGGCCGACGACCTCGTTCGCGCCGGGCGCGAGCTGGCCGTGCTCGACGCCTGGAAGCTCCATGTAGAGGGCAGGGATCGCTGCGCGGCGGAGGCGCTTGGCGCCGTTCGCCATGTTCTCGCGGACGTCGCCGTAGCCCGCGAGCGTCACGACGCCGTGGGCCTCGGAGAAGCGCGCGTGGGAGGGGAGAATCGGGCCCGCCATCAGGATGAACCGCGTGTACTTTGCAGGGAAGCGATGCGCGAGCCACTCGGCGCGCTCGGCGCCTTGCGAGTAGCCGACGAGCGTGATGTCGGTGAGGTCGTCGAAGCCCGCCGCGCGGAGGGCGGCGTCGATCCGCGCGGCGGTGCCGATCGTGTCGGGCGACCAGCGGCGACTCCCGTCGCGGCAGGGTGTGTCGCCCTGGAGCGCGACGATGCCACCGTGGGCGGCGGCGGCGTGGCGGAGGGGCTCGAGGTAGGTGACCGGGGTCGTGCAGGAGCCGGTGAGAAAGACGGTGCGGGAGGGAGGAGTGTTCGGAGCGGGGCGGATGACGAAGGCGGGGAGGTCGTCGTCGATCGCGAGGGAGGTGATCGCGGGGAGGTCGGGGGATGAGGAGAGGGGAGGTTCGGGCGGGAGGAGATCGGGCACGGGCACGGGCACGGGCACGGGCGAGAGGGAGAGGGGGGCCGTGGCCGTGGATCGGCGCGGGGCGACTGTGGCGTCGGAGGTGAGGGCCAGGGCGGCGAGGGTGCACGCGGCGAGACCCGGCCTCATGAAGAGGATCGTCCCATGGTGGGGGTGGCGAGGGCGAGTTCGCGGGGCGCTCCGAGCTGTGAGGTGGGATCGCCCCTGGGACCCGACCCTGGGCCTCCTGGGGCCCAGGGGCCTCAGGCGAGGCGCGGAAAGGCGTGTGTTTCCGAGGAGGTTCCGTAGGTACGATATTTGTTTACCAATGCTGACATGCGCTCTCTCAACATCGCCATGGTCCTCCCGCTCCTCGTTGCCTCGGTCGGCCTCGCCGGCTGCGCAGCCCCGGCCGCGGACGACAACGCCGACGGCCAGAGCAACGCCGTGACCGGAGGCTCCGGCGCCATCGAGTCGCCCGTCGTCTTCCTCTTCGAGAGCGCCGCGAAGGACATCGCGCCCAGGTGCGCCGGCGCGATGATCGCCGACAAGTTCGCCGTCACCGCCGCCTCGTGCGCGAAGGTCGGCTTGATTCTCGGCCACGCCGCCGACAAGGACGGCTTCGGCAAGCGCGCCACCGTCACCAAGATCCACACGCCGCCCGGCGCCGAATCGGACATCGCCGTCGTCGAGCTCGATCGCGCGCTCACCGGAACGCACGCGCTCATCACGCACATGCCGCTCCGCGACGGCTACGCCGTCAACGCGTTTGCCGCCACCGACGGCAAGGGACTCTTCTCGCCCGACAAGAACGAAGCGTCGTCGATCTCCGCCTCGATGATCGAGGAGACCTCGACGCACGGCTCGATCGTTCCCGCGAAGGGCACCGAGATCTGCGACGGCGACATCGGCGCGCCCGTCTGCTCCTCCACCGGTGGGAAGATCTCCGGCTACAACCTCTACGGGACCTGCGGCCTCTCCGGCTTGGTCGTCTCTCGCGTCATCGCCGCCGCCGCGACGCCCGCCACTCCGCCCGCGGCCGGCGCGCCCGCCGTCGCCCCCTCGACGACACCCGCCACGTCCTGCTCGGGCGGCGCCTGGAAGGTCGCGCAGCTCGGACAGCACGCCGAGTTTCTCAAGACGTTCGCGCCCAAGGCCTTCCAGCCCTGGTTCATCGACGCGCCCGTCCTCCGCGACCACCCGTACTACGCGCCCGACGGCCTCTGGGGCTACAAGACGAAGGGCGAAGTGAAGGCGTGCACCCTCGGCGCGACGACCCTCGCGCCGGTCGCGATGAGCGCGGCGTCCGCGAAGCTCTCCGCGAAGGTCTCCTTCGCCGCGATGGACAAGAACGCCGCCGCGTTCGGCCGCTTCGGCATCGCGCCGAAGAGCGACCCGACCAAGATGAGCTGGCTCCCCGCCAAGCAGCTCGGCACCGCCGCGGGCGGCACCGCGTTCGACGCGGACTTCGAGGGCCTCGTCAGCTCGGCGACGGCCGGCGACTTCGTCGTCGCGTTCCGCGCCTCGGCCAACGGCGGTGAGTCCTGGACCTCCTGCGACACCGACGGCATCGCGAACGGCTTCGCCGTCGACAAGGCGCTCTCCCTCAAGGTCGTCGACGCGAACGCTCCGTCCACCACGCCGACGCCGCCGACCACGACCCCCGCGTCGACCCCGGCCGCGAGCGATCCCAGCTACTCCGACCCGCCCGCCTCCGCCGGCGAGACCACGGAAGGCGACCCGAGCCGCGATTCATCCGAGGGAGACGTCACGCCCGCGAAGAAGCCCGCGGCGGACGCGCAGGGCTGCTCGATGTCGAGCACGCCGCTCCGCAACGTTGGCGGCTCCTCGCTCCCCGTCGTCGGCGTGCTCCTCGGTCTCGCGGCGCTCGTCCGCCGCCGCCGGGCGAGCTGACCATGAGATCGGGTTGCACGACGACGAACCGGTGGTATCTCGTGACCCGCATGAAGCTCGCACTCGGAACGGTCGGCATCATCCTCGTCGCTGTCCTCGGGGCGCCTCTCGCGGGATGCGCCGCCACGACAGCCACCAGCGCGCCTGCAACCGCCGTCGTCCCTGTGAGCACCGTCCCCGTGAGCACCACGTCGCTGACGAGCGCAGCGCTGACACCCGCGACCGCCATCGCCCCCTCGAGCCTCGCCGCCGCGGCCTGGGATGGGGACGAGGAGGGCCTTGCCGTAGCCAATGCGGCAGCCGCGTCTACACGGAGCGCTCCAATCGCACCCACACCCTGAGTCCTGGGCTCGTACAATGAGCGCAGCTCATGTCCGGCCTCTCTCGCGGCGTTTACGCCCTCGCGCGCACCAAGCGTAAGCGCTTCATCTGGTGCGCGTGGTGGACCGGTGAGCCCGCCGCCAAGCCGTTTCGTCCGCCGGATGCGTGGGGCGGAGGCGCGATCACCGAGGACGAGGCGAGGGGCCTCGCCGAGCGCGCCGCGGGCATGCCCCTCGAGGTCGTCGACGGTCACTGGGCCGGCGCGTGGAAGCGCATCCAGGCAGGGATGGCGCCGTTCCCGAAGCGGTCGGCGCGCCCCACGATCGCCAGCGATGATCCCGTGCGCCCCGTCGATCCGTACGTGCTCCTCGGGATCGACGCGAAGGCGACGCTCGACGACGTGAAGGCCGCGTTTCGGAAGAAGGCGCTCGAGCACCATCCCGATCAGGGAGGTACACCCGACGCCTTCATGGCGATCAAGCGCGCGTACGACGGGATCGTGAAGCGAAGGACTCGAGCGCGAAAGCGCTGAGCTCCTCGCTGTCGCTACGGCTGCCGCTACGGCTGCCGCTACGGCTTGTGTGCGAGGCGCTTCTTCGTACCGTCTGCGAGCTCGACCTCGATCCAGGTCTCGCCCACACTCGTGACCGACACGTCGCCGAACTTCTTGTGGATGACGCGCTGGCCGAGCTCGAAGTGGCCGTCAGCCGAGTAGGGCGCGGGGCCGGCCGGCGCCCTCGACACCGCGGGATCCTCGACGGGGGCCTCGGGCGGCAGAAGGACCTTGCGGAGCGCCTCGACGATGGCGCGGCGCTGCTGCGGACCCAGGTGGTACTCGGACGTGAGCGCGATGCGCGCGAGCAGCTCCTCTTCGCTCGCGGCGAGCGAATCGAAGATCGGCGCTGCCTCCTTCGGACCGACCGCCCACGCGAGGGCGCGCGCGGCTTCGGGGATGCGATGCTGGTCGCCGAAGGTCTCGCCGCGCGCGGCCGTGCAGGCCTTCGCCGTCGCCTTGCACTGGAGCAGAGCCTCGGCGGACGTCGGGTCCTTGAGCCACGCCTCGACCGCCTCGAGGGCGGCCTGCGGGCGCTTGTCGTCCTTCCGCCGATCCGCCCATTCCGGGACGAGGAGCGTACGGACGACCTCGATCACGGCGCGGAGGAGCTGCTCCCTCTCGAGGCCCTCCAGCGACTCGGCCCATACCGTCGCCGGCAGGCCTTTGACGGGGTCCCCGCGCATGGCGAGGAGGCGATCGAGCTTCGCGGCAAGGGCGGCGCGGTCCACGCAAACGACCGTATCACCCTCGTGCGTCGCGAGGGGCGGCCGGATGTATGCGATCCCACGATCCCTGACAAAAAAGGCAGTGGGCCGCCTTGACTCAGGCCTGAGTTACGGTCAGGTTTCCGCCGCCGGTATGCGTCGCTGTTCCTTCCTCCTCCTCGCGCTCCTTGCGGCCGCCGGCTGCTCGTCCTCCCCGGACGGCCCGGCTGCCCACGGTCCCGCCTCGCCCGTCGCCGAGGCGCCAGGCTCTTCGGACCCCGGCACGCCGCCCGCGCCCACCACGACCGTCACTCCGCCCGCGGGGCCCGTGCTCACGTCGGTTCGCGTGCACTATGCACGTGCGCCAATCTCGCCGACTCCGCCGATCAAGCCGGGCGACCTCGGGATCCGCGGGTCCGCGGGTCCGCTCTCGTGGGACAAGAGCCTCACGCTCGCCGCCACGTCGGCCGGTCTCTACACGTGGTCCTCGCCCGACGTGAAGGCGGACCTCGAGGTCAAGCCGCTCCTCGGCGACCTCTGGTCTCGCGGACCGAACTACCGCGTGAAGCCCGGGCAGACCATCGACATCTACCCGCACTTCACGGCGACGCAGGGCGCGATCTCGAAGAGGTATCCGACGTTCACGTCGACGAAGCTGCCGAGCACGCGCGGCATCTGGGTCTACCTCCCGCCCACGTACGTCGAGAACACCGAGGCGCGCTTCGGCGTCCTCTACATGCACGACGGTCAGAACCTGTTCACGCCCGGCGTCGCGTTCGGCGGCAACGAGTGGAAGGTCGACGAGACGCTGGACGCCGGCGCGGAGGACGGCTCGATCAACGAGGTCGTCGTCGTCGGTGTCGAGACCACCGCCGCGCGCATTGACGAGCTCACGCCCTCCGTCGACCCCGATTATGGCGGAGGCAAGGCGCCGCAATACATGTCGATGATCATCGACGAGATCAAGCCGATGGTCGACAAGGACCTCCGCACGATCCCGTCGCGGGAGCAAACGGGCGTCATGGGCTCGTCGCTCGGTGGCCTCGCGAGCGCGTACGCCGGCGTGCACCACGCGGACGTCTTCGGCCTCGTCGGCGAGATGAGCCCGTCGACCTGGTGGGGCGGGACGATGATCCTCGGCGAGGTCTCGAGCACCCCCACGCGCCCCGCGAAGCCCCTGCGCGTCTACGTCGACAGCGGCGACTCCGGCACGAGCAACGACGACGTCACGAACACGACCGAGCTCGCCGCGCGCTACCGCAAGGCCGGCTACACCGACAGCAAGGATCTGCTCCACGTCGTCCAGGCCGGCGGCCAGCACAACGAGACCTACTGGGCCTCGCGCTTGCCCGCCGCGCTCCACTTCCTGCTCGGCCCGCGCCCGAACCTCTGAGCGGCCCTCGGGAGCTCGTGAGGGTGAAGCACACGGCCTGAGCTCAAGGCCTCGTGACGGTCACGCTCGCGGCCGTCCGCCCGAACACGTCCGGCGCGTACATGCACTCGGCCCGGGTCGGCGGCACTCTGTAAGTTCCCCCGGACACGACGCGGAGCACGTAGCTCGTTCGAACCTGCCCGGCGGGGAGCTCGTCGAAGAACGTGATGACGCGGTCGTCGCGGAGCTCGCGGTGGGTCACATGGGACGCGCTCGGATCCGCGTGGAATGGCTCTCGCTCGCGGTTTGCGAAGCTCTGGTTCACCGCCTCGAAGCCGGCAGGGAAGGGATCGTCGAGCACCACGAGATCGCGCGAGACCGGGCTCGAGAGCATCACGTCGACCTGCACGTAGTCGCCGACGCGGAAGATCGCTGTCGTGACGGGTTCGGCGCCGCGACGGAGCAGACGCATCGACCGGGTCACGTGGATGCCGTTTTCGAGCGGCTTCTGCGGCGGCTCACGCCGCGCGTAGCGGAGCGCACCTTCGTAGAAGAGCGGGACGCCGTCGGTCGTCGTGAAGGAGAGCGTCGCGCCGGGCGCAACGGCGAGGCGTGCCATCGGAATCGTCCCCACGAGAGCGCCGGTGCCGCTCGTGAACCTAGCCTTCGCGATCTCGGTGCCGTCGAGTGAGAGGCTCGCGTTCGTCGGTCCGCCACCTCCTGCCGGCGCGAAGAGTGGACGCGCTTCGTCGAGCGCGAGCAACGCCCAGGCGCTCGCTTGCGTCGTCCGCCAGCGCCCGTCCTTGCGAAGCGACAGGAGCCCACGAACGAGCTTCGTGACGAGCGGGTTCTTCGGGTCGAGGACCACGAATGCTCGCAGCGCCATCGCCGTCGTTCGAGCGTCCGAGGAGAGAGCTTGGCGTGAGGACACGTTCGCCTCATCGCCGATGACCGCGGTGGCTCCGCTGAGACGCGCTTGCGATGCGATGCCGTCGAGGAGTTGCCGCCCTAGCCCTGCGTCGACCTTCACGAGCGCGCGCGCCACGAGCGCCCGCGCGAAGAGCGGGAGCTTGCCCGCGAGCGCCTCCGTCGCGAGCACGCGCAGCTGCTTCTCGCGCGGGCGTCCCGCGCTCGCGAAGAGATCCTCGAGCATTGCGCGCGACGGTCCGTCGAGCCCGTCGACGTGCTCGAGGTACGCGCCCGCGCGCTCGGTCGGCGCGGGAGGCACGGTGAAACCACCGTCGCGTGCGGCCTGGAGCGCGCCGAGCGAGAGGACCGTCAGCCACGGCTCGCTCTTCTGCGACCCAGCCCAGAACCCGAAACCTCCATCGTCCCTTTGATGCGAGAGCAGGCTGCCGATCGCCGAGCGTACCGCGACGTCGACGTCCTTCGGCAGCGCGACGCCGAGGTCTCGAGAGAGCGCGCGCAGGCGCACGAGCGGAACCAGCCGTGAGGTGAGCTGCTCGGTGCAACCGTAGGGGTACTCGACGAGCTGCGAGAGGCTCTCGGCGAGCCCGACCATCGGGCTCGTGGAGAGCCTGAAATCTAGGCCCCCCACGTCGGTCCTCGCGCGCGAGAGATCGCCGATCGGCTCATCGGCCCGCCCCGACGTGTCGCCGCCGATCACGATCGTCTCCGAGGGCGTCGGCGTGCTCACGTCGAGGTCGATCGTGACGTCGTCGGCGAGCTTCGCGCGCGGTGCGTCGATGTGGAACGTCACGTTGCCGCGTCCGGTCGTGCGTGCGTCGAGCGCGAAGCGTACCGGGACATGCCCTTCGGGCGGCACGACGAGAGACGCGACGATCGCGCCGGCGGTCGCGACGGCGCCCGCAGTGCGCATCGAGACCTTCACGTCGAGCGGCTCCTTGGACATCGAGTCGACGATCACCGTCGCGTCGACGTGGTCCCCCGCGCGCAGGAAGCGCGGCAGCTGTGGGCGGACCATGAGCGGCTTGTTGGTGCGGAACGACGACTCCGTGGAGCCGAAGCCGTCGGTCACCGTCATCGCGACGGCGAATACCCTCCACGTCGTGAGGTTGTCGGGGAGCTTCGATTTCCAGGTGGCGACGCCGTCGACACCCGTGATGAGGCCCGGGGCGAACCACGCCGTCGGGCGGAACACCGCGCGCCCGACGTGGTCGCGGGAGCTGGTCTGGGTCATGCCTTGACGGAGCGACGGGGGCTTCGTCGTGTGCGTCCCGACCTTCTCGAAGAAGAGGCGGTCGCGTGTGTCGCTGTCGACGACGTCGATCTCGCGATCGCTCGCGAAGTACTCTGCGAGCTCCGGCACCTTGAACGGCTCGAGCAGGATGACGCCCTCGTCGACGGCCCAGAGCGTCACCTGCGCCTGGGCCGGCTGCCCGGCGGCGTCGCTCACGCGCACGCGCGTCGTCACCTCGGCGCCCGGCCGGTACTCGGGCTCCGTAACGATCGCGACCCTGAGCTTCTTGTCGGGCGCGGCGACGCGCAGCTCGACCGAGTCGAGCGTCGCCGTCGGATGGCCCCAGTCGGTGCGGGCGGGCGACCCCGCGGGAAACGGCGCGCTGCGGCCGCTCACGGAGCGCAGCGAGACGGCGAAGTTCGGCGCGAGGTCGGTCGTGATCGGGATGTCGACCAGGGTGCCGTGCTGGCCGAGCGCGTGCAGCTCGCGCCTCAGCACGCCTTCGCGCTCGAAGGTCAGCAGCGTCTGTCCGCTTCCGCGCAGGCAGGTGTGCGCGCGGGTCCCCACCTCGAAGCGTCGATTCCAGTCCTCTCCGTCGACGGAGATCGAGCGGTAGTCGTCCCTTGCGCGGAGTCCGCGGCATGCCTCGTCGAACGGGAGCCGTGAAGGCGGAGGCGTGGGGGCGGGAGGTGGCGGTGGCGCCTTCGCAGACGGAGGAGGCGGAGGCTTGTTCGCGTAGAACCCGCTCGCCGAGAGCACGGGACGACCGTGCGAGTCGAGCGCGCTCGCCCTCAGCCAGTAGGAGCCAATCTCGCTCACGGCGATCTCGCACGACACGACGTCGCTTCCCGTGCGGAGATCGCACCCGAGCCCCGTCGCGACGATCGCTGCGTTCTGCGGCGCCTGGAGCAGGTCGACACGGACGGGAACACCCGGCCGCCGCGTCCCGTCGACGCTTGCGGCGAGGATCTCTGCGCGAACCGTCTTGCCGGCGAAGGCTTGCACGGAATGCGACGCGCGGACCCCCACGTAGAGATCGGCGTTGTGGACGAGGAGCGACGCGCTGTCGCCCGCGCCGAAGGCGCCGGACACGTCGGAGATCCCGGCGTCGAAGCGCAGCGTCTCCGGCCCGACCTGCCCCGTGAGCGCGAGCGGAACGACGACAGTCGCGGTGCCGTCTGCTCCGAGCCTCCGATCCTTCGGCATCGGGGGAGTGTCCGCCAGCGCGCCCGACGACGGGCGTGAGGTGATCCCGTACGGATCGGTCGAGAACTCCTCGAGGCCCGGCGGACGGAACATCGTCTGCGACCGCATCGCGGAGAGCTCGATCGGCACGTCGTGCATCGGAGCTCCGACGAGGTAGCGCCCGCTCGTGGTGAACGTCACCGACTCGCTTCGGTCTCCGGTCGCACGATCGCTCGCTACCTTCACCTCGAACTCGACGGTCCGGAACTCGTCGATCGTGAAGCTGGCGTGCGCGGGCCAATCGGGGTCTCCCCAGCGCCCCCGGCGACGAGCCTCAGCTGATCGCTCGAGCGGACCGCCGAGGCGCGCGTGCATCGTCGTGCGTCCGAGTCTCACGTCGCGCGGGATCGGGACGTCGCAGGAGAACGAGCCGAAGGCATCCAGCCGGCTCGTCGTCGTGAACATCACGCGGTCGTCGTCCCCGACGATCTCGAGCGTTGCGGGACGTCCGACCAGGCTCACGAGCCCACTCCGCGTCGGTGCACGGAAGACGCCCTTCACGAACGCCGTCTCGCCGGGTCGATAGAGCCGGCGCTCCGTGAACAGCTGGCCGACCACGCGCTCGGCGCGTGGATTCAGGTGCGGGAGGCGCGCATACGTACGATCGGTGCCATCGCGAACCCAGAGCAGTGCCCCCACATGCTCGTCGTCGCCGAGGAACGTCGCCGCGACCTGGGAGGGGATCTCCGCAAAGCCCTCGGCGTCGGTGCTCGTCCGGAACATCTCGGTCGATGCGACGCGCGCGGCGGGGTCGGCCGGGCGCCACACGCGCGCGAGTGAAACGCCGGCATGCGCCACCGCTGCACCCGTGGAGAGCCGCGTGACCCACACGACACCCCCGTGCGGGCTCCACTTCGTGCTGATCCCGAGATCGGTGACGGAGAGGACGCTCACGTCGTCGCCGACTCCGGTCGCGCTCGCGGCGACGGCGAAAAATCCCGAGCCTCCAGGCCCGCGAAGGTTCCTGGGAAGATCGAACGTCGCCGCTGCGCCGGCGTTCTTCACGCTCTTCACGTCGACCCGCACCGGCACGCTCCTGGCGAGGCTACGGACGCGCACCGCGCCGACGCCGCGTCCGTAGAGGAAGTCCACGAGCTGCGCGTCGTCGAGCGGCGCTCGGACGGCGTCGAAGCCGGGCAGGTTCATCGTCCAGACGTGGAGGTCAACGGTCTTTCGTGCGGACTCGACCACGGCCTCGGAGCCGATGTCGCGCCACGTCATCGACGGCGGTTGGTCGGAGATCTCGAAGTCGAGCACCTGATCCTCGGCGAGCACCTCCTTGTCGGGCGCATGCAGGCCGGCCTTCACCGTGATGCGGTACTTGCCGCCGGCTGTGAGGCTCATCTCCCGCGAGAGGTCGATCGAGTCGGTGAACGGAGCGTCGTCGGGGAGCTTCAGCTTGGCGGGCGCCGCGACGACGAGATGTCGCGCGAGCTCTCGCGTGTCGACGTTGTCGGTCAGGTGCAGCTCGACGGTGGCATCGGCCGCGCAGCGCGCGACGGCCGCGCGCGGCGACTCTTCGCCTTTCGCGTCCCTGCACACGATGCTGGCGCGGAAGGGCCCCACCCCATCGACGACGACTCTCTCCTCGCTGTTGCTCGCGAGCGGCCCTTCCACGCCGCGAAGCGTCGGCGAGGCGACGACGGTCACGTCCTCGAGCGTCGTGATGTTCCTGTCCACGTGCAGCCGGAGCCGCGAGTCGGGGCCCTCGCCGACGACGTGGTACGGCACGACGCGCAGCCGCTTCGAGGCGTCCCTTCCCTCGACGCGGATCGACCTCCGGATCTCCGCGTGCTCGATCGCCTGCGTGAAGTCGAGCGAGAGGATGTGCTCGTCGAGCGCCTCGTCGTACTGGTACGCGACCTTGCCGAGCCCGGGGCGCGGCGACGTGAACGTGAAGGAGTGCTCGGGCGCGCTCGCGAGCGGCGCGCCGTCGAGCGCGTGCGCATGGTCGTCGACGGCGACGCGAAATTCCGTCGCGAGAGCGAACCCGCCGTCGGGCCAGAACACGGCGGTGCGCTCGCCGAACCAGCGCCACGTGCCAGGAACCGGACGGCCGTCGGCCGCGCGCGTGACGAGAGCCACCGGCGGTCCTGCGGGCGGGGTATCGCCGAGCGTGTCGAGGGCGTGCATCGGCCGACTGAACGAGATCGTCACCTCGCGCGGCGCCGGCGTCTCTCCCCGCGGTCCCGCGAACACGACGCGGAGCGGGCCGTCGTCGGCGAACGATTCCGCCCCGACCCCAAGGCGCGCCCCCGCGGCGGGAGCGCGGTGTCGTGGAACGCACGCCGCCACCATGCACAACGTGAGGAGAAGAACCTTTGGGAAGGGCGCGGGACGCATGCCTGAGCGAGAGGTGACAACCCCCGCCGTCCAAGGTTTCACAATTGTGGCGAGGCCAGGGACCCGATCGAGGCGGACGGGTGCTACGACGTAGAGGTGACTCGGTCCTCGCGCAGGGTCCTTGCCCTAGCCTCGCCGTTCCTCGCGCCGCTGGCCGCGCTCGCCGTGGGTTCAGCCGCGTGCAGCGCCCTCGTCGGCGTCGAGGACGTCACCCTCGCGAAGAACAAGGACAGCGGACGCACGGTCACGGACGACGCCGACACTACGGAGGACGCCCAGCCCTTCGATGCGGCCTCGCTGCCGGAGGCTAGCGTCCAGCTCGCGCTCGGCTACCTGCACTCGTGCCTCCGCAAGTCCGACGGCCGCGTGCAGTGCTGGGGGGACAACGGCGCCGGGCAGCTCGGCGATGCCGTGCCGTTCGACGCCGGAGCCCGCGCTCCCGCGAAGGTCCCGCAGTTCGTCGCCGGGATCAGCGACGCCGTGCAGCTCGCGTCGGGGCTCTCGCACTCGTGCGTCATCCGGGGCGGCGGTACCCTGATGTGCTGGGGCATCAACTCGTTTGGACAGCTCGGCGACGGGACCACACAGCGCTCGTCATCGGTGGTCGCGGTCGGCGGCGTCACTGATGCCATCGCCGTCGCCGCGGGGACGAGCTTCACGTGCGCCCTCGTCAAGGGCGGCACGGTGAAGTGCTGGGGCGCGAACTACTCCGGCCAGCTCGGCGACAATTCGAAGCTCGATCGACCGACCGCCGCGCCCGTCCAGCAGCTCACCGGCGCGACCGGGATCGCGACCGCCGAGCACCACGCATGCGCGATCGTCGGCAACGGGACCGTGAAGTGCTGGGGCAAGAACGACGAGGGTCAGCTCGGCAACGGCAGCACGATGGAGAGCCTCGTACCGACTCCGATCGCGTCGCTCACCGACATCGTGCAGGTCGTCGCGGCCTCGCGCTTCACCTGCGCGCTCGAGGGGTCGGGCCAGGTGCATTGCTGGGGCGCGAACACGCTGGGGCAGCTCGGCACCGGGAGCCCGAACGCGGCGCCCAATCCGTCGCCTGCGGTCACGGCCGTCTCGGACGCGATCGCGATCTGGGTCGGCTACGAGCACGCGTGCGCGGTCCGCCGGACAGGAGAGGTCAAGTGCTGGGGGGCGGCGGGCAACGGCCAGGTGGGGTCCGGGGCCGTCCCCGATGACGCGTCGATCCCGAAGCCCACTGCGGTGGTCGGCGTCGCGAGCGCGCTCGGCATCTCGACGGGCGGCGATCACTCGTGCGCCACGACGGCCTCCGGCGCGGTCCTCTGCTGGGGCGCAAATACGCTGGGTCAGCTCGGGAACGGATCGACCTCGCGCGCGTACGCGGCGGTGCCGGTCACCGGCTATCCCTAATCGTTCACGGAGTCTTGCAGCTCACACGCGCGATGCGGACGGTCTTGTCGTCCTCGTGCCACCAGTAGTCGATGCCGCGTTCGGTCGAGATCGCGTTCAGGCGGTCGATCGCTGCGCTCGTCGTGATCGCGCTTGGGCCGGTGAGCACGGCCTCGGTGCCGATGGGGGAGACGCGAAGCGTCGAACGCCCGCCGGTCGAGGCGACCCAGGCGACAGCCCACGTCCCATTCGGCAGGCGCGCCGTGACGGGCTGTCGAGGGCTTAGCGGCTCGTCGATCGCGATTCTTGCGGCGGAGAACGCGGCGGCCCCTGGCGTGAATGACGTGCTCGTGAGCCTCGTCTTGCCGTCGCGCTCGCTGATCCAGAAAACCGCCGCGGAGTCGCCGACGAACGCAACCGCGGGCGCACCGTCTGCGCCGGGAACCTTCATCGTGTCGCCGACGCGCTCGAACGTGGCATCGAGAAACGCGAAGCGCATGCCGGCTCCGATCATGTACGCGACGGCGACGCGAGTGCCGTTGCTGGCGACGGCCGGATAGGAGGGGATGCCCACGTCGAGGGTCGCGGGCGGTCGCCCTCCCTTGCCGAGCGCGTAGACCTGGATGCCGAGGAAGGGCGCGACTGTGGGGGTGCCGATCTCGTTCACCGCGACGACGGCGGCGATCTCGCTCCCGAGCGGAGCCACGACCAGGCTCGCGACCGTCCCCTGGATGCGACGAGTCGCGAGCACTCCGCTCGCTGTCGCCAGGCTCAGGCTGCCGCCGCCATTCGCCTGCATCGCCTCGACGAGCAGCGTCGGTTGCCCCTCGTAAAGCACGCCGGCGAGGTCGACCGTCGCGTAGTACGTGCCGAGACCCGAGAACATCGACTTGCGGAGGAAGGGCTCCGCCCCGGCGTCCGGCGCCGCGCGATCCAGCACGAGGCCGCGCGTGATGTCGCGCGCGACGACGACGGATCCGTCCGGCAGGAGCGTGAGGCGATCGTCGGGCGCCACCGACACGGTCTCGGTGGACTCGAGGTGGCATGCCTGGGGGAGGGTCGCGGCGCCGCGCTTCACGCGTGAGCCGAGGGCCGCCGCCGCGCCGACGGCGACTACCGCGAGCGCGAGCGCGGCGAGGACGCGAGGCGACCGCCTGCGTGATGACGCCGAGGCTGGGCCGCTCGGCGCAGGGGCCGGCGCATCCACGCGCGGCGAGGACGCCGGCGCGTCCCTTTTCTCCAGGGCCGCGATGATCGGCGCCATCGACGAAAAGCGGCTCTCCATGCGTGGCTCGAGCGCGCGCGCGATCGCCTGCGCGATCGCGTCGGGTACCTCGGGCGCCCTTTCGCGCAGCAGACCGAGGCGCTCCGCGCTCGGAAGCGCTGCGGGCGATGCGCTCGCGCCGTCGCGGGTCATCGTCGCCAGCTCCGCCACGACGTGCGCACCGGCGAGCAGCTCGAACGCGACGAGCCCCCATGCGTACTGGTCGGTGCGTGCGTCCGTCGACTCTCCCGCGTGCTGCTCCGGGGCCATGTAGC
>JANXVA010000672.1 GCA_025351875.1 Myxococcales bacterium | reverse complement strand
CCGAACCGAGGACGAGAGATGCTCGCTCGCTTCTTCGAGGGGGGCGCACTTCCGGTTCATCCGCAGCCCGACGGCAGCTACATCGCCAAGAGCAGGTTCTTCCCGCTGGCGCTGCTCGCCATGAACACGAAACCCCGCGCTCCATTTCTGGAGGCGGGGCTTCCTGCGAATCGCCAGAGCCGGGGGCTTTCACCCTCGTGCTCCAGCCCAAGTTGCGCGGGTAGGATTTGAACCTACGACCTTCGGGTTATGAGCCCGACGAGCTACCAGGCTGCTCCACCGCGCGCCAAGTCCGGGTCAGAAGTCCCGGAACAGGCGCGCAAAGTAGTCTCGACCAACCACAAGGTCAAGACCATCTGACGGCATCGCGATCACCTGCGAAATCAGGCGTCACGCGAGCTCGAACCACCAAGCTGGAGCGCTGCCCACCCCCACGCCGCGCCGGGACCATCTCTGCCCGAGGAGACCTGCACGATGGGCGACGCGTGGGAATGGGATCTGCCTGGCGGCGCGACGATCCGCGCGCGCCTCGAGCTCCCCGCGCGCCTCGAGTCCGTCTGGCTCGGCCAGCGGCTCGGCTCTCGCTCCGCCAAGGGAGGCAAGGGCAACGAGCACGTCGTCCCCCTCCCCGCCCCCGAGGTCGAGACGCCCAGGAACGGCGACGCCACCGCGACGCCACCGCGCCCGTCGAGGCGACCGTCACGTTCGATCCAGGCGCCCGACGGCTCGCTCGTCGCTCACTTTCCCGCCGACTTCGACGCGACCGTCGACGACCAAGGCGCGTTCCTCAGCCTCCATCGCCCGACCAAGCTCGAGATGCTCGTCCTCATTCTCCGACGACGCGAACGACGCGAACGACGCGAAGATGCGCGCATACCGCCAGAACGTTCCGTGGTGGTCGCGGCGCTACACGCTCACAGGTCGCGCGCGCAACGCCCGCCCAGCGAGCGATACGTCCGCTTCACCGGGTAGCTCGTGTACGTCTCGATCTCGACCTCGCTCTGGCTGTTCGAGATCCCGAGGCTGTTGTCCCACGCGCCGCCGCGCACCGAGCGTGAGCCGCCGGCATAGAGCGCGTGCGGAAAATCCGGGATCGTGCTGCTCATCGCGTTCGGGTCGAACCCGTCGAGCGCGGGGTAATTCACCTTCGCGCAGTCGGTGCACTGCCCGGGCGCGATCGGCCCCTCGTCCATCGTCCACTCGTACATGCCGCCCGCGAGATCGGCGTGGCCCCACTTGCCGTTGCCCATCGCGCGCCGACCGACCGGCGCGACGTGCGCGGCGTTGTCGCGGGTGGTCCGGAACGGGCCGCCCCACGAGTGTACGTAGTTCGCGGGAAACTTGTTCGCGCCGAGCGTCGGGTCGTAAAGGCTCGCGACGACGAACGGCGACCCCGCCTTCAGCAGCGGCACCTGAGAGAGATCATTGCGGCTGTCGATGTGGACGAGGTCCTTCGCGTCGATCGTCCCCCACGGAAACACGCGCTGCTCCGAGCCGCCCTGCGCCGCGAAGCTCCACTCCGCGTCCGTCGGCAGGCGACCGCCGTCCCAGATGCAGAAGGCCATCAGCACGTGCCACGGGATGCAGTTCACGCCCTTCGAATCGAGCGCGCTCTTGGTGTTCGCCGCAAGCACCGCTGCGTTGCTTCCGTTGGCTTGCTTGACCTTCGCCTCGAGCCCCGACGTCCACCACGTGAGCGTCCCGAAGTCGTCGATGTTGCCGCCCTCGACGCACTTCTCGGGGCCGAGCATCGCGTCGACCTCGGCCCGGCTCGTCGGAAGAACGGCGTTCCACTCCGCACGCCAGCCGCTGTCTTTCACCTTCGGGTGCGCTCCGGCGCCGACCTTCGGAGCGGCACCGCGCAGGTTGCCGTCCGTCGCCTCGACCCATCCGCGGAAGCGACCCGCCGTCACCTCGTAAGCGTCGAGCAGGAACGGGCTCACCTTCGCCGGGTACTGCGGATCGTTGAAGCGATTGAAGCTCCCGCCCGGCACCGCGATCGTCTGACAGCAGTCGCTCGTACCGCTCGCGCTCTCGTTGCCAGCGACGCCGCCGCACGTGCTGTTCGCGCCGTCACCGCCCGTGCAGCTCCTCGAGACGACGCACGCCTTCTGTCCGCCGCCGACCGCGAGGCATTTGCCGCCCTTGGCGCTGCAGTCACCGTCGGTCTTGCACGTCGCCGTCGGAGGAAGCGGAGGCGTGACCTCGGGCAGCCCCGCGTCCGGCGTGTCGGTGGGCGTCTCGCCGTCCGTCGGCGAATCGCCTCCGCACGCGAGCATCACCGAGACGAAGGTAAGCGCACCGACAGCAGCGACTGCCGCAAGCACGCGACGACGAGCAAGCACAGGCCACAGCTTAGCAAGCCAGCGCCCGCCCACCACCTCGACGCACGAGGGTGGTTCGTCGCCGATCCATCGAATTCGGCCGCGGATCCTCAGCGCGTCGCGCGATCGAACGCGCTCACTCACGCGCATCCACCTCTTCACGCGCGCGTCGAGCGGTGCCCGGGCGTCATCGATGACGTGCTCGTACGCCGCCCGCATGCGCACCCTGACCATCGCGCTCACCAGCGTGCGCGCGCGGAGCTTCGCGAGGCGCGCGCGTGGCACGCTCCCGAGCGCGAGGTTCGGAAACAGCGCGAACACGTCGTCGAAGAACGTGGGACGCGAGGACATGTCGACGAACCGGACGGCATCGTCACTGCTGCCCGGCGGCACCGGGATGGGGAGGATCATCGCGACGTCGGACGCGACCTCGAGCGACATCCCGTAGACGAGCAGCTGCCTCCCCGCCTCGAGCGGCCGGGCGAAGATGCGTGTAGATCACACCTTTTCGACGTGCGAGGAGAAGCAGCACATGGGATGCGCCCATCGGACGACACCCACGTCCACAGATCCACCCTGAGCGACCGCGTCTTCTCGTATCCTCGACCCTGGCAATGACGCTCAGCACCGACATCGCTCAATCGATCCTCGACGGCTTCGACAAGCACTACAGCCTCTTTCGCGAGACCAGCCGCGTCGCCCAGCAGCGCTTCGAGGCCGGAGACTGGCCCGGCGTCCGCGAATCGCAGCGCGCCCGGATCGGCATGTACGACCAGCGCGTCGCCGAGGCGGTCGAGGCCGTGACGTCGCGGTTTCCCGGTGCCGGGCGCGAGGAGGCGCTCTGGAGGCGCATCAAGGTCGAGTACATCGCCCTCCTCTACGAGGTCGAGCACAAGCAACCCGAGTGCGCCGAGACCTTCTTCAACTCCGTCGCCCGGCGCCTCCTCGACCGCCGCTACTACAACAACAACTTCATCTTCGGCCGCCCGGTGATGTCCACCGAGCACCTCGACGGCACCGAGCCCACCTACCGCTGCTACTACCCCGAGGGCACCGACCTGACGGACGCCTTCCGCTCCGTCCTCGAGGGCTTCCGCTTGAAGAACGGGTTCCAGGACCTCGAGCGCGATCTCGGCTTCGTTCGCCGCGCCATCGAGGAGCACTTCCCCGAGGGCTACAGCCGCCACCGGAACTTTCAGATCCAGGTCCTCCGTTCGCTCTTCTTCCGCAACAAGGCGGCTTACGTCATCGGCCGCGTCATCAACGGCGCCAGCACGATCCCCGTGCTCGTGCCCTTGCTCCAGGACGCCACCGGCAAGCTCTACGTCGACACCATCCTCCTCGACGCGAAGGACGTCGGACGCGTGTTCACCCTCGGCCGCGCCTACTTCATGGTCGACATGGAGGTGCCGTCTGCCTACGTCGAGTTCCTCGCGTCGATCGCGCCGACCAAGCCGAAGGCCGAGCTCTACACCCTCGTCGGCCTCCAGAAGCAGGGCAAGACGCTCTTCTTCCGCGACCTCCAGCAGCACCTCCGTCACTCGAGCGACACCTTCGTGCTCGCGCCGGGAACGAAGGGCATGGTCATGGTCGTCTTCACGCTCGCCTCGTACCCGTACGTCTTCAAGGTGATCCGCGACTGGTTCGAGGCCCCGAAGGACGCCGACCGGAAGATCGTCGAGGAGAAGTACGACTTCGTGAAGCAACACGATCGCGTCGGCCGCATGGCGGACACGCTCGAGTTCGCCGACGTCGCCTTCCCGAGCGACCGCCTCGACCCCGAGCTCCTCGCCGAGCTCCAGAAGCTCGCGCCGTCCCAGCTGGACATCGTCCCCGGCTCCGATCAGGTCGTCATCCGGCACCTCTACATCGAGCGGCGCCTCACGCCGCTCAACCTCTACCTCGAGAACGCCGACGAAGCGCACGTCCGCGACGCGATCACCGAGTACGGCAACGCCGTCCGCGAGCTCGCCGGCGCGAACATCTTCCCCGGCGACCTGCTGCTCAAGAACTTCGGCGTGACCCGGTACGGCCGCGTCGTCTTCTACGACTATGACGAGCTGTGCGAGCTCACCGAGTGCCGCTTCCGCCGCATCCCGACGCCCCGCGACGATGAGGACGAGATGCGGAGTGACCCCTGGTTCCTCGTGGACAAGAACGACATCTTTCCCGAGCAGTTCCCGACCTTCCTCATCCCGCCGGGCAAGCCGCGCGAGGTGTTCATGGCCGTCCACGGAGAGCTCGCCGATGCGGCGTATTGGATCGCACAGCAGGAGCGCGTCAGGGCTGGAATCCAGGACGATCTGTTCCCGTACGACCACGCGATTCGCTTCTCGAAGCGCTACGCGTGACCGCGCCGCCGTGTGTATGATCACGAGCGATGTCTTCCGACAATCGAGGCCCGCTCCCGCCCGTGGCACTGCCTCCGTCGGTGAGGAAGGTGCAGATCAGCGCGCCGACGCCCTCTCCGGAAGGCTTCATGTCCGTCGAAGCAAGTCGGTCGCTCGCCGATGTCGCGTTCGCGCTCCGTGACGAGCAGCTGCAGGCGAAGGTCGTCCACTACAAGGCCGAGCTCGAGACCAGTCCCGAGCTCGACGCGGTCACGCAGCAGGTCATCAAGGAGCTCCAGACGCTGCAGGCTGCGGCGCGCGCGAGGCAGCCGCTCAGCAGGCCGCCGCCTGCCGACGATCGCGCGCAGCTCGAGGTCGAGCTGATCCAGAGCCTCAAGGAGATGCTCGGACGCACGTTCCGTCCGAACAAGCTCGCGACCATCCTCGAGCGCAAGCTCGGCGAGGTGAGCAAGCGGTTCGCGCGAATCTTCTTCGAGAGCGAGCTGCACGACAAGATCCGCGGCGCCGGCGACGAGGCGAAGACGATGCGCTTCTCGGACCAGTCGCTCTACCACGCGTTCGTGCGCACCCAGGACGACGTGATGGCCCAGCTCGACTCGTACCAGTACGTGAACGAGGCCGTGAAGGAGCGCGCGAAGGAGAACTACTACGGCATCATCAAGGACATGCGGAACTCGTTCCTCGCGCGGACGACACCCGAGCTGAACACGCTCGTGAAGTACCTGAACGAGGTGCTCAGCCAGTTCTTCACCGTGGAGATGCCCGCGATGCTCGGCGAGCTCTCGTCCGAGGTCGTGAAGGAAGCGAAGCTCGCGGACGCGCGGACCGGCGCCGGCTACAAGATCAGCGCGACGGCATTCCCGACGTTTCGTAGCGCGTTCGAGCGCCGCTTCCTGCAGCGCCTCGTCCCCTTCGTCGAGGATGAGATGCTGAGCCGCGTACGCGATACGAAGGCTCAGTTCCGCGACGAGACGCTGCGCTTCGTCGCCGACCCGGAGATCTTCAGCGGCGTGTGTGAGGTCGTCTGCGAGACGATCTACGACATGCTCTACAACGACGGCTTCCTCGATCTCCCGAGCGACTGGCGCGCGCGCCTCTCCGCCGGAACGTGAGCGCCAGGAACGTGAGCGCCAGGAACCTGAGCGCCAGGAACGTGAGCGCCGGGAACCTGAGCGCGCGATGAAGGTCGTCGTCGCGGCTGACGAGGAGCGCACCGTCGTCGAGCATGTCGCCGCGCGCCTGCGCGAGCGAGGCCACGAGGTCACCGTCCTGCCGCAGGCGGCATGGGGAGCGATGGCGACCGACGTCGCACGGCGCGTTGCGCGCGGGGAGTTCGATCAGGGCGTCGTGTGCTGCTGGACGGGCACCGGTGCGTCGATCGCCGCCAACAAGGTGCGGGGTATCCGCGCCGCGCTGTGCACCGATGCGATCACCGCCGCCGGCGCGCGCCGCTGGAACGACGCGAACGTCCTCGCGCTGAGCCTTCGCTTGCTTTCGGAGCCGGTGGCCACCGAGATCGTCGATGCGTGGCTCGACACAGCCTACGACGGCACCGGAGGCGAGAGCCTCACGCGCCTGCAAGAGGAAGAAGCGCGCTAGAGTCACCGCTCGAAGCGGATGCCCCGTTCGTCGGGTCGCTCGTGCTCCGGAGCGCCGCTCGGCGCCGGTCGTGCGAGCGCGGACGGAGACGGCGTCCCGGGACGACGCTTTGGTTCGAGCGCTGGCGTGAGCGAAGGCGCGACGACCCGACCCGGCTCCTGTACTTCCAGTCGCATGGCGGGCGCCGACGTCGCCGACGGCACGACAGGCGCCGCGACAGGGGCCACCACCTCGTGCTGCCCGGGTCGCGCGCGCTGCTGCTGGCGCATCACGACGCCCGCTCCGAGCAGCGCGGCCATGATGAGCGCGCCGAGACCGACGACCTTGGCGCTCCCCGAGTCGCGCGCCGGTGCCGCGCTCGCGGGCTCCTCGCGCGGCGGCTTCACGCTGCCGGTGCGGAGCGCTCGCCGGATCGCCTCGAGCCGCTCGGCGGCCGACGCGGGGCCATGCGAAACGAGGTCGGCCGCGAACGCCTCGATGTCCCGGTAGCGACCCGCCGGGTCCTTCGCGAGACATCGAAGGATGACCGCCGCGAGCTCCGGGCTCGCGTCCGGGCGAAGCTGCAGGAGATCACGTGGCGTCGCGGAGAAGATGTTGGCCGCGAGCGTCGCCGCCGTGAGGCCCTCGAACGGCAGCTCCGACGTGAGCAGCTCGAACAGCACGACACCGAGCGCCCAGATGTCGGACCGCGCATCCACGTCCGCCGAGCATGCGAGCTGCTCCGGCGACATGAACATCGGCGTGCCGAAGCGTTCACCTTGCTCGGTGAGCCGTGGAAAGGCGCCGCTCTGCCCGGCGGGTACAGTCACCTTGGAGAGCCCGAAGTCGACGACCTTCACGATCGTGCCGCGCGTGCCACGTCGCGCGAGAAAGAGGTTCTCCGGCTTCAGATCGCGGTGGACGATCCCGTGCGAGTGGGCCTCGGCCAGCGCGTCGCACGCCTGGAGCACGTAATCGACAGCGGTGGAGACATCGAGGCGACCCGACGTCATCACGGTCGCGAGGTCGCTACCCTCGAGATACTCCATGACCATGTAGGGGCCTGCGCGGCGATGTCGACCGACATCGAACACGCGAACCACGTGCTCGGAGTGCAGGCTCGCGGCGAGCCTGGCCTCGCGGTGGAACCGGGCGACGAGAGCGGAAGTCGCGAGCGCCTCGGGCTTCAGGTACTTGATGGCGACCTCCTGATTGAGGTCGCGATGCACCGCCAGCACCACGATCCCGAGGCCTCCCTCGGCCAGCTTGCGCACGATCTCGTATTTGCCGGCGACCACGGTGCCGATGGGGAGCGCCCCATCCTCGACGGAGGCCACAGCTCGGATCGCGTGGTCCGACACTGTCTTTGCGGATGAGCGCGATCGGTTCACGGGAGACCCCCGAGCGGTACTCACACCGCTCGACAGGACCAACGGCCACGAGCCGCTGCAGTTCAGCCCTTCAGCCGCGAGGAGACGCAGATCGCGTGAAACGCACCCGGCCGACGGTGTTCCACCACTCGCGGTACCGTGACTGGGCGCGCTCGCGCTCACGCTTCGGCAGGTCGTCGTAGTAGCCGAAGTACTCCTTGGTGATCGTCTTCAGCTCCTCGCCGGCGGCGGCGCGGAGGGCAGCCTGCTCGTGCATCAGAGCGTCGATCAGCCATTCGAGACGATGGCGGTCCTTGTTCCCGTCCCACCACGGCAGCCACTTCTGCGAAGAGGCCCCGAAGTCCTGACGCGTGATCGTGGTGAGCGCGACGCGAACCGCGGCGGCGACCTGGGCGTTGGGGTCGTCGAGCAGCGGCATCAGCGCGGGAACGGCGAGGGCCTCGCGCGTCTCTCCGAGCGCCTCGACGGCGAGCGCGCGACGGTCGAGGGACTCGCCGCCGTCCGTCGCGACATGCTCGAGCCTCTCGACGATCGCCGTCGGGTGGCCCTCGGCAAACGCGCGCGCCGCAGCCCGCGCCGCGCGGCGGATACGCGGCTCGGCATCGAAGACGCGTTGCACGATCGGATCGAGCACGTCGGGATAGAGGAGCTCCGTCAGCAGGTACGTCGCCCAGAAGCGCTTCTCGACGTCGGGATCCTCGACGTGCGAGAGCACGAACGGTAGCGCCGTCCGCCGCTGGCTCGCCACGAGACGAAGGACGGGGCCGCAATCCGCGACGCGCGGGAGCGTGCCGTCGGTGAGGCGGTCGGGATCGATCGTCACGGGCCCCGGAAAGCCTGCCATGATCGCGGGCATCGCATAGCCGCCAGCGCGCAGGAGCTCCGTCTCGGCGTCGTCGGCCGACTGGGAATCGCTGACGCCCGGCTTCGCGCCTGCAACGACACGCTCGACCAGCCCGACGTACTCGCTGGCGACGTCCACGATCACGGACGGCAAGATGCGCGTGTGGTCACTTCGTGACGACGGCGGACGGTGTGCAGCGACGCTGATCTGCTGCTCCGACGCCGGCATCGGCCGCGCGGACGACTCCGGTACCGGGGGCACGCGCGAGGACACCACGGGCGCCTCCATCGCGGAGGGCCACGGCGTCGGCGGCGCCGACGTACGCTCCGAGCTGCGAGGCTTCTCGACGAGATCGATGACGTCGACATCCGAATC
>JANXVA010000631.1 GCA_025351875.1 Myxococcales bacterium | reverse complement strand
GGCATGGAGTTCTGGATCACGAACAAGATTCGTGAGGTCCGCGACAAGGGCGACAGCCTCAAGCACAAGATCGGCCTGCTCACCGGCCACGACGAGATGAAGCTCTCGGAGGCGAACCTCGTCGCCGCGAACAGCGGTCAGAAGCCGACGCTCCAGGGCATCGTCACCCAGTACTTTCCGTTCTATCAGTTCGTCGACGTCGACCTGAAGAACGGCGACGCCGAGGTCGACGAGACGCTCGACGGCATGATCATCACGCAGCCCGCGAAGGATCTCTCCGAGAAGGAGCTTCGCCGCATCGACCAGTTCGTCATGCGCGGCAAGAGCCTCGCGGTCATCGCCAGCGCGGTGAACGTCAAGGCGAGCGACGCGACGATGAACGGCGCGCTCGCGACCCACGGCCTCGAGAAGCTCCTCGGCGGCTACGGCATCGAGATGCGCAAGGACGCGCTCCTCGAGTTCGGTCGGCCCTTCCGCGTGAACGTCTTCACGCAGGGCGGCCCGCAGACGATGCGCTTCCCGCCGCTCCACGACGTCCGTGACGACTTCCGCTTCACCGGCGACGAGCAGCTGCTCGACACCGGCTTCGCGGCGTTCTTCCGGATCTCGCAGGTCCCGTTCCCGTTCGCCTCGTCGCTCGTCATGCACCCCGAGAAGCAGCCGGAAGTGTCGGCGGCCGCCGCCGCGTGCCCCGCGGGCAAGCCCTGCGGCGCGCAGTTCAAGGTCCTCGCGCGCACCACGCCGAAGACCCTCCGCGAGACCGGCGACACCATCGACATGAAGCCGATGCGCCAGTGGCGTCCGAAGGGCGAGTTCAGCCAGTACAACCTCGCCGCGACGGTCGAGGGCAAGCTGAAGACGGCCTTCCCCGAGGGCGACAAGATGGGCGTCGAGACCCCCGCGGTCGCGGCGAACAACGGCCGCATCCTCGTCATCTCGTCCTCGCAGTTCTTCGCGAACCCCTTCGCCCGCGCCGGTAACGGCCCGGACATGGGACAGATGGGCATGATGATGCCGGGCGGCGGCGGCGACGAGATGCTCCAGCAGCTCGCGATGCCCTACGCGCAGCAGATCCTGACCAACACCATCCTCGTCTTCAAGAACATGCTCGACTGGGTCACCGGCGATACGGATCTCCTCGCCGTCTCGGCGAAGATCCTCCAGGAGCCCGGCCTCGCTTACGGCGACGTCTCGAAGCCCAACTTCGACGACATGAGCGAGGAGCAGATCAAGAAGCAGGACGAGACCATGAAGAAGGAGCGCAAGCGCACGCAGCACTGGGTCGAGGGCACGCTCGTCCTCGGTCTGCCGCTGCTCTTCGCTCTCTTCGGCGTCATTCTCTGGCGCCGCCGTATCTCCTCGCGCGAAAACGTTTCGCTCGCCTGACAGGACCTAGAAACGATGGAACGCTCGACCCAGCTGTGGATTGGTGTGGTGGTGCTCGCCGCTCTCGGTGGCGCCGTCTACAAGGTGTCCAAGGACGACGCGACGAAGGGAACCGCGACGACGACGTCCGCGGATCTCCCTGAAATCAAGGCGACCGACGACATCGACAAGATCACGATCACGAACGCCGAAAAGGGCGACGTCGTCCTCGAGAAGAAGGGCGACAAGTGGGAGGTGACCAAGCCCGTCGTCGCCCCGGCGAACCAGGCGAACGTCAAGCAGCTGCTCGACAACATGAAGGAGCTCAAGGTCAAGGAGGTCATCGCTGCGGCGCCCTCCGAGGACCAGAAGAAGGAGTTCCAGTTCGACAAGGACAAGGCCGTCCACGTCGTCGCGTCCAAGGGCGCCGACAAGAAGGTCGACGCGAGCTTCGGGAAATCGGGCGCGCGCGGTCAGATGGTCATGGTCGAGGGCAAGCCGGGCATCTACACGGCGGCCGGCTACTCGAGCTACCTCTACGCGCGCGAGCTCAAGGGCTGGCGCGACACGGAGATCTTCAAGTTCGACGACGCGAACGCCACGCAGGTCACCATCGCGAACAAGAGCGGAGATCTCTCGTTCACGAAGGGTGAGAACTGGGCCGGCACCGCCAAGGGCAAGGCGATCGCGGACTTCGACGGCGAGAAGGTCAAGGACGCGGTCCGCGCGTTCAAGGCGCTCAACGCCGAGGACTTCGGCGACGGCAAGACGCCCGCGGACACGGGCCTCGACAGCCCCGAGTCCACGGTGACGATCAACTTGAAGGACGGCGCGGGCAAGTACGTGCTCAAGGTCGGCAAGACCTCCACGGGTACGTCGCGCTACGCGCAGAAGGACGGCGACGCGACCGTCTTCGTCATCCCGCAGTTCACGGCGGACTGGGCGCTCGCCGAGCCGAGCAAGTTCCAGAGGCCGAAGGACGCCGGAGCCGACGCCGGCAAGGGCGGTCCGCCGATGCCGATGGGGATGCCACCGGGCATGCAGATGCCGCCGGGCATGCAGATGCCTCACGGTATGCCCGACCCGCACGGTCACTGAGCGGCCGAGCGCGATTCTCGTTCCTCGACTCGCGCCCTGCCACTCAGCTCCTACTCTTCTGGGCTTCGCCCCCCGTCACTTCGTGCCGGGACCCCCTAGGTTCGCCTTCGCCTTCGGCGACCGTCGTGCTTCGCGCGCCGTCTGAGAGCACTCCGGCGACAAGTTCGTCGCGGGGCGCATCCCGCGCGGCGACACGCGCGATGTTGTCGCTGGCGTGGGTGGCGTCGGCGGCGGCGAAACGGACGGGCCAGGTGCGGCCTCGCTCGCGGACGGAGCGGAGGAAGGGGCGGGCGCCGCCGGCGCAGTTGCCGCACCGCAGGCCGTCAGGAACCAGCAACCGATCACGAAGCCACGCACGCGCGAGAGGATAGGCGAACCCGGACGCACGCGCGCGAACGTGACGCATGGCGCCATCGAGCGCGCGTACCTCAGTGCTGCGTGACGCGACCCGCGCAGCGCCGTTCTCGCTTGCCGAGCGGCGCCGTTCTCGCTTGCCGAGCCGCGCCGTTCTCGCTTGCCGAGCCGCGCGGGTCCCGTGGTACGAACCACGCCCGATGGATCTCTTTGGACATCTCAAGGCGTACGACTACGGCGACGTTCACTTCAGCCACGACAAGGCGACCGGCCTGAAGGCCATCATCGCCATCCACGATTCGCGGCTCGGCCCCGCGCTCGGGGGCTGTCGCTTCCTCCCGTACGACACCGATGAAGATGCGCTCGTCGACGCGCTTCGCCTCGCGCGCGGCATGACCTACAAGGCCGCGCTCGCCGGCCTCGCGCACGGTGGCGGCAAGAGCGTCCTCATCCGTCCGAAGCAGCACTTCGATCGCGTCGCGCTTTTCCGCGCGTTCGGTCGCTTCGTCGACAACCTCGGCGGCCACTACATCACGGCCGAGGACAGCGGCACCGGCCTCGAGGACATGGAGATCCTCCACGGCGTCACCAAGCACGTCACGGGCGTCGACATCGCGCGCGGCGGCTCCGGCGATCCGTCGCCCTTCACTGCGCTCGGCGTGCGTCGCGGCATCGAGGCGTGTGTGAAGGCAAAGCTCGGTCGCGACTCGCTCGAGGGCGTCCATGTCGCCGTCCAGGGCGTCGGTCACGTCGGCTACCACCTCTGCAACGAGCTCCACATCGCCGGCGCGAAGCTCTCCGTGGCGGACGTCGACCCGCTCAAGGCCGAGCGCGCGACGCGCGAGTTCGGTGCGACCGTCGTGCCCCTCGACAAGATCTTCGAGACGCCCTGTGACGTCATCGCCCCGTGCGCCCTCGGCTCGGCCCTGAACGACACCACGATCCCGCGCATCGTCGCGAAGATCGTCGCGGGCGCCGCGAACAACCAGCTCGCGCAGCCCCGCCACGGTGACGACCTCCACGCGCGCGGCATCCTCTACGCGCCCGACTACGCCATCAACGCGGGAGGGCTCGTCAACGTCGCGCAGGAGGTGCTCGGCTACGACGCCCAGAAGGCGCGCAAGAAGACCCTCGAGATCTACGACACGATCCTCGAGATCGCCGACCGCAGCTCCAAGACCGGCACTCCGACGTACCTCATCGCCGACATGATGGTCGAGGAGAAGCTCGCCGCCGTGTCGCGCTCGAAGATGCGCGCTGCGTCGCCGTCGAAGCCGGACGCCTGAGGGCTATTTCTTCGTAGGCGCGTCCGCTGCGCGAAGCTGGAGCTCCCGCTCGGCGATGTCGAGCGGTACCTCGCCAAGCTCCGACCATACGCGTGCGCGCGCGCCCGGATCGCCGGCGCCGAACAGCACGTCGGCCGCGAGGCCTCCGCCTATCGCGGCGACGGGCCGCGCGAGCGCGATCCTCTCCCATCGCGCCGCGACGTCGGGGCCGGGACGCGAGAGAGGCCGGTGCTTTCCCGTCGCCTGCGCGATCGTCGCCGTCCCCCGCGCCGCGTCGAGTGCCCATTGCGCGACCACCACGTGATCGTGCATCGCGACGAGCATGTACGCGCGCATGGTGTCGTCGGTCGCAGAGAGCATGCCCTGCCGAAGGCGACAACCGACGGCGCGCTCGGGCGAAGGCGCCATCGAGCGCACGCGCGAGCCGGGAACCGCGACCGCACACGGGCCGCCCGCGAACACGAGCAGCGCCGCGTGCGCGGCCAGAGCGTCCGGGTCGAGGTGTGCCCCGTCGGCTGCGCGCGTTGCGGCGGAGCGAAGCGCGCGCTCTGCGGCGTCGAGCCTGCGCTCGAGCACGTCGGGCGCGAGCGCAAGGCCCAGGTGGACCCGCAGGCGGCGGCCGACGGAGGTCCAGTCCGAGCTCGCGGCGACCGCGGGTCGCGTCGCCAGGCCCTCGAGCAGCTCGCGAAGCTTCACGAGCTCCGCGGTCGCGCGCACGAGCCCCCCGGACTCCGCGTCGTGCTCGAGAGCATCGAGCGCGTCGTCGAGCTCTCGCGCTCGCACGACGTCGAGCGCTCCCGTGCCAGGAGCCGCAGCGCCGGAGATCGAGGCGCTCACCTCGTGTAGCCGTCGCGACAGCCAGCGATCGCGCTCCGCCGCATGCTGCTGCGAAGCAGGCGCCTGCCATGTCTCGACGACCGCGCGCACGAGCGAGCTCGCGGAGCGCGGCAGCGCACGCTCCTCCTCGAGACGCACCACCTCCTCGTCGACGAGCCGGAGCAGGAGCTCCCTCTCGAGGGCCGGCGCTGCGAGCGGTCCGCTGGCGAGCGGCAGCTCGGCGGGTGCGGTCGCGATCGTGGCCTTGACCGCCGCGAGCCCACGCGCGCGCGCTTCGAAAGAAAACGGATCAATCGCCCCGTCGACGACGGCGAGCGAGGCATCCTCGGCGAGCACCGCGCCCATCGTCAGGTGTCGCAGATCCTCCTCACGAGGCTCGAGATGCGCGCGTCGGGCCACGCGTCGATCGATCGCCGCCAGCGTGTGGAGCACGTCGTCCTCCACGGACTTGAATCGCGCCACGCGGCTGGCCGTCTCGTCCATCGCCCTCGGCGCTTCGACGTTTCCTGGCGCCGGCCCGCAGCCCACCGCGAGCGCGAGCATCGCTCCGGTGGCGCCGAGCCTGGTGGTCGCCCAAGCCACGTTCAGAAACCCAGGATCTTCACGATGAGGCGCTTGTCGCGCTGGCCGTCGAACTCGGCGTAGAAGACGCGCTGCCACGTCCCGAGATCGAGGCGGCCCTTCGTGATCGGCACGGTCACCTCGTGGTGAACGAGCATCGACTTCAGGTGCGCGTCACCGTTGTCCTCGCCGGTGCGATGATGGTTGTACTCTGCACGAAACGGGGCGAGACCCTCGAGCCACTTCCAGATGTCCTCGTGCAGGCCGGACTCGTCGTCGTTCACGAAGACACCCGCGGTGATGTGCATCGCGCTCACGAGCATGAAGCCCTCGACGATGCCGCTCTTCTCGAGGACGCCCTCGAGTCGTGGCGTGAGGTGGACGAGCTCGCGCTTCTTCTTCGTGTGGAACGTGAAGTACTCGGTGTGACTCTTCATCGGCGCGTCGGCATTCTAGCCGACGCTCGGCTAGCACGTGTGCTGCCGCGCCGACTTTCGGCGTCGCACGAGCCGCGCCATCCCGAGAGCGGCGAGGAAGAACAGGCCGCGCGCACCGTGACCGGAGCCGGAGTGGCCGAGCGGGCCCGTGACGCTGCATCCGTTGTCGGACGCGGCGGGCTGGGCTGGGCCTCCCTCGACGTCGTCGTGGAGCCCGCCTGACGTCCCGGAGTCCGCGCCGCAGCTCGCGATCGGGTCGTGAACGCAGCCGTTCGCGGGGTCGCAGCGATCCGCCGTGCACGCGTTGCCGTCGTCGCAGCTGCCGCACGCCGTGCAGGCCACGGCGCCGGGAGCGGAGGTGGTGCCTGCGGAGCATGCCGAGCACGTGACTGCGCCCGCGGCGGCGGCGGAGGTGCCACCCGCGCACGGCGTGCAACTCGCGGCGCCCGCGGCGGAGGCGCTCGTTCCGGCCGCGCAGGGGGTACACGCCATCGCACCAACGGCCGAGGTCGTCCCCGGCTCGCACTTGGTGCAGGTCGTCGCGCCGGCGACCTTGGTGAATGAGCCGGCCGGGCACGCGGTGCAGAGTGTGTTCGCCGTCGTCGTGCACGCGGTCGCCTGGAAGGTGCCGATCTCGCAGACCTTGCACGCGTTGCAGCCGCCGCCGCCCAGGAAGAACCCCGTCGGACAGCTCCCGCACTGGTTCGGGTTCGGGCCGGAGCACGCCGTGCAGCTCGCATCACAGGCACCGCAGACGGTGTTCGCCGCGGCGGTGCACGCGGCCGACTGGTACGTGCTCGTCCCGCACACGCTGCATGCGGTGCACGCGCCGCCGCTGAGGTACTTGTTGGCTGTGCAGCTCGCGCATTCGGTGGCGCTCGGGCCGGTACACGTCCCACACGTCGCGCTGCAGGCTGCGCAGGCGGTGTTGGCATTCGGGCTGCACGCGGACACCTGGTACTCGCTCGCGCCACAGGTGCTGCACGCGACGCACTGGCCGCCGTTCAGGTACTTGCCGCCCGCGCAGCTGGTGCACTGAGTCGCGCTCGGCCCCGAGCACGTCGCGCAGGCGGCATTGCACGCGGCGCAGGTGGCGTCGGCGTTCGCGCTGCACGCAGACACCTGGTACTGGCTCGCGCTGCACGTCGAGCAAGCAAGGCACTGGCCGCCGCTCTTGTAGCGGCCGCCGAGGCACGCCGTGCACTCGTTCGCGCTCGGCCCCGAGCACGTTGCGCACGTCGCGTGGCACGGAGGCGGCGGAAGCGCGGCGGCGATGGTGGGGACCTCGTCGACGCGTACGAACGAGTAGCCATTCCCGATCAGGATCGGGACGATGTACTTGACCATGTCGACCGTGCTGCCCTGGGCCCACTCATACGGATCATGCATGAGCACGATGCCCTTCCCGAAGGAGGCGATCTCCGTCAGGTACGCGTCACCGCACTGCGTCGTCGTCGCGTAGCCGGGACTGCCTGCAACGAGGTTGACCTTGGTGGCGCCCATGTAGAGGCTTCCTTGCCAGCACGCCCAGTCCGCCGCCTTGGTCGGGTACTGATCGGAGAAGCCGCCGGCCTCCCAGTAGATCGGGCCGATGTACTTGTTCATCGTCGACGCCGAGAGGGTGCTGAAGACCGTCCCGTTGTACGCGCCGTACGGTGCGCGAAAGAGCAGGTGGTTCGCCGGCGACACCGAGCCTGCGATGTCCGTGTCGGTGTCGCTGAGCTCCTGCACGCGCTGCGCGTCGGGCACCTGGTTCGTGAGGTCGCGATGCGTCGTCGTGTGATTGGCGACGAGGTGTCCGTCCGAGAGCACCTGCGCGAGCGTGCCGGCCGGGTCGCCGACGACTGTGATGCCGTTCGGGTTGGGCAGCGCAGTCGCGGCGAGGCGCGCGCCGTTCATGAAGAACGCGGCCCTGATGTTCACGGACTTCAGATAGATCGAGAGCTCCTTCGTCCGCGGGCCGGGGCCGTCGTCGAACGTGAGCGCGAGCGTCTTGGCGGGCAGGCTCGTGCCGAAGAAGTTCGTCGCGGAGAGGTCCTGCGAGACTTTTGCCGTCTTGCCGTGATCGTGGGTGTCTTGCGAAGACTCACCGAGCACGACCGGCCCCGTGGCCGTGCGGTCCGACGTGCACGCGCCGATCGTGGCCACGGCGCATGAAACGACGACGAGAAGCTGCCTCGGGCCACGCAAAGCCATCGGTAACAAGATAGCGGGTCCGCGGCCTTCGGCTCGTCGATTCATCCGGAACGGGGTGGAGTTCACCGTCGACCAGAACTGAAGCACCGAGCGGTCACTTCTTGTGGCCCGCGTCGTGTTCGTCCTCGTCGTCCGGAGAGAAGAGGATCGGGTAGACGACGGTGACGTAGCCGCCGTGTGCCGGAGGTCGAAACGAGAGCGTCGAGAGCGACTCGCGCATGCACGTCGTCATCCTCTCGTCGGCGACGCCGCTGTCTCCGTGATCCGCCTCGACATCCTCGACGATCGCCCCGAGCTTCGCGTCCGAGACGATCGTGAAGCTCATCTCGAAGCGCCCCCGCGCCGTCTTGTTCCGCGTGAGGAGCTCCTCGTAACAGCCCTTCGCCATCGGCATGAAGTCACCGCGGACGACCTCCTGGATGTACTTCGGGTCCATGGCCCCGCCGTCGGGGCTGACCGGCGCGGGCACGAACCGACCCTGCTTCGCGGCCGCCGCGGACTCCGGGTCGGACCCGGCTGCCCACCCCGCGAGGATCCGTTGCCGCAGCTGCTCGCGGACCTTCCGATCGTGAATCGTCTCGGCGATCGCGCCGCCGTCCCACGCCGCCAGGCCCGCCGCGCTGCCCGAGGCGCTCGGTGTGGCGCCAGCGTCGTCCTTCTCGAAGCCAACACCCGCCTTCGACGGCGGCACGTGCGTGCTCCCGCCCGTCATCCCGGCCCAGAAGAGGAGGCCCGCGACGAGGACGATGGCGCCGATCAAGCCGAGGATCAGCTGCTTGCCGGAGACCCCCTTCGAGGGTCCATCGCCGCGTTTCACAGGAGGTTTCACCCCCGCATCATGCCAGGCTTTTCCCTGCTCGCGGCTCGTTATAGGGTGCGTCCGTGCCCTTCGATCGCCCCACCTCGACCCGCGTCATCACTCGCGCCCTGACCCGTTCGGCGCAGGGTGTCTGGCCGCTGGTCCAGCGCCTGAACAGGGCCATCGAGCGCCCGTCCGCCAAGCCCGCCTGGGCCCCGGCGCCGCTCCTCAAGCGCCGCGAACGAACATTCCCGCAGCTCGGCTTCCCGCGCCAGACGGACTCGCTCTGCCCGCGTTGCGTCAAGGAGGTCCGTACGGACATCCTCAGCGGGAAGCGAGATCTCCGCGAGCTCGTCGACGGTCGCCCCGGCGAGATCAAGGCGAGCATCGTCGAGAAGGAGATCAACGGCGTCAACTGCGTCGTGATGACCAAGGATTGCCCGACGCACGGGCACTTCGAGGACGTGATGTCGACGGACCCCGAGTTCCTTCGCCGCCTCGAGAACCTCTATCCCGGTCGCGATTTTCTCGCTCCGCTCACCAAGCTCCGCGAGCACGGGAGCTCCAGCATCAAGTTCGGTCGCGGCTCGGTCCTCACCGTGGACCTCACCAACCGCTGCAACATGATGTGCGATCCCTGCTTCATGGACGCCAACCAGGTCGGCTACGTCCACGAGCTCCAGTGGGAAGAGATCCAGAAGATCCTGGACGACGCGCTCACCGTCCAGCCGCGCCGGCAGATGAGCATCCAGTTCTCCGGCGGCGAGCCCACGCTCTCGCCGTACTTCCTGAAGGCGATCGAGTACTCGCGCACCAACGGCTTCTTCGCCGTGCAGTGCGCGACCAACGGCGTTCTCTTCGCGCAGGACCCCGAGCTGGCGCACAACGCGAAGAAGGCGGGCCTCCGCATGGCCTACCTCCAGTTCGACGGCGTCGACAACGAGTCGAACTCGCACCGGAAGATCGGCAACCTCTTCGACGTGAAGGTCCGCGCGATCGAGAACCTCCATGCCGCCGGCGTCGACGTCATTCTCGTCGTCACCGTCATCAACGGCGTGAACAACGATCAGGTCGGTAAAATCGTCGATTTCGCGATCGCGAATGCCGACAAGGTCACGGTCGTCAGCTTCCAGCCCGTGAGCTTCACGGGTCGGGACGAGGACATCACCGACGAGCTCCGCGAGAAGCAGCGTTACACGCTCAGCCACCTCGCACACGACATCAAGAAGCAGTCCGGCATCACCGAGCCGATGCGCGACTGGTTCCCGCTCTCGGCGATGGGCCCCTTCAGCGATCTCACCGACACCATCCTCGGCGAGAGCGCCGACTGGGGCTCGATGAAGTGCGGCTGTCACCCCAACTGCGGGATCGGCACGGCCATCTTCGTCCACAAGACGACGAAGCAGGCGATCCCCGTCACGGAGTTCCTCGATCTCGAGCAGCTGCTCCAGGACATCCAGGACATCACCGACGCCGCGCAGGGCCGCACGATCACGATCGCCGAGGTCGCGGTCGCGATGCTCAAGAACTTCGACGCGGACCGCGCGCCGGTGAGCTTCCCCGTGCTGATGAAGCAGTTCTTCAGCCAGACAGGCGCTCGCGGAAAGAAGATCGGCGAGCACGAGAGCGACGCCCACGAGTTCGAGTGGCGCATCCTCTTCGTCGCCGGGATGTGGTTTCAGGATCTGTTCAACTACGATTTTCGCCGCACCGAGATGTGCATCATCCCCTACGGCACGCAGATGGGTGAGATCAGCTTCTGCGCCTACAACACGGGCGTCGGCTGGCGGCAGGTCATCGAGAAGATGAAGGCTACGGCGAGCGTCGCCGATTGGTACAAGGCGAACGGTCGTCACCCCGTCTACGCGAAGGGCCAGGACCTCTCGCTGCCGCCCTCGCTCGGTACCGTGGTGATGGCGGAGAGCGCGACGCCCGCGGTGGCCGGCAAGCCGGTCGAGAAGGCGCGCGTGCGCCTGCGGGTCCTCGAGACGTGAGCACGAACCGCGCCCTCTCGGGATCCTTGCAGCCGACCGCGTCGCGCAGCAGTCGCCCGGCGAAGGCGCCAACCGATGGCGAGGTAGAGGCGCTCGGCGCCGCCCTCGATTTCATGCGCCTGTTGTGGGCAACCGATCACGGGCTCCAGCGCCGCTCGAAGCGGATGGAGGTCGAGCTCGGCGTCACCGGGATGCAGCGTGTCGTGATCCGCCTCATCGGTCGTTTCCCTTCCGTCACAGCGGGTCGCCTCGCGGAGCTCTTGCACGTGCACCCGAGCACGCTCACAGGTGTGCTGAAACGCGTCGTCGAGCGCGGCTACGTGCATCGCGAGCGCGACGCCGCGGATGCGCGCATCGCCCACTTCACGCTCACGGGCGAGGGCGGGAAGATCGACGGCACCCAGGCCGGGACCATCGAAGCCGCAGTTCGTCGCGCACTCTCACGCCTCGAGCCCGACCAGGTCGAGACAGCGCGCGCCGTCCTCTCCGCGCTTGCGGACGAGCTCTCTCGCACCGATCGCTGATCACCTCGCGCTGACACGCACGTCACTGACACGCACGTCACCGAGCGCGTGACTCGAACGCGACGAGCGCGCGATTGTCGTGCTGACACGCGCGTCATGGCGCGTGACTTTTTGCGACGTGGCGCGCCGTGATTCCGTAGCTAGCGTTGAGAGAGGAGAGTGGGCCTTGAAGCAGTACCCGCCCGTCTCGTTCTTCGTCCTCTTGTTCTCGGTCGTCGGTGTCGCCTCGTGCGTCGATCACCGTCACCACCAGATCGCCTTCGCCTCTCCCGCACCGAGTGACGAATTCGCGTTTCCGGTTCTCCCGATCGCCAGCATCGGCGCGCGCGTGCCCGCAAGACCCACGAACGACGGCCGCATCGTGCTCGTGACGATCGACGGTGTACGCGCCGAGGATGTCTTCGATGGCGCCGATCCTCGGCTGCGGCCCGGGGCGCACGTCGAGGGCTTCGCCAAGCCCGAGAACGTGATGCCGCGAACGCATCGGCTCGTGGAGTCGCGCGGCGTCGCGCTCGGCGCCGATCGACCCGGCTGCGGAGTGGTTCGGACCGCGAGCGGCGCGAACGTATCGCTCCCTGGCTACCTCGAGATCTTCACCGGCCGGAAGACGCGCTGTCGCGACAACCACTGCGCTCGCACCGAGCTACCGACCGTGCTCGACGAGAGCGCGGAGGCCGGACTCTCGCCGGTCGCGAGCATCGGCGCGTGGGACATCCTCGACCGCGCCGCGAGCCGCACGGGCGCGCCGGTGCTCGTTGCCGAGGGCTCACAACGCTGGCCGGGTGAGCGTCCGCTCGCGTCCGCGCGTCTCGAGGATCTCGTCGCGGCAGGGGAGAGCGCCGACGCGTTCCCTGGCGCCGGCAAGTATCGCCCCGATGCGGCCACGGCGGCGATAGCGCTCGAGTATCTGCGCACGGAAGCGCCGGCGGTGCTCCACGTCGGCCTCGGTGACCCCGACGAGTACGGCCATCGAAACGACTACTCGGCGTACCTCGGCGCGATCGCGGCGGCTGACGCCTTCATCGGCAGGGTCGCCGACACGCTGGACAGCATGGGTCCCCTCGGCGCGCGCACGACCGTCATCGTCACGACCGACCACGGGCGGAACAAGGACTTTCAGCACCACGGCGCGCTCAGCACGCCCTCGGCGCGCACGTTCGTCATCGCGTTCGGCGCGCGTGTCGCCTCGCGCGGCATCGTCTGCCCGTCGCGTGACGTCACGCTCGCTGACATCGCGCCGACGATCCGCCTGCTCGTCGGGTTGCGCCCCGACACATCCCCCGAGTCGGGCCGCCCGATCGAGGAGATCGTCGGTCCGCAGGCCGCCGCCGTCGCGCACCTGGAAATAGGTCACTTCGTGGGTGTCACGGGCTCGGGCGGCGGCATGCAGCGCCCGTAGACGCGCGAGCGGCCCAGGAGGAGCGTGCACGAGCGGAGGAAATCCATCGCGAGCACGCCGTCGCGAGGGCACGACGAGTCCGCGCCGCCGCCGATCAGGTCGACGTCCGTGATGACGCCGAACGAGCCTGCGTTCAGGTGTGCGCCCTTCAGCTTGCGGGCGGAGATCTTCCCGGAGGCCGTGTACATCGGCTCCTTGTTCACCGTGCTCTGCGCCGCGAGCTTCTGCCCGGCGGCCGAGGTCGTGAACACGTCGGAGTGCTGCGCCCCTGTGTCGAGCAGGAGCTCCACGCGCTGGTACTCGACGGTCGCCGGGAGCACGTAAGCGAGGCCCTTGATCGGCCCCTCGGTCTCCTCGCACGCGCGCGGCTCGGCGAGGACGAGCGGCAGGCCGGTCGCGGACATCTCGTAGCGAGCCTCGTCCCACCAGGCCGGCCGGAGCTCGCCCTTCGCGAGATCGAGCACGACCGAGTCACCCTCCTCGACGAGCCGCTGCGGCGAGATGAACGCGCCGATCCCGAGCTTCTCGATGACCTCGGGGACGTCGGTCGCGAGCACCGGAACGGGCGTGAGTGCGCCCCAGTCGTCGATCGTGATGTCGGGCTTCTCGATGCGGAACGTGGCGATCGTCTTGCCGACGTGATCGGTACCGACGTCGCCGAGCTTCTTCATCGGCAGACCGAGCTTGCGCGCGAACCACCCCGCGATGACGTGCGAGTTGGCTCCCGTGTCGACGAGCATCAGCACGGGCTGCCCGGCGATCGTCCCGGTGACGAGCGGGAGCGGGAAGGCGCGCCCGTGGATCTCGTACTTCAGCTTTGCCTTCCGCGGCGTGTAGGTGCGGGGAGCATCCTCGTTCGCGGACGTCGCCGTCGCGAGGCGGCCCTGCCCGCGGGGCGGCTTCACCGGGCGAGTCTCGGCCGCCGGAGTGCAAGCGACGGCAGACGCCGCAGCGATCAAGCCGACGAGGAAGAGCCGCACGAGATCCGCAAGTGTAGCACCGCGCGCCGCGCCCCACGCGACCTCCGGGCGCCCTCCGAGGGATAGAAAACGACGTCCTCGCTCTCACCCGCCGGTGGCGACGAAATTTGCGCCAGACTCGCGCCGCCGATCCGGAGCACGAGTGCGTTGTCGACGATGGTCGACTCGCCGACGACGCTGCCGCCGCCTCGGAACACGAACGCTGCATCGGCGCTGCCACGGATCACGCACCGTAGCGCCCCGACCCGTCCGGTCTCGACGATCACGCCGTCACCGCTCTCGGGCCGGGACGTGGCGTCGATGAATACGTCTTCTGCCGTGACGGTGCTCCCGAGCGACGCGTGGATCCCGTACTGCTGGCTCGCGAGGATCGTGCTCGCGCGGACCGTTGCATGCGCGCCTTCGTTGATGCTGATCGCGGGCGCGACGCCGGCGTTCTGCCCGTCGGCCGAGCTCGCGCGATACGCGGTGCCGCTCACGAGCGACCGCGTGAGCGTGACACTCGAACCCGAGCCGAGCGCGATGATCCCGTCCTGGACGGGCCGTTGCTACCCGGCGCCTGAGCTCGCTGGCACTCCGTCCGCACGCGCCTTGCCGAGCGAGGCGGCAGTCGACGGTACGAGCCGCGCCGCGTGTCGATCGGCGGCGCGCATCTCGGCGAGCGCCGTCAGGAACGACAGCGTCGATTCGGCGCCCTGGTTCTCGTTCAGGCGATCGGCGTGGATCCCGTCGCGACAGCCGCCAGTCCTCGCGTCGTAGACCTGCTCCTCTCGCGCGTTCTGCCCGAGAAACCACTGGAATGCGTACCGGGCGTGCTCGAGAAAGCGAGGCTCACCCGTGAGCCGCTGCGCGTCGAGGCACGCAGAGACCATCGCGCACGCCTCGACGGGCTGCTGATCGAAGCTCGCGCGCGCCTCGCCACGCACGTGAAAGCCGTTCGAGCCGACGGGAGCGAACGTCCCGTTGGCGCCGAGGTGCTGGCTCATGAGCCACTCCAGTGAGCGAAGCGCTACTTCGGTCATCGCCGTGTCGCCCATGCGCGCGGCGGACACCAGGAGCGCCTGCGGGAGTCGCGCGTTGCAGTAGGTGAGGCGATCCTCGAACCACGGCCACTCGGCGCTCTGGGACTCCTGGAAGCGGTGCATCAGCTTGGCCGTCAGCTCCGCCCTCATCGACTCGACGGCGTTGTCGCCTTCGAAGGCGCGGAGGTATTCGTCGATCCCGAGGAGCGCGTACGCCCACCCGCGCGGGCTGGTGAGCGCGGTTGCCTGCGGGAGCGCGCCGCGGAAGAGGCGCGTCGAGAGGCCTCGCCTTCCAGGGTCCGACGACCGGCCGATGACCGCGCCGAGCGCCCAGAGCGCGCGCCCCTGGCTGTCGTCCGACCCGGGCTCGTCGTGCCATGCCTTCGCGTAGGTGAGAAAATTGTGGAACCGTCCCGTCGACTCGTCGAACGCGTGGTTCATGAAGGCGAGGTAGCGCGTCGAGAGCGCGCGGACGACGGCGGGCGCCTCGGTGCCGGCCTCCTCGACGTGCGTCATGAGCAGCAGCGCGCGGGCGTTGTCGTCGAGGCAGTACCCGTCGCTGTAGCGCGGGATGTCGAACGTCGCGTGCTGGAGCATGCCGGTGTCGTCCGTCATGAGCTGGACGTGAGCCAGCTTGATCTCCGGGAGCTCGGGTCGACGCTTCGCGAGCCGCTTTGCGCTGCGACGCTCGGCGTGCGCGGCGCGCGCCTTCTCGAAGGACTCGACGTAGCGACGTGCGACGATCGGCCAGCCCATCGACCTGCCGAAGGCTGAAGCTCGCTGCTGGAGCTCGATCCGTTTCGCGGGGTCGTCGAGCAGCCCGACGATCTCACGGCCGATCGCCTCCGCATCACGCCACGGCACGAGGATGCCTCGGCCGTCCGCGAGGAGCTCGCGCGCGTAGCGATACGGCGTGGAGACGACGGCCTTCCCGCAGCCGACCGCGTAGGCAAGCGTGCCCGACGTGCTCTGCTCCTCCTTGAGGTACGGGGTCACGTAGAGATCGGCGGCGCCGAGGAACTCGACGAGCTCCTCGTGGCTGACGAAGCGATTGTGGAAGATGACGTTCGCGTCCACACCGAGCCGCTCGGCGCGGTTCTGGAGCATGTGCCGGTACGCCTCGCCGTGCTGCTGCTTCACGTGCGGATGTGTCGCGCCGAGCACGATGTAGACGGTGTTCGGGTGCTTCGCGAGGATCGCGGGCATCGCGTCGATCACGTACTCGATGCCCTTGTCCGGAGAGAGGAGTCCGAACGTGAGGATGACCGAGCTGCCCTCGACCCCGAGCTTGTCCTTGCTCCGGCGATCGGGCGCGATGGGGATGCCGTGCGGAATGACGTCGATCTTCGCGAGGTCCACGCCGTGCACCTCGTGGAGGAGCGCTGCGCCGTCGCTGCTCATGACCACGAGGCGGTCGGAGAAACCGGCGAGCGCGTCCATCACCGCGCGCTGCACCGGGTCGGGCTTCGCGAGGATGGTGTGCAGCGTGGTGACGACCGGCACCCGGAGATCGCGCAGGAGCTCGAGGACGTGTCCGCCTGCCTTCGGTCCGAAGATCCCGTACTCGTGCTGCACGGAGACGACGTCGACGGAGCTGACGTTCAGGAAGTCCGCGGCGCGCCGGTACGCCGCGACGTCCCCCTCGGGGATCTCGAAGCGGACGCGCGGCGGATACGCGTGCCGCACGCCGACGTCGTTCATCGCCAGCACGAAGCAATCGAGGTCCGGCAGCTCGCGCTCGATCGCATCGCTCAGGTCGGTCGTGAATGTCGCAATTCCGCACTGCCTCGGCAGGTGATTGCCGAGCATCGCGATGGTTTGGATGGACCTCTGCGCCTGACCGATTTCAGTCATGATCCCTCGATAAACCGCGGATCAGGCCGAAGTTTGGTGCGCGCAGCTCGTCGGGACGACGACCCGATCGCGTGTAGTCACCATGCGTCTGCCCGGCCCCGAGCGCAAGCCGTGCGGACCAGGCTCGGACCTTACTGGAGCGGCGCGGGCGGCACCGGAATGAGCCCGCTGCCGAGGCGCGACGCGTTGTCGACGAACCGGGTCGAGCTGGAGACGCGGACCTCTCCTGTCGCGAGCTCTCCCGTCGCGTCGGACTGCGTGATGGTCGCGCCGTTCTGGGCGTGCAGGGCGACCTGGCTGCGCGCGAACGTTCCGCCCCTCACGAGCGCGCTTCCGCCGTCGGAGATGAGGCCGACGGCATCCGCGTCGTAGACGACGACATCGGTGAGCTCGACGGTGGCTCCCGTGAAGAGCGTCACGCCGTGCCCGAACGCTCCGTCCGCGGACTTGCGCGTTCCGTGGACCGTCGATGCTTTCATCACGAGATGACCCCCGGTGGCTACCAGGATGCTCTCCTGCGAGTTACCGGAGAGCGCGCACCTGGTCAGATTCATCGAACCGTCCTTCGCGAGCAGCACGCCGCTCCCTGCCGTGAGCGAAGGCAGCTCGTGCGTGTCTCGAATCAACACGGCCTCCGCGGTGACCGTCGCGCCGAGCGTCGACGTAATACCGGCCAGTGAGTTGCCGACGAATGAGCTGCGCATCACGGTCGCCTCCGAGGAGTCCTCGACGAGCATGCCGAAGCCGCCGTATTTTTCGTAAGGAGGCTGCTTCGTCGGCCACGAATCCTTCACGTAGAGCCCGTCGAACGTGCCGACGCCTCCGTGCTGGAGCCCGACGCCCGACTGCGGGCAGCCGATCGCCGCGGTGCTCGCAACCTCGAGTCGTCCCGCGTCGGCTGCCGAGGCGCAGCGTCCGAAGTCGACAGTCCCCCCGACGGGGACCCCGAGCAGCACGCTGTTCATGAGCGTCAGTACCGCGCCTGTGCCCGCGTAGACGCCGAGGCTGGGATGATCGGTCACGGCGCTCGACACGAGCTTCGCGGTGCCTCCGGTCAACGCGAGGACTCCGATTCCGCCCGGGCTGGCGACCACTCCGACGGAGCGCCGAACCACGCTCTCCTCGACGTCCGCATGGCTGCCAGCCCCCTCGACCCTGATGCCAGAGCCGTACGAATCGAGAACGGCGCAGCGGGCGAGCTTCGCGCTCCCGCCCTTCACCAAGGCGATGCTCGCTTCGTCGCCACTCAGCTTGCTGTTGCGAGCGAAGACGGTGCTCGTCGCGCTCAACGTCGAGCCAGCGCCGTCCACCGTCGCATGGCGGAAGTAGTTGTCGACGAGGGCGGAGTCCTCGAACGTGAGAGCGCTCCCGTCGTAGACGATGCTCGCGCTTCCGAGCGCGCCGGTGCCGCGTCTCGTGTGCGAGATTTTCGAGCGCCGCAGCGTCGCCTTGGCGCCGAACCGCAGGTAGATGCCGAGCGTGTCGTTGCCGTCGATCACGACGTCGTCGGCTGTGAGGTCTCCTCCTTCGAGGAGCACACCGCCGACGAAGCCCGAGACGGTCAGCCCGCTCACCTTCGCCCCGGCCGTCGCCGAGACGTACATCCCGGCGCGCGGTCCGACCGGGCCCTTGAAGAGCACCTTCGCTGCGCATCGCCCGACGACGCTGACGTTGTCCACGAGGAGGTCGACGACCTCGGGGTAGGTGCCGGACTCGACCGCGATGATGTCGCCCGGTTTCGCCTTTGCCATCGCCTGGCCCAGCGTGTGAACGTGCGTGGCGTCCTCGGTGACGAGCGGGTCGACGAAGAGCTTCGCGTTCGCCGGGGGAAACCCCGCGTTGCAATCACCGATCGGCACGCAGCTGCCGCTCTTCATGTCCTCCCGCTGCGCCCCGGGACACGCCGAAGCCATCGCCTTGAAGTGGTCGAGGCATCCCCATCCGGAGGGTTCCCGCTCGAAGCCGTCGGGACAGGCGCTCGTCCAGCCCACGGGCTGACAGTCCGCGTGACCGATCATCGGCATCGTCCCGCCAGGACAGTCGGTCGCGGCGATCTCCGTGCACGCGCCGAGCGCGGGGTCGAGCGCAAAGCCTTCCGGACACAGGTCGCCGCTTCCTCCGTCGCCGCCCGACCCGGGAGTGGAGCCACCGCCCGAGCCACCGCCCGAGCAGGCGACGAGGACGAGCGCGATCCCGAGCGCGACGAGAGGTCGGGTCGAAGAGGAGCTCCTCATGACGACATCCTAACCCTCCCGCGAGGCGGAGGAGGCCGCCTTCAGCCGAGGAGGCTGCGGTAGAGCGACAGGTAGCGGTCCGCCATCTGATCCACCGTGAAACGAGCCGCAATTGCCGCGCGGCACGCGCGTCGGTCGATCTCGTGGAGGCGCGCGACGGCGTCGACGGCGTCGTCGACGCTGTCGACGAGAAAGCCGGTGACGCCGTGCTCGACGAGCTCGCGCATCGAGCCGCGGTTGCACGCGATGACGGGCGTCCCGCATGCCATCGCCTCGATCACCGAGAGGCCGAACGGCTCGTCGAAGTTGATGAGGTGGAGGAGCGCGCGCGCGGCGCCGAGCATGCGCGTGCGCTTCTCGCCACCGACCGGGCCGTCGTAGACCACGTTCGTGCCGTCGACGGCCGGCGCGACGAGGTGCTCGTAGTAGTGCTGGTCCTGGACGATGCCTGCCATCACGAGCCGGCGTCCCACACGAGCCGCCGTCTCGATCGCCTCGGCGGCGCCCTTGTCGGGGTGGATGCGGCCGAAGAAGAGGAGGTCCTCGCCGCCGCGCGGGTCGAAGGGGAACTCGTCGAGCGAGAGGCCGTGATGGATCGTCGCCGCGTAGCGCAGGTCGGCGTGGCGGTCGGCGTCGCTGATCGCGACGTACGAGACGCGATCGTCATAGCGCTTGAAGACGGGGACGATCCGCTCGGACGACAAACCGTGAATGGTGGTGACGATCGGCGTGTCCACGAGGCGCGAGAAGGCGAGGGGAACGAAGTCCGCCTGGTTGTGGATGAGATCGAACTCGCTCGCGCGCTCGAAGACATGCGAGACGTGGAGTAGCTCCCAGACCTTCGCGTCGATGGTCGGATCCTCCGAGTACGGTCGAGGACAGACCCCGGCGAGCTTGCCCGCCGTGATCGAGTCGAGCGTCGCGAAGAGCGTCACGTCGACGCCTCGCGCGACGAGCGCCTCGGTGAGCAGGCTGGTGACGAGCTCCCACGGACCGTAGTGACGCGGCGGCGTGCGCCACGAGATCGGCGCGAGCATCGCGATACGCAAGGGCGGCTCCTTCAAGGTCTGCACGGGGGAGCGAGGACGATACCCTCGGCGGGACGGAGCAGCAGGCTCTCGCCGATCGACGCGACCTCGGCTTCGAGCGTGGAGAGGAGCACCTTCGAGCCGTGCGCCCACCCGGGCAGCGCGACGCTCTGCGGCATGGCGCCGAGATTGAGCGCGACGAGGAGTCGTTGGTCGCCGTGGCGCCGCTCGTAGGCAAGGACGTCTGTGGCGTCGCCGGGCTCGAGCAGCGTGAGGTCGCCGACGGAGAGCGCAGGGTGAGCGCGCCGAAGCGCGAGCAGCTGGCGATGAAGGACGAGCATCGACCGCGCGTCCCGCGCCTCGCTCGCGACGTTCCGCTCGGCCCAGTCGCCATTCAGCGGCAGCCAAGGCGCGCCCGTCGTGAAGCCGGCATTCGCGGACGCGTCCCAGGGCATCGGCGTGCGCACCGGATCGCGACCGAGCCCGAGGCCGGGCTCGCGGAGCTCGCGCGGGTCCTGCACACGTGCGGAAGGGATCTCGACGCGACCGAGCCCGAGCTCGTCGCCGTAGTAGAGGGTCGGCGTGCCGCGCAGCGTGAGGAGAAGCATCGCTGCGACCCGTGCCTGCGCCTCTCCGACCCTCTCGGCGACGCGCGGTCGGTCGTGATTGCCGAGCACCCAGTTCGGCCAGCCGCCGCACGGAAGCGCGGCCTCGTACTCCGCGATGACAGCCGCGAGCGCGCGCGCGTTCCACGGCGCGTCGACGAGCTGGAAGTTGAATGGCAGATGGACGCCGAGCGTCTCGACGCCGTAGTAACGGACGAGCCGCTCGACGGGGAGGTAGATCTCGCCGATCAGCACGCGGTCGCCGAAGCCGTCGGCGATCCGGCGCATCTCGCCGGCGATGGCGTGCACCTCGGGCTGGTCCGTGGAGTGGAGCTGCAGCACGCGGTGCATCTCGCCCATCCCCGGGCGATACGCGGGATTCGGCGGATTGTCGGGAAGGCCTTCGGCCTTGATGAGGTGCCACAGCACGTCGATCCGGAAGCCGTCGACGCCGCGCGCGAACCAGAAGCGCAGCGCGTCGTACATCGCCTGCTGGACGGCAGGGTTGCGCCAGTTCAGATCGGGCTGCTCCTTCAGGAAAGCATGCAGGTAGTACTGGCCTGTAGTCTCGTCCCACTCCCAGGCCGAGCCTCCAAAATCGCTGATCCAGTTGTTGGGAGGGCCGCCTCCCGACGCCGCGTCGCGCCAGACGTACCAGTCGCGTTTTGCGCTCGTGCGCGCGCGCTTGCTCTCGAGGAACCAGGGATGCTGGCTCGAGCTGTGATTGGGCACGAAGTCGAGAATGATCTTGAGGCCACGCGAGTGTGCGGCGGCGAGCAGGCTGTCGAAGTCGCTGAGCGTCCCGAAGCGCGGATCGACATCGCAGTAGTCCGCGACGTCGTAGCCGAAGTCGGCCATCGGAGAGGGGTAGATAGGCGATATCCAGATGGCGTCGATGCCGAGGCTCACGAGATGCTCGAGCCTCGACTCGATGCCTCGCAGATCGCCGATGCCGTCACCGTCGCTGTCCTGGAACGAGCGCGGATAGACCTGATAGACGACGCCGCCCTGCCACCACGCGGCGCTCATGCGAAGCGCGACTTCGGGAGGTGGGTGATGCGGCATGCGAGATCGGCCTCGCCTGAGGCCACGACGTAGTGGTCGCCGCCGTCGGCGATGCCGGTGGTGAAGACGACCGGCGTAGGCAGGTACATCTGCTCGGCGATCGAGCGCGTGAGCTCCGCGTTGGCCTCGAGCAGCGGCGTCTCGTCCTCCAGGCGGAGGATCTTGCTCGGGTCGTCGAGATCGAGCAGCGCCCAGAACGTGCGGTAGATGCCGACGGTCTCACGCGTCTCGACGCCGTGGTAGAGAACGAGCCAGCCGTGCTCGGTGCGGATGGGCGGGCTGCCGCCGCCGACCTTCATGCTCGAGGTCGAGCCCTTGCGCGCGCGGATGCCGGGCTGGTCGAACGGCCGCCAGTGGAGCGCGTCGGGCGAACCGGCGAGCTGCATCGAGGGGCCTCCGGCCCACGGGCTGCCCGGCGGATACGCGAAGTAGACCTCGCCGAGCGGCCGCGTGAGCGCGATGAACCTGCCGCCGAGCTTTCCCTCGAACAGGATCATGTCCTTGTTCTGGTGGTCGAGCACGATGCCCTCGAGCCTGTAGCGGAGGCCGTCGCTCGAGACGTGGAGCGTGCTCGAGTGGCGCTCGGCGCTGACCGAGCAGGTCGTCATGTACCAGAGCTCGCCGACCTTGCTGATGCGCGCATCCTCGACGCCGTACTGCTGGTACGAGGCGGCGGGTTCGATCGCGTGCTCGTAGTGGACGGTGACGACCTCGAGGCCGTCGGGCGTGAGCTCGACGGGGAGGAGCCACGAGATCGACGTCAGCCCGAGCAGACGATGCGGACCGCCGAGCAGCGCGAACTGGCGCGGATCGGTCATGCTCACCGAGGCGAGCGGATGCTCATCGAGCACGTAGCCCTCGGGCGTCCAGCGGATCGCACGCGCGGATCCATCAGCGACGGGCTCTGCGAGCGCCTCGGCGACGCGGACCATGAGGAGCAGGTTGCCGTTCGGCAACCGCGTGAAACCGGGGTTGAACGCGCCGAGCACCCGCGTCGCCGCCGTAAGCGAGCGACGGAGCGGCGAGCGGTCAAGATCGATGTCGCGAGGACGGAAGACGAGCCGATCCGTCACGACAGCAGGCGCGCGAGGAGCTCCTTCACCGACACGGTGGCGATGCTCGAGTGGCTGTCGGACACCGCATACGGAATGATCAGGCGGTCGCCGTGGAGCAGCGCGCCGCAGGAGTAGACGACGTTGGGCACGTAGCCGTCGCGCTCGTCGGCATTGGGCACGAGCAGCGGCTCCTTCAGCGAGCCGATCACCTTCGAGGGATCCTTGCGATCGAGGAGCAGCGCGCCGAGCCAGTACTGGCGCATGGGGCCGACGCCGTGCGTGAGGAGGATCCAGCCGGCCTCGGTCTCGATCGGCGAGCCGCAGTTGCCGACCTGAATGAACTCCCACGGGTGCTTCGGCGCGTAGACGAGCTTCGACTCGCTCCAGAAGTGGATGTTGTCGGAGGCGAGCAGGTAGATGTTCTCGCCGTCGAGGCGCGACGCCATCATGAACTGGCCGCCGACCTTGCGCGGGAAGAGCGCCATTCCCTTGTTCTGAACGCAGCTTCCGTTGAGCGTGTTGATCTTGAAACGGCGAAAGTCCGTCGTCTCGATGAGCTGCGGGAGCACGCGAAGGCCGTTGTAGGCCGTGTAGGTCGCGTAGTAGCTCACGCGCCCGTCGGTGTGCGTGAAGCGAACGAAGCGCGCGTCCTCGATGCCGCGACTCTCGCTCTCGCTCACCGGGAAGATGACACGCTCGGAGAGGTCGGCGTCGGGCGAAAAATCGAGCTCGTAGTTCGAGTGAGCCAGCCAGAGCATGTTGTCGGCGAGCTCTTTGTACTGCGTGGTCCCGGTCTCCGGCTGGCACTTGCGGATCGCGTACTCGAGGTCGCTGATGGTGAACCGCGTGTCGAGGACCGCGAGGATCTGCTCGGCGAGCGGCCGGAACGCCTTCATCTCGCGGAGCTTGTGGTCGTAGCTCTCCTTGTCGTAGAGCGCGTCGTCCTCGGGGCGTGCGGTGAGCGCGAAGCGGGTCGGCGGGTCGACCTCGACGCAGTTGTCGGCGTCGACGAGGCCGGTGCGAAACTCGATCGAGGAGATGTGCCCTTCACCGCACGCGCGCAGGCTCATGACGAAGCGAAGCGAGCCGGCGGGTACGCCGTTCTGATCGGGGTGCGCGACCATCGACGGGTTGAAGAGCGCGACGGCCTCGAGCGAGTACTCGTTCGTGAAGTACGAGCCGAGGAGCAGGCGGCGCTCCTCGCTCGGATCGGGGAGCTCGCTGATGAAGGCAAGCGCGTTCGCGTAGTTCTGGCGGAAGATCCCGCGGACATCCTTGTGACGTTGGCGGTAGTCGGTGACGAGCACCGTCACCATCGACGAGACCTCGGCGTCGGTCAGCAGGCGGACACGCTCGATGACGGCGCGGATGCGCGCCGTGCCCCCCGGAATGAACGGCCGCGCGATGACGCGGCGGGGGTCTGCCATCAGGCGCAACGGCAGTCGAGTGACGTTCATTGGGCGATGTTATAGCCCCTCGCGCGTGCGGGCATCGCCTCAACGCCCGCTGGCCGTCGTCTCACCGGCGACGACGTGTGCGCACGATCAAGCCGAGCAGCGTCGCGAGAACGCCTACGAAGATCGGGCTCGCATCGCCGTTGGTCGGGCTGGAGCTGCAACCGCCGCCGTCGTCGCCTGCGACGGGTGCTTCGTCGCCCGAGGAGGACGCCGAGGCGCTCGCGGACGGCGCGCCGGACGACGACGTGCCCGCCATGCTGGTCCCGCTCGTTCCGCTCGTCCCTGATGACGAGGCCGAGCCCGAGGACGAAGACGCCGATGCGCCGGATGCATCCGCCGCGCCGTCGGCGCTCCCTTCGGACGATGCATCGCCTGCGTCGGCACCCGCGTCGGGATCGAGAGGCGGCGGCGGCGGCGGCGCGTCGACATCGACCATGACGGGCGCCGAGGTGACGGCGCGCCCCGCGGTCTCGACGGCCTCCGCCGTGAACGTGTGCGACCCCGCAAGGAGCCCTCCCGCGGTCATCGCCCAGGGCGCGGCGGTCAGCTCCCGCAAGAGCGTCGCGCCCTCGTAGAACCGCACCTTCTCGACCTTGCCGTAGGCCGCCGTGGGCGCAGCCGTGAGCGTGATCGAAGCCGGCGCCGGTGTCGCCGGCGGCGTCGCGGAGAGCACGATGGTCGGAACCTGCGCGAGCGCGTCGTGGACGGTCTGCGCGAGGAGCGCGGCACCTTGATCGTTCGGGTGCACCCCGTCCGTGAGCCAGATCGTGTGAGGCAAGAGCGCGGTATGCACATCGATGGTGCTCGCCGTCTTGTCGGCTGCGCATTGCTTCAGGAGCGGGATGATCTCGTTGTCGATCGTCGTCCCGCTGATCTTGCAGCAGGCGCCGGACGTCGCGGGCGGAATGAGGTTGAGCCACACGCGCGCCGAGGCGTTCGCGGCGCGGTAGTGATCGATCATCGCCTCGCAGTCACCAAGGAAGCTCGCCTTGTTGACCCAGTTCTTCGGCTTCGAGTCGTTCGTTCCGAGCTGGATGACGACGTCGCCGCCGCCTCCCGCCCACGTCGTCGATGTCGCGTACTCGGCGGTCGTCCAGTAGGGGATGTCCCCGGACTTGAGCATCGTCGCGCCGCTGAACCCGTCGTTCTCGACGGCGTAGCCGCCGCCGAGCAGCCCCTGGAGGACCGCGGGATACGCGTTGGCCGGCGTCGACGTCCCGGCACCGAACGTGATGCTGTCCCCCACGCATGTCACGTGACTCTGCGCCCGCGCCGTACCCGCGACGAGCACGAACGCGAACGCCATGCCCGACAGGACGAAGCGCATCCTCGAAGACTACGTGATCGAAGCGCCACTTCGCCTCCACCTTCTCGCCTCGAGCGAGCTGCTGGCCTCGAGCGAGCGTGGACTCTCCAGTGACCAGGAACCTGGCGGCACCGCTTTTCATGCAGCTGCCGCTGTCGGGACGTTCTGACCCGAGGTCGCCGCGCTCAGGCGAGCTTCTTCGTGGCCTTGTTCGGTGTGACCGCGTCGACGACGATCATGCCGCCCTCGACGTCGACCGTCGCGACGTCGCCGCGGCTCAGGAGGCCCTTCAGGATCATCTCTGCGATCGGCGCCTCGATGTGCCGGCCGATCGCCCGACGCATCGGGCGTGCGCCCATCTCCGGGTCGAAGCCGCCCGCGTCGAGCAGCGCTTCCACCGCGGCGTCGCTCGCGTCGAGCTTCACGCCACGTGCGCGTTCGAGCTCCAGCGCGAGCCCCTTGAGAATCCGTCGCGCGACCTCGGCGACGTCCTCGCGCGAGAGGGGCGCGAAGGCCAGCACCTCGTCGAGGCGATTGAACAGCTCGGGCGGCAGCGCGCGCCGCGCCGCGTCCGTCACCGCGCTCTGGTAGGCGGAGATCTCGCGGTCGCGGACCTCCTTGCCACGCGCCGGCGTGCCGAAACCGATACGTGCGCGGCTCGTCGTCGTGGTCGGCGAGAGATCCGCGCCGATGTTCGACGTGAGGATGATCACGGTGTTCGTGAAGTCGACCGTGCGCCCGCGTCCGTCGGTGAGTCGCCCCTCGTCGAAGACGCCAAGGAAGCTCTCGAGCACGTCGCGGTGCGCCTTCTCGATCTCGTCGAGCAGGATGACCTGGTAGGGACGACGACGCACCGATTCCGTCAGCTGCCCGCCCGCATCGTAGCCGACGTAGCCGGGAGGCGCGCCGACGAGCCGCGAGATCGCGTGCGACTCGGCATACTCCGAGAGGTCGAGGCGGGTCATCGCGTCGGCCGAGTGAAACAGGCACTCGGCGATGGCCTTTGCGGTCTCCGTCTTGCCGACGCCCGTCGGTCCGAGGAGCAGGAACGTGCCGATCGGGCGGCGCGAACGGAACCCGGACGCATTGCGCCGCAGCACGTGCGAGATCCGCTCGAGCGCGTTCGCATGACCGACGATGCGGTTGCCGAGGAGCTCCTCGAGACGGAGCAACCTCTCGGCATCGCTCTCGAGGAGGCGCTCCTCGGGAACGCCCGCGAGCTCGCTCACCACCTCGGCGACGTGCTCGCACTCGACATGCCGCCCGCCGCGTCGCCGAGCGCGCGCGCCGGCGAGGTCGAGGATCTGCACGGCCTTGTCAGGCAGCGCCTTGCTCGGCAGATAACGCACGCTCCACGTGATCGCCTTGGCGAGCGCATTCTCGTCGTATGCGCAGCCGTGGTGCTTCTCGAAGAGCGGCGCGATCCCCTCGATCGCGAGCAGCGCCTCCTCGGGAGAGAGCTCGCACACCTCGATCGGCGTGAAGCAGCGCGAGAGCCCCGGATCGCCGTCGATCACGCGGCGGTAGTCGATCTCCGTGGTCGCGCCGATGCAGACGATCTCCCCGCGCGCGAGCGCGAGTCGCAGCTCGCTCGACGCCTCATCGCCGGCGTCCTGCCCGAACAGCACGTGCATCTCGTCGAAGAACAGGATCACGCGCCCTTTGGCGCGCGCGAGCTCCGTCTTGAGCTGACCGATCCTCTCCGCCAGCGACCCACGCACCCCGGTCCCGGCGAGCATCCCCGCAGGCTCGATGCCCACGAGGATCTTGTCCTCGAAGCACGCGACGTCGTCGCCGTTCGCGATCCGCACCGCAAGCCCGCGCACGACGCTCGTCTTGCCGACACCGGGCGCGCCGATCAGACACGCGTTGTTGGCATTCCGCTTCGCGAGCACGTCGAGCGCGCGCTCGATCTCCGCATCGCGCCCGACCACCGGATCGAGCTCCCCGCGGGCCGCGAGCTGCGTGAGGTTCTGCCCGAGCTGACAGAGGAGAGGAAACTGCTTCGGATCCAGAGCAAACCTGTCCACGCGAGCCTTCGTCGCCTTGGCGGTCTCCTTGACGGGAACGGGCACGGGCTCCTTGCGCTTGCCCTTCGCGTGCCCAGAACCCACCTTCGTCCCGACCTCATCCTTGCCACTCTCGGCCGTGCCCGTGCCCGTGCGCGGAAACGTCACCTTGGGCGACGGACTCCCCACCTTGCCCACCGGCGTCCCGTCTCTCTTCACCCCGGGCACCGTCGCGGGCCCAGGTGTCGTCACGACCCTCCCCACCGGCATGATCCCGCTCGTCCGGGCCACAGCCTCCGCCGAGTGCGTCATCCGACGAGGCGGCGCGAGCCCCATCGCGAGCTGCATTGCGCTCGTCCGGAGGCGCGTCACATCCGTCCCGCACTGGACGAGTGCCCGATGCGCAGCCGTCCCGCTCTCCTGGCACAGCGAGAACAGGACGTGGACCGACCGAGCCTCCGTCCGCCCCGCGCCCGAGCGCCCCGCGAGCTCGCGCGCGCGCTGGATCGCGCGTGCAATCGCGTCCGACGTGTCGTCGACCGTCACGCGGGCGGCCTTGAGCAAGACCTCGGCGTCGAGCCGGCGATCCAGCAGGAGCTGGGCGGCGTCGTCCCGCCCGCCCGCGAGCGCGGCCAGGAGGTGCGTGGTCGTCGGCTTCTGTCCTCGCTGCTTCGCGAGGTCTTCGGCAGTTCGGCGGAGCGTAGCGAGCTCCGTGTCCCGGGTCGGTAGCGCCCTCTCCATTGTTCTAGGCCATCGCACGGGCGCATGGGAGAGGGCAAAAAACGGAACCAAATCGCTTGCTACCGGAGGCGGGTTGTACCCTCGACCCGCCGGTCGGTGATACGTGGGACCCATGGAGTGCGCCGTCGTCCTTCGCGCCGTCCTCGGCACCGACGCACCCTTCCTCTGGCCCGTTCACGCTCGAGCCAGCCGGCGGAGCGAATGAGCCACGACCACGAATGGGTCGCGAGGGCGACGGGGGCAACGAGCGCTCGTCGCGGTCAGCGCATCCAGTCCCTGTGGAGCGGGTACGGCGAGATCGTGCGTGTCGAGCTCACCGGTGCGGACGTCGAGACGGTGGTCGTGAAATCGGTGCAGCCCCCCGCGCGTCTCCGTGGCGCGAAGAAGGACGCCTCGCACGCGCGGAAGTGCCGCTCCTACGACGTGGAGACCACCTGGTATCGGACCTTCGCGTCGCGCTGTGATGACAGCTGTCGCGTGCCGCGCCTCGTGGGGGCGCAGAGCGCGACGGAGGAGTGGCTGATCGCGCTCGAGGACATCGACGCGGCGGGCTTCCCGGAGCGCCGTCGCGATCCGGGCCCGAGCGGCATGGACGCCTGCCTTCGCTGGCTCGCCGCCTTCCACGCGCGCTTCCTCGGCGTCGCGCCCGACGGCCTCTGGAAAAATGGCACCTACTGGCACCTCGCCACGCGTCAGGACGAGCTCGCCGTGATGGAGGACGCCGAGCTCCGTGCCGCGGCGCCGCTTCTCGATCAGAAGCTCCGCGCGTGCACGTTCCAGACGCTCGTCCACGGCGACGCCAAGCCCGCGAACTTCTGCTTCGCGCGTGGAGGCACGGCGGTCGCTGCCGTCGACTTTCAGTACGTGGGCGGTGGCTGCGGGATGAGCGACGTCGCCTATCTTCTGAGCGACCTTCGGGAGCTCGTGTCGTGTGAGCCACACGACCCAAGCGAAGATCCCGCCGAAATGCGCTGGCTCGACGTCTACTTCGCCCATCTGCGTAGCGCGCTCGACCAGCGCACCGAGCGCGTCGAATCCGATGCGCTCGAGCGCGAGTGGCGCGCGCTCTATCCGATCGCCCGAGCCGACTACCATCGCTTCCTCGCCGGCTGGGCGAAGGACCACTGGCGGCGCGACACGCGTGCGCAAGCGCTCACGCGCGACGTGCTTCGCTCTCTTTGACCTCGCTGGTCCCGTTGCAATTCGCGACGACCGAGCGCACCCGTCACGATGTAGATTCGACGGCGATGTTCGTGGAGAAACGCAGCTCGTGGATCGCGACTGTCGCCCTGGGCGGCACCGCCTTGCCGCACATCTGGACGCGGACGCTGACGGTGACCGCGATCAGCGTTGCGGTCACGGTCGCGTACCGCGAGGTGCCGGCGCTGCACTACAGCATCACGACCACGCCCTTCGTCCTCATCGGGCTCCCGCTCGGCATCTTCCTCGGCTTCCGGAACAACACGGCGTACGACCGCTTCTGGGAAGGGCGAAAGCTGTGGGGCTCGCTGGTGAACACCGCCCGCAGCCTCACGCGTCAGATCCTCACGCTCATCGAGCCGCAGCCCGAGGCGGAAGAGAAGGCCCCGGAAGCGATCCGCGCTCACGAGACCGCGATGGTCCACATGCTCATTGCGTACGTGCATTCGCTCCGCCATCACCTTCGCGGATCGAATCCGTTCTCGACGCTCGAGCGCGTCCTCCCGGTGCAGGAGGCCGCGCTCTTCCGCGGCGAGTCGAACGTGCCGATCGCCATCCTCCAGCGCATCGCCGACCTGATGGTCGAAGCGAGGCGCAAGCACTGGATTCACCCGCTCCACGTGCCCGTCGTCGAGCAGTCGCTCACGGCGCTGACGGACATTCAGGGCGGCTGCGAGCGCATCAAGTCGACCCCGATTCCGTACTCCTACACGGTACTCATGCACCGCATCGTCGCGGTGTACTGCGGTCTCCTCCCGTTCGGCCTCGACGAGACGATCGGGTGGGCGACTCCGGTCGTCGTCCTCTTCGTTTCGTACGCGCTGTTCGGGCTGGACGCGATCGGTGACGAGATCGAGCAGCCATTCGGCCTCGACCCGAACGATCTTCCGCTCAGCACCATCTCTCGCGCGATCGAAGCCAACCTGCGCGCACGCCTCGGTGAGGAGCCTCCGCCGCTCTTCGAGCCGCGCGACGGCGTGCTCCCCTGAGCCATCTCCGGGCCGCGTCTGATTGCGCTACGTTCGTGCGAATGCATCGCTTCACCCTTCCGTTCGCGTCGTTCGCTCTCTCGCTCGGTACCCTCGTGCTGCTTGCGTGCAGCAGCAGCTCAGCCACGTCGACCCCTGCAGGAGGCGACAGCGGGCCGACCGCCGAAGCTTCCACCACGACGGATGGCGGCACCGATAGCTCCACCACGCCCGAGACGAGCGTCCCGACGGGCAAGGGCCTCATCCTCTCGAACGCGACGGTCGCATCGCTCGACGGCACCTACGACATCCAGGTGACGCGCATAACGACCGCGAGCGGCCTCGCGTTCAACGGCAACTTCGACGGGAAGATCGAGGTCGAGATCGACACCGACACGAGCGGGACCGTGAAGGCCGCGCACGTCTGGAACTACGCGGGCACCGGGATGAACGTCGCGCCCGACAAGTTCTACGGCTGCGATGCGAAGGCCACGTCCTGCGCGGGCGTCACCGTCGACGTCGCCACGAACGTGATCACGCTCGGCGGCGTCACGTGGCCGGAGGTGACCTCACCGAGCTTCGACAGCACCGTGCCCGACGTGCTCGTGGCCGGCGGCGGCAAGGTCACGGTCTCGGGCACGATCCAGGCGAAGCTGTGAACACGCGCCGGCGCGATCAGGGAGACGTCCAGATCGCGAGATCGTCGAACGTGAATGTGCGCGCCGCGCTCTGGCAGTAGGGCCCGAGGTCGACGCGACCGTCGACGATCGTGAGGTCCGAGGGCGCCGTGAGCGTGAGCGCTCGCCCTCCTTCGCGAACGATGATGCTCGCGCTGGGCGCCGCCGTGATCTCGACGCCCACCACGAAGTCCCTGCCGACCGGGTCGCTCGGGAACGGCAGCGTGTCGGAGGTGACGTCGCTGAAGCCCGACGCATCGTGCTTCTGGACGAACGCGGAGAGATACCCGGTCGAGCTGTCGGGCTTCTCGAAGGCCAGGAGGACACGGTAGCTGTTCCCTGGCGTGGTCGACGGAGCGGCGACGACGGCGAGGAAGGTGCCGAGCCCGTCCGCCCGCACCGCGACGCGCGTCCTCAAAGCAGAACGAGTGCCTGGAAGCTCCTTCGACAGCCTGAGGAACTCGCAGCCATTGCTGGCATCGAGGAGAGCCAGGCGCGCAGCGTAGGGCTGGCTCGCCGCGCCCGCCTCGACGAGCGTGATCGTCCCGGCCGGGCCGGCAATGACGGCGCTCGTCCACGTCGAGGGCGACAGCGCGGTCGTCGGGTCGTCGAAGTCCTGGCAGAAGCTCGCGTCGGCATAGAGGCCGCACCCGCGGAGGCCGGCGTCGGCGCCGTCCACGACCGCTGCGCCGTCGGTTCCCTGCGCGCCGTCGGCCCCATCGGGTGAGGCGGCCGCGTCGTTGGGGTTGGGGTTTGGCGCCTCGCCAGAGAGTCCGTCCGTTCCGATGACGAGGCTACACCCAGCCGCCCCAGCGAGCAGGCAAAGGGCTACAGAGACCAGACGCACCCGTCCAGGCTACCAGAACTCCAACGTCGCGAAGAACGAGTGGCCAGAGAAGAACGAGTGGCCAGAAGAGAACCGCCGTCCACAGTGACGGCCCGCCCCCGCACTTTCGGCGGTGATTCGGTGGCGTCACCGCAAGGCGCGCAAATTGCTCTCGCAGCGCGCAATGAGCTCGCGTTCCTTCGCACTGTGGGCAGCCGTGGTCGTGGGGCTCTCCGGTTGTCGGAGCGGCGCCATCGACGATCGCGCGAACGAGAACCTGAACGACGCGCGCGTGACCGCCGAGCGCGAGGCCGTCTACCCGACGTGCCCCGATCGTGCAGCCGTGGCCGGCAACTGCGGCCTCCTCCTCAAGCGGGCGTCGAGCGAGGACTTTCGCACGAAGTTCCGCGATCTGAAGTGCGTGGGAAAGGACGCGCCCGCGTGCGAGCAGCTCTACCAGAAGATGATCGACGCCTGGCTCGCCCAGCGCTACCGCCTCGCCGACTGGGGGGCTGTTGCGCTGTCGTGCGACAGCGATCCCGGAAGCTGTGACGACCCCGTCCGCTACGAGCTGCGCCTCGTCGACTCGCACAACCGGCGCGTGCGCGACGACGCCGCGCGCGCCGAGAGCGAGATCGAGGCGCGCCGCGAACGCGAGCAGGACGCGCACGTGAGCCACCAGGTCGCGGTCGCCTCCGCGGTCATCGGCGAGGTCGCCTATGCAACGCACGACGGCCCGAAGTGCCGCTCTTATCCGAGCGTCTTCGCCGGCGTCACGAACACGGTCTGCACGCCCTGACGGCGCATGAGCTCGCGGGTGACGACGGCGTCGATGCGTGTGGCGCCGATCCGACAAAAAGGATAATCGGAAAGGCAGTGTCGCTCGTCCGCCCGTCCCAGAGCATTCCCGTCGGCCCGATGGCGCCTGTCGATTTCGTTCCTCTCGAGGAGCTGGTCCGGCGCGCGTTCGACACGGAGCTGAACGCCACGCCGATGCCCGGCGGAGCGTCGACACGCCAGTATTTCAGGATTGCGCTGCCGAACGACAAGAGCGCCGTCGCGATGTACGTCCCGGGCGGCGCCAAGCCCGAGGAGGTCCAGACTGCCCACGAGGGGACGCGCTGGCCCTTCCTCGAGGTCCGCGATCTGCTCGCCGAGCACGGGGTCGACGTCCCTTCGGTGCTCGCCGAAGATACGTCGCGCGGCTGGCTGGTCATCCAGGACCTGGGAGACGACACGCTCGCGAACTGGCTCCTTCGCAACCCAGGCGACAAGCCCGCGCTCTACACGAAGGCCGTCACCGACCTCGCGAGGGCGCAGAAGGCGCTCGCCGAGCTGCCGAAGGGGTGCATCGTCGCGAGCCGAACGTTCGACTACGAGCTCCTCCGCTGGGAGATTGACCACTTTCGCGAGTGGGGGCTCGACGCTCGCGGCAAGTCGCTCGCCGAGGCCGACGCCACGCGCTTCTCGGAGATCGCCGATCGCCTGGCGCAGCGCGTGGCAGACCTGCCGAAGGGCTTCGTCCACCGCGACTACCAGTCGCGCAACCTGATGGTCGTCGACGACAGCAAGCTCCGTCTCGTCTGGATCGACTTCCAGGACGCGCTCCTCGGGCCGCGCGTCTACGACCTCGTGGCGCTGCTCAACGACAGCTACCAGGAGTTCGACCGCGCGTTCGTCGAGGAGCGCCTCGCCGAGTACGCCGAGGCCGCCGGCCTCCCGGCAAAGGAGAAGGCGAAGCTCCTCGGCGAGTTCGACCTCGTCACCGTCCAGCGCAAGCTGAAGGACGCCGGGCGCTTCGTGTTCATCGACCGCACGAAGAAGAACACCTCGTTCCTCCGCTTCGTCACGCCGACCATCAAGAAGGTCGACGCCGCCCTCGCGCGCCTCGCCCCCAAGGACAAGGACATGGCCGAGCTCCG
>JANXVA010000654.1 GCA_025351875.1 Myxococcales bacterium | reverse complement strand
CGTCGACATGCGCGCCGCGTGGCTCGAGTCGATCACCAAGGGCCGCACCAAGCCGGGCATCGCCGACGCCGTCGAGGACGGGCCGTACTCCCCGCCGCGCGCGAAGGAGATCGGGCTCGTCGACGAGGTCGGCTACGTCATGGACGCGCTCGCCGCGGCGAAGGCGACCGCGAGCGCCGTCCGCGAGGAGGTCGTGTTCGGCACCGGCGCCGAGGAGAAAGGCGGCGACCTCGAGGACATCGTCCGCGTCCTCGCGGGCGAAGGCAGCGAGATGGGTCCGATCGCGCTGTTGCGCGCCACGGGCAGCATCGCGATGACGACCTCCGGAAACGGCATCCTCGGCGGTCGCGCTGGCATCATCGAGAAGGATCTCGACCGCACGCTCCGCCAGCTCGAGAAGGACGACGACGTGAAGGCCGTCGTCGTCCGTATCGACTCTCCCGGCGGAAGCGCGCTGGCGAGCGACCTCATCTGGCACCACCTGATCCGCATCCGGAAGAAGAAGCCGCTCGTCTTCAGCGTCGGCGACATGGCTGCCAGCGGGGGCATGTACCTCGCCTCCGCCGCGGACTTCATCTTCGCCGAGCCGATGAGCATCGTCGGGTCGATCGGCGTCGTCGGCGGCAAGATCGGTGGCGGCGATGCGCTCGAGAAGATCGGCGTCCACCCCGAGACCTTCCCGGCGAACACGCAGCGGCCCGGCGCGGCCGCGCGCGCCGGCTATGAATCACCGTTCATTCGCTGGGACGACGCGACGCGCGTGCGCGTGCTCGAGAGCATGACCGGGGTCTACGAGCTGTTCCTCGCACGCGTCTCCGAGGGTCGCAGCACCCGTGGTCGCACAATGACGCGCGAGAAGGTCGCCGAGAGCGCCGAAGGAAGGATCTTCAGCGGCCGGGAGGGACAGAAGCGCGGGCTCGTCGACGAGATCGGCGGGCTCTCCGCCGCCATCGCCAAGGCGCGCGAGCTCGCGAAGCTGCCGGACAACGCGCACGTCGCGACGATAGGCACGAAACCGACCTTCCTCGATGCGCTCGAGCCTGGCGGCGCCGCCGAAGGCCGTGTGCAAGCCGCAGTCGCTCCGTCGGCGATCGACCTCATCGAGCGCATCGCACCCGACCTCGTGCCCTTCGTCACGAGCCTCGCTCCCCTTGCCGAGGGCGAGCGAGCGGTCGTGGCGGTGCCGTTCTCGATCACGGTGAGGTAGCGGTGCCCTCGACCAACGGCTCGGGGACGAACGGTACAGGCGGGGAGGGGGACGCCCTCCTTCGCGCGCGCTCGCCGTCGGCCACGAGCGCGACGCTGGTACGTCGTCACGGTCGAACAGCCCACGAGGCGCACCTCCGCGCGCGTCTCGAGCTCGCGCGTGTCCTCGCCGACCCGATCGAGGAACATGCCGCGGGCCGACAGCTCGCGGAGCGCCTTGCATCCCGCGATTCCGAGCTCGACGCGGCGATCGAGCTTGCCCTGCGGACGCTCGCCGCGGGCGACGATCCCGAGCTGAGGCACGCGCTCGCGGGCTGGCTCGAAGGGCTCGGCGAGCACGGGCTGGCGGCGTCGGAGCTGCGAAAGATCCAGCGGGGCGACGACTCGGTCGCGGCGGCCACGGTGCTCGCGCGCATCGGCGTCCTCCACGCGCGAGCCGGTGATGCGTTCGGCGCGCAGGAGACCCTCGCCGAGGCTGCCGAGCTCGACGCGAACGATGCGCTCTCGCTCGAGCTGCTCGGCGCGATCGCTGCGTGGGCGCCCGAGGCGCTCACACCGCGCGCCGCCGCCGACGCCTACGTTCGCGCCTCGAAGCGTCGCGGTCGCGCCGGCGACTCCGAGGGTGAGCTCGAAGATCTCCTGCGCGGGTTCGAGCGTGACCCGACGAGCCCGCTCGCCACGGCGGCGCTCGTCGCCGCACACCTCGCGAAGGAGCGCGTCTCCGCGGCCGACGAGGTCCTGCGGTCGCACGCGCATGCGCTGGAAGCCGTCGGTGGGGCAGTGGCGGGCGACGCCGCCGAGGTGAACGCACGTCGCCGAGCGCTCGCGCTCGAGCGCGGAGATCTCGCGCGGGCCCTCGGTGCGGCGCTCGACGAGAGCCTCGACGCCGTCTTCGACGGCCCAGGCGCGGACGCCATCGACGACCTGCTCGTGCGCGCCGGTGCCTTCGACGCCGTCGCGATCCGCCTCGAAGTACGAGCGGAGCGCGCCGCCGCGACCTCGGACGGCCGCGCGGCTTGCCGCAAGTGGGCCGAGCTCGGGAGGCTCCTCTCCGGGCCGCTCGCCACGACGGAGCGAGCGATCGAGGCCTACGCGCGCAGCGTCGCGGCCGATGCCTCGGTCGCGGATTCTCGGTTTGCGCTGCGCTCGCTCGCCTCGGGCGGGACGTCCTCGCCGTGGCTCGTCGAGGGCCTCGTTCGAGCTGCGATGGGCGCGTCGGCCTACGGGGCGTCATCCGACCCCGCGGCGCGGCTTGCTGGCGCGCGTGCCCTCGCGCAGGTCGCCGAGGAGGACAACGACGACGCTCTCGCGGCTTGGGCGCATGGCGTCGTCGCGGAGCTCGAGCCGAACGACGAGCGCGCGCGCTCCGCGCAGGCGCGCTTCGAGGATGCCGCACGTCGTCGTGCCGAGGAACTCGACCTCGCGGAGCGCACGCTCGGAACATCCGCAGGCCAGAGTCGCGTCGAGACGCTCATCGAGATCGCGCGCCTCTTGCGCAGCATGCCCGCTCGCTCGAAGGAGCTCGCCTCCATCCTTGGTGACATCGTCGCCGCGCGGCCTGACGACGACGCGGCCTTCGCCAGCGCGCTTCGTGTCGCCGAGCGCATCGCGGATCTCGGCGCGGTCGTGAAGCTGTGTCGCGAACGGCTCGCCCGGGGCGGAGCGCCCCCGCGCGTGCAGCTCGCCCTCGTCGCCGCGCTGCGCCGCGCCGGCGACGCGAAGGAGGCCGCGGCGTCTGCAACCAAGCTCTTCGACGCCTGCACGCCGTGGGCCTATTCGGTCGCCTGGATCACCGCCTCGTCCGTGGGCGATCGGGCAACGCGCGCGCGCGCGCTTGCCGCGCTCTCGTCTGCCGGCGGCGCATCGGTCATCTCGACGCTCGCCGCCGTCGCCTCCGAGGAGCTCCTCGCCGCCGGCGACGAGAGAGCCGCGCGTGCGGCTGCCGAGCAGGCATGCCGAGCGGACTCTGACGACGCGCGCGCTGTCCTGGCGCTCGCGGCGGTGGTGAAGGACAACGAAGGGCGCATCGCGACGACGGCCCTCGAGCACGCCGCATCGATCGCCGGCCCGACCGCGCCGCTATGCCTCCGCCTCGCGGCCGCCTTCGAGAGCGCAGGTGAGGGGGTGTCGGCGCTCGTATGGTCCCGGCGTGCTGTCGCGATCCGTCCGGGCGACGCCGCGGTCGTCCAGGCGCTCGTGGAGCGCGCGACGCGCCTCGAAGACACCGACGCGCTCGCCGAGGCGATCGGGTGGCTGATCCCGCAGCCGGTCCCGGCCCGCGTGACGGCCGAGCGCCTCGCACCTGCGCTGCGCTCCCTGTCCGCGCGCGATCCGCAACGGGCCGCGACGCTCGCCGCTCGCGCGCTCGACGTGCTCGGTCCTCGTCATGCAGGTCTGCGCGCGGTGATCGAGGAGGTCGCCGATGCCGCCAAGGACGGCGCCCTCCGCGCGCGCGTCGTCGAGCGATGGATCGCCGCCGGCGCGCCCGCCGCTGAACGTGGTCCGCTCCTTCTCACGCTCGCCGCTCATCATGCGGCGCATGGTGACGTCGAGCGCGAGCTGTCCGCGTACGTCCGCGCCGCGCGTGCCGGGGTCGAGCTCGCCCCCGTGCGCGAACGCATCGACCAGCTCCACGGCACGGAGCAGACGCCTGACGCCGAGCTGGCGCTCCTCGAGGCGCGCGCCGAGCTCCACCTCGACGAGGGCCGAACGGACACCGCGACGAGCGCGTTCCGCGAGCTTGGCGCCGCGCTCTGGGACATGGCCGACGACCGGCCGCGCGCCGTGCAGTCGTGGCTTCGCGCTGCGCAGCTCGACTCTGCGCGCGGCTACGCGACCCTGCGGAGCGATCTGTCCATCTTCGCGGATCCAGGCTACGCGGCGGACTGCCTCTCCGAGCTCGCGCAGCGGGAGCCCGACCGCGCGCGCGGCGGGATCATCGCGACCGAGGCCGCGCGTGCTGCACTCGAAGGAGGGGCCTATCCACGCGCCATCGCGCTCGTCCGTGCGGCGCTCGAACGAAATCCGTCGCACGCCGAGGCGCTCGCTATCGCAGAGCGCGCGAGCGAGAAGCTCGGTCGTCGTAACGAGATGTCGCCGATCTACGACTACGCGGCCCGCGGAGCGCTCGGTCGCTTCGGACGTCGCGCAGCGCACCATCGCGCCGCGCGCTTCTTCGAAGCTCACGCCCCGATGCTCGCGCTGAAGCACGCCGCGCAGGCATTCATCGCCGTCCCGTCGGAGGGGACGACGCTGGCGCTCCTCGAGCGTACCGCGGATCGCGCGCAGCGGCGCACCGTCGCCGTCCGGACCGTCGAGCACGTCGCCGAGCTCGCGCGGACGCAAGGGCTCCGCGCGGCATGGCTACTTCGAGCCGCGTCGCTCGCGTCGCGCGATCTCGAGGGCGCACGACAGCGGGTCGATCTCCTCCTCAAGGCTACCGTGATGTCGCCGAACCCGGTGACGCTCGCCATGCTCTCCGTCGCGGCGCGCGAGCTCATCTCCCTCGCGCCCGACGACCACGAGGCCGTTGCGATGCGCCTCGAGCGTGCCTCCGGCTCGCTCGCCAAGAAGCTCGAGGGGCCGGACGGTGCACGCATCGCGATCACCTTCGCCGAGATGGCCGTCGATCTCTTCGGTGACGCCGCCTGGGCGTGGCGCGCGATCGAGCGCGCACTCGATGCGGACGCCGACGTCGACGAGTACGTCCGGCTCACCAGGTTCGCCGATCAGCTCGGGCATGCCGAGAACGCCACCGAGAGCCTCGGTCGTGTCGTCGCGTCGTGCGAGAAGCCGTACTCGAACGTCGGCGTGGCGCTCCTGCGCCTCGTCGGGTGTGTCGCTTCGGCGATGGGCGACGGTCCGCGCAGCGTGCGCGCCTTCGTTCAGGCCGCCGAGCGCGACCCGGATGACGACGAGACCGTCGCGCAGGCCGACGCCGCAGTCACCGCCAACCCGGAGCCGGCGTTCGTCGAACGGCTCTCCAAGAAGGTCGGCGTCGTCCGGAGGAGCGAGGCGCTCCGCGCGGTGGCCGCGAAGAAGAACGACCAAGGTGATCACGAGGCGGCGGCGAGCACCCTCGAGCGCGCCTTGCACATCGCGACGAGCGACTCGCGCTCGGCGATCGAGCAGGAGCTGAAGGACACGCTCGTGCGCGCAGGCCGCGGCGAGGAGGTCGTCCTCCGTGACATCGCGGCGCCGGGCGTGACGCCTGCGGCGCGCGCGGAGCAGTGGCATTCGCTCGCGAAGATTCGAGAGGAGCGTGGCGATCGCGAGGGCGCAACGGACGCGCTCCTCCAGGCCGCCACCGACGACCCGACGGCGGGTCGCTGGGCGGCTGTCGAGAAGGCGGCCGAGGCTTCGGGGCGCGAGCACATCCGGGTGCAAGCGCTCCAGAACCTCGCGAACAGCGTCACCGGCGACGCCCGGTTGGGCGTGCAGAAGCGCCTCGCGCGTGCCGAGGGAGCGCGCGGCTCGCTCGCCGCTGCCGAAGAGGCGTGGCGCCGCGTGCTCGCCGCGGATCCCGCCGATCACGAGGCCGACGTCGCGATCGAAGCGCTCCTGATGGCACGCTCTACCTACGACGAGCTCGCGGAGCACCTCTCGCGTCGAGCGGCGCGACTCGCGGAGGATGGCGACGAGAAGGAGATGCTCCGCGCAGTTCGCCTTCGGCGAGCGGCGATCCTGGAACAGCGCCTCGGTCGACTCGACGAAGCGGCCGCAGAGCTGGAGCAGCTTCTCCGTGAGACACCCGCCCATCCGAGCGCGCTCCGCTGGCTCGCCGATCTCTTCGAGCGTATGAACGCACCGGCGCGCGCACTCCCCGTGCTCGCGATGCTCGGCGCCAGCGTGACGGATCCCGTCGAGCAAGAGGCCATCGGGGCGCGACGCGTGAAGGCGCTCCTCGGCAACGACGACGTCGCCGGCGCGCGCGCCCTGCTCGACGGCCTCCTCGAGCGGAAGGGCTCGTCCGCCGCGGTTCACGAGGCGCGTGTCGCGATCGCGCGTGCCACCAAGGACGCCGTCGCGCTCGGAGCCGCGCTCGAGGACCTCGCGCGCACCTCGCCCGACGACGCGCGGACGCGAAGCGAGATGCTCGTGGAGGCCGCCCAGGCGTCCGCGCGCGTCGGTGACACCGAGTCGTCGCTCGTTCGCGCGAGGGACGCAGCCCGGCTCGCCCCGGACGTCGCAGCGACGCAGCTCTTCGCACGCGGCCTCGAGTACCGTCTCCGTGGAGCAGGCTCGCGCGAGGAGGCGACGGCGACCATCGCTGCGCTCTCGCGGCTCACCAGCGACACGACGCTCGAGCCCGAGGACCTCTCCCTCTGCGCGTTCCTCCTCGCCGAGGCGGAGGACGTGGTCACACCAGGCGCCGGTGAGACGACGCTGCGAACGTGCCTTGGCAACGTCGGCCCGCAGGCGCTCGTCACCCTCGGCCTCGCCGAGCGTGCGCTCGCGACGGGTCGCCATGCGGAAGCGGTCCATTTTTTCACCAACGCCGTCTACGGCAACATGCTCGGGCTCCGCCGCCATGGAAGGGTCGCGCTGTCGGCCGCAGACGCCGCCGAGCACGCGAAGGATGCCGACTCCGTGCTGCGCTTCCTCGAGGAGGCCGCGAAGGATCCCGAGACGCGCGCCGAGGCGCTCGGTCGGCTTCCCGACCTGTCGTTCGCGAACCGCGATCTCGGCCGCGCGCGTGCGGTGCTCCGCGGCCTCGCCGATGCGCTCGAGGGTCGCGAACGTGCCGAGGTCCTCGCGCAGCTGGCGCGCGCGCTGTTCGACTCGGCGGCGCCGTCCGAGCGCCTCGAGGCCGACCGCACGCTACGTGAGGCGATCGAGGTCGCACCGCCGGAGCTCGCGCAGCGCCTCCGCGAGCGGCTCGGCGGATTCCGCACGCGGCCGCCTCCCAGCGACCCGTCGCCCGCGGCGAGCTCGCCAGACTCGCCACCGTCGTCAATGGAGCTCCCGATCGCGGAGCCGGCCCGGCTGCAAACGCCGCCGCCGGGTTGGCCGAATGCCGAGGCGCGCCCCGCACCGCCGCCCGCCGAAGCCCCGAGCCCCGCCGCGGTGATCGGTCAGCTCCCGTCGGCGCCTCCGGCGATGCTCACGAGCGCGTCCGACGAGATCATCGCGTCCGTGCGTCAGCCGCCACTCGCGGCGCCTCCGCTCGCGACCGACGATGCTCCCGCGCGTGCACCCGTGGCGGTAGCGGCGGGCGGACACCCGGCGGGTCTCGACATCACCGCCGTCTCGGCGCAGTCGCCGCTCGATCCTCACATCCTGAGCATCGTCGAGGCGCGGAAGCTGCTCGCCGCCGGCGAGCGGGAGCAGGCCGAGAAGCTCCTCTCGTCCGCGCTCCGTGACGGCTCGCTTGCGGCCGTCGACGAGCTCGATCGCCTCTTCTCGGAGGACGCGTCGCGCGCCCCGGCCCTCCTCAAGGTGCGCCGCCAGGCCGTCGAGCTCAGGCCGGGCGACATGCGCAGGCTCGCCGCGCTGCGCGACGCCGCGCGGCTCGACAAGAACGCGAACTACGTACGCGCGCTCGATCACGTGCTTCGGGCCTTCGACCCGTCCGAGCATCCGCTCGCACCGCCGCCGCTGAGCGCCCAGCAGACGCAGCCGGGGATGCTCACGCTGCTCACGCGCCACTCACGTGAGACCGCCGGCGAGGCCTTTGGAATCGTGTGGGATGGCGCGACAGGCCTCTTCGCGAAGCCTGCCACCGCGTATCGCATGACGGGTCTCGAGCGCGTCGCTCCAGGCCCCATGTGGACGCTCTCCCGTCTCTACGAGGCCGCGCTTCGGCTCCTCGACACTCCGCGCTTCTCTCTGTTCCACCGTCGAGGCCCGGGCCCGCTCACGCTCACGGTCGCGCTGCTCCAGAACCCCTCGGCCATCCTCGGCGGCGAGGCCCAGAACGACACCCCGGACGTCCGCTGGATGCTTGGCCACGCGCTCGCGTCGGTGCTCCCGCAGAACGCGCTGCCGCTCGGTCTCCCCGAGAAGGACGCCCGCGTCCTCTGGGAGGTGCTGCTCGGGGCGTTTGGTCCTCCCGCTCGCGCGAAGATGGATCGCGAGCACGCGAACCTCTCGGAGATGCTCTGGCAGACGCTCGCGCCGCGTGCCCAGCGACGCCTCAAGGAGCTGCTCGGCAACGATGATCCGACGCCCTTCGACCTCGTGGTCGAGCGCGCGAACCAGAGCGGTCGCCGCGTCGGCATGTTCCTCACGGGCGACTTCGCGCACGCCGCACGAACCGTGGTGGCGGAGCATCCCGCGCTCGATCCCGAGCAGCTTCGCGAGCCGGGCGGGCTCGCGAAGCTCTGCGGCGCGCTCCCTGCGCTCGCCGATCTCCTCCGCCTCGCGGTCAGGCCCGAGTACGCGGATGCGCGGTGGCACGTTCCGTCTCCGCAGTCGTCGCGCTTCCCGTTCGCGGGCTCGGGCGGGCCTCCGCCGGTGTGACCATGAAGCGACTCGGGCGCCGAATACTCTCCGCTGTCCCCGCCGTCGCGTTGGTGGGCGTGTGCGCGACGACGCTTCTCGTGCAGGATGCATGCATTCTCGCCCAGCCGTCGGGCGAGCTCCCGCGCATCCCCGAGTCGCGACCCACGATCATCCGGGCGTCGGCCGTGCCCGCCACCTCTGCGGTGCTGACTCGCTGGCCGGTCGACTCGACGTTTCTCATCCCTGTAGAGCTCGCCGACCCGAACATCGACTTCCGGTACGTGTCGTTCATCGACTACAACCCGCTCACCGGCGACGGGCTCGTCGAGGAGCCTCGGCAGAGCGTCTACGAGGTGTCGAACAGCTCTTCGAACACCGTCGGCCGGACGCGCACGCTCACGATCGTCATCCCGGAGCCGGCGCCCGATCGCTGCCATACGATCGAGGTCGTCGTCGCGCTTCACCTCGCGTCCGACAGCGATCTGACGGGAGACCCGAAGCTCAGGCACACGCCGCTCGCGCCAGGCGGCGACATCGCCACGTGGTTCTACAACCCGAACGGGGACCTGGGCGCCTGCCCGTCGCTCGACGCCGGCATCGACTCGGGCATCGATGCCGAAGCAGGGAAAGCGCAGTGAGCCGCCTCGCGCTCGCGGGGATCGGCGCGCTCGCCCTCGCGATCGCATGCTCGCCGATCGTGGCCGAGCAGCTCTCCGCGGCGCCTCTCAACGCGGGTTGCCCGGACGAGCACGCGTGCAACCTCTACAACGTCGCCGGGACAGGGGACGCCGGTGCGGGCACGACGCCGGCGAAGGCCCAGTGCAACGAGGGCCGCTGCGATTTCGGTCGGCCCACGTTTGATTACTGGGCCGTGGTCAGCGTACCGGACTCGTCCTACTACGCGCCCGGTCGCACGTTCGTGCTCACGAGCAAGGACCTGAGCGCGCAGCCCGGAGCGGCGGCACCCGGCGTCACCTGCAGACCGCCATTGTGCGTGCAGCTCCCCGAGCTCGTCGCCGCCGAGGGCAAGTATCGCGTCACCGCCGCCGCGTCGAAGCGCGTCGGCTTTCCGCTCCCGGAGGGGACGTCGGTGCCGGTGCGCGTCGCCTTCGTGCCGCTCGTCGAGGGCATGGAGGACGAGACGTCGGCCTTCGGGCTTCCCGCCGACGCGCTCTTCACGTCCTCACGCGTGATCAGCAAGGGCAAGGAGAAGCCCCTGGAAGTCTCGTACACCGACGCCGTTTCGGTCGGTCGCTACGTGCGCATCGCGTATCCGCAGCCGCCGTACGACGAATGGTTTCCGCCAGTGATGACGCAGCTGAGCGTGAGCGACGGGTTCCTCGACGATTTTCTCCTCGGCGACGCGAAGACGCCGCTCGACGACGACACGATTGCCGGTGACTCGCGGCTCGCGTCGGTCACGCGCGCCGAGGGCCTCGATGGCTGGCGCGTGTGGCTGATCGAAACGGCGACCGAACGTCGGATCTCGTCGATCCACACGCTGGCTGGCTCGGCGATGGATGTGAGGCTCGACACCTTCGGGCAGAGCCAGAAGGGGTCGACGGCGTTGAAGGATGGCGTCGAGGTGATCGTCGCGCCGCCCGAGAGCTGGCTCGGCGTGCCTCGTCTGCGGAGCCGGATCATCAACGGGTCTGGGCTCGAGTCCGTCGCCGTGCCCTCGTTCGCGGCCCCCGCGACGATCAAGGGTGTCGTCGCGCTCGGAGAAGGCGTCGCATTGACGGGCATTCCTGCGCGCCTCTTCTTCACGGGCACGCGCCTTCGCCGTGCCGACAACACACCCGACTCACTGCTGCGCTACGCGACGTCGGTCTCGACCGATCTCACCGGGCACTTCTCGACGGTGCTCCCTCCGGGGTTCTACGACGTCACGATCGAGCCTGCGGAGGGCACGGGCCTCTCGAAGGTCAAGGACACCTTCGACACGAACGAGCTCGCGAAGACCTACTTTCCGCCACGTCGCACCGCGGCGAGCGGGCGCGCCGTGCTCAGCGACGGGCGGCCGCTCGCCGCGGCAGACATCCTCGCGGTCCCGTCGGATATCCCTGCCGTCGGCAACGCCGTCAAGCCCCGGCCCGCGCGGACGCGAACCGATCGGGACGGACGCTTTCTCCTCGAGGTCGATCAGGGCCAGTACAACTTCATCGTCGAGCCTCAGTCGGGCACGGGGTTCCCGCGCGTCGTCCAGCTCCGCAGCTTCGCCACGGGCACAGCGGACCTCGGCGAGATCCAGGTTGCACCTCCGACGCGCCTCGCGTTCACGCTGAGGGACCCGAGCCTGAACGGCAATCCGATCCTGCGTGCGACCGTACGCATCTTCGCTCTCGCCCCGGGAAGGGGCCCCCCGTCGCTCGAAATCGGCCGCGCGATGACGGATGAGAGCGGCAAATGCGAGATCCTTCTCGCCCAGCAGGCCCGCTGAACGGTAGACTCCCGTCCGAGACGTGACCTGGACGAACATGCTCACCGACGAGAGAATCAACATGCTCGCGCGCGTGGCCAGGACGCCACACGCCGGCTCCGGCGACGGCGCACACGATCGCTCGATCCTCACGCTCGCGGCGGCGTCCTACGGCTCGCGCCCCGAAGACGAGTCGACGATTCCGACGGGCTTCGATCCGCATGCGGCCATGCTCTTCGAGAGCATCGTCGAGGGCGCGTACATCGTGGCGACGGCCGACGGCGTGTTCGACGACGAGGAGAAGAAGGCGTTCGAGCGCATCGTCGCCGCAGCCACGGGAGGCGCGGTCTCGCAGAAGCACGTGGCCGATCTCATCGCCGACCTGAACGATCAGCTCACCGAGGACGGTCTCGATCTGCGCCTCCAGCGCCTGGGTGAGGGCGTCTCACGGCGCGAGCACGCGCAGGAGGTGCTCCGCATCGCGGCCCTCATCGCGCAGTGCAGCGAGGACGTGAGCGAGGTCGAACGCGCCGTGCTCGAGCGGCTTGCGATGACCCTCAAGCTCGAGGTCAGCGAGGTCGACGCGGCGCTCGCGGACGTCGTGAAGGCGCTCCAGCCCCAGACCTGAAGCGCCGAGCGCGGGCCTTCACCTCGCTTCGCGCGCCATCTTGAAGAGGTCGGCCTCGGCCTCGCGTCCGGCAGAGCGGGCGTCTTGCTCGAGCGTGGCGAGCACCTCGCGGTGCTTCGGGAGAAGCGCCTCGCGTCGGTCGGGCGGTGCATCCTCGAGGCGCGCAGAGAGCAGCGCGAGGAGATCCATGCTCCGGCCGAGGCGGCTCAGGAGGATGGTGAGCTCGTCGACCACGGCGTCGTTGTTCGGGTCTCCCTGGAGCGTCCGCGTGAGGGACTCGACGCGGAGCTCCGCCTCGGCGTCGTCGGCGCCGAGGGGCGC
>JANXVA010000630.1 GCA_025351875.1 Myxococcales bacterium | reverse complement strand
GCTGTCGAACGTCTGGGTCGCGGTCTGCCGTCCGAGCAGCGCGCTCGTATCGCCGGCGCCGTACGCGTTCTGGAGCGATGTCCACCCACCGCTGCTGCCCGAGGGCGTGGAGGCGTAGGTCGCCGGCGTCGTCGTGCTCGTCGTGCCCGTCGTGTAGTGCGGGTTGCAGATGATCGAGGACGTGTTGCCGGTGGGGCTGATGATGATCGCCTGGCACGTGCCCGCGGCGATGGTCCCCGTGGTGCTGCCGAGGAGCGTGCCGCCTGCGCACGCCGCGCCGCTCGAGAGCTCGCTGTTGAAGTGTGCAGAGTTCCCGGAGAACTGGCAGCACTCGACGGGGGACGTCAGATCGACGGTGCCGCGGTTGCAAACGCTGAGGGTCTCGCGGCCGCTCGAGTCGAGGCAGGCGACCGGCACCGTGACGTCGATGCCGGTGCACCAGCTCTTCTCGCCGGCGCCGAAGGCAGTGCAGCTGTCGGTCGCGTCGCCCGTGCAGTGCTGGTCGGACTGGCACGCAGACTTGCATTGCAACGCCGTCACGGTCCCGTCGAGCGCGGCGCTGTGCGCGCTGCACGAGGAGCACACGCCGTCCGGATCCGTGGTCTTCGCCTTGAAGCCCGAGCAGCTGTAGGCCGTCGCTCCGCCGTTTCGGGAGCTGCAGTTGCCGGGGAGGTTGGAGGCGGCGAGGAAGCCGCCGTTGACGCCGACGACCGTGCCGCCGCCGCCGCCGCCGGCGGAGAACGGCCCTGGCACCGTGGAGTCCTGACAGGAGGGATCGCACGGCATGGCGACGCATGTCGACGCCGCGGGAGCCAGGGTGAGCGTGGAGAGCCCGCCCCCGCCGCCGAGGGGCGCGTTCACGGTTCGGACTCCGGCCACGCTCTTCTGGAGGCACTGCGACCACGTCCCTCCGAAGCAGAATTTCTCTCCGTCGATGCAGGTCACGACGTCGCCGTGCCGACCGATCTCCTGATTGCAGGGGGCGACGGATCCTTCGGGCGTGCATGGGCCGACCGCGGCTCCCGGGCCGAAGCCTGCTTGCCGATCGTTCGCCGCGAAGTCAGGCCGATCGGCGCTGCAACCCGCGAGGATCACCGTCGCGAGGACGAGAGCGTGTTTGCTCGTGTTGGCTTTCATGGGCGCTCCGGACCGCTACGCACAGTCCCGAGAACGCTCTTACAAGCCCCATACCGCGCCGAACCGTCATGGAACTGGCGCGCGCTGCGCGGCGAATCCGGAAAATCGTGGGGTCACCGCCGGGGCGCGGTCGTCGCGACGGCGTCGACGACCGCCAACCGCTTGGCAGAGCGTCAGCCGCCCGCGCGGAGCATGCCCAGCGGGATCACTTCGTTCGGCTCAAGCACGCGCCGATCTTGCCGGTCGCGAACGTGAGCGTGGCGCGGAGCACAGTTGCGCTCAGGTAAATCGTGCCGGAGCTCGCGATGTGCTCCGAGGTATCGCCGGGTAGTTGCAAGACCGCGCCTGCGAGCGGTGCGGTCTCGCCGTCCGCGACGATCGTCGTCCACCCGAGGTTCATCTTGCCGCCGCCGAACGGAACGTTCGCGCTCTTGGGATTCGAGAGCTGATCGAGGAAGTACCCCTGCGTCATCAGGGTCTGAGACACTGGCTTGCCATCGAGGGTCCCCTCGAGGACGAGCGTGCGACCGGCTCCGCATGCAGGTGTGTCGGCGACCGGGGCCGAGCTGCCGCCGTCGCTGCTACTGCACGCGGCAGGGGCGAGGAGCGTCAGCACGAGGACCGACGACGCGCGGACGAGCGCGCGAAGCGAAAGCTCCATTGTTCGAGGGTATCTCAAACGGCCTCACGGAGGCGGCGGGCAGACGTTGCGGAGGCCCGAGCGACAGGCGGGCCGTCCGCCTACCTTCTCGCAGTGTCCTCCGGCCTTCGCGCAGTCCTCGTCGCCGGCGCACTCGCCGCCGTAGATGCACGCCAGGCCGTTCGCGGACTGCGTCGACGCCCCACCCGGGCACCCCCACGGGCCACACACCGAGAGCGGGCCGACCGTCCCGACCAGCGCACACACGCCGTCAGCCGCCGCGGTGCAGTCGGAGTGCCGAACGCATTCGCCCGCCGGCATGCACGTCCGCGCGTAAGGGCTCCCCACGCCGGTCGGTAGACAGATCGCACCGCCGCCACAGTCGGCGTTCGTCGAGCAAGCGGACATCGCACACACGTTGCGCGGCATGATGAACGCGCCACCGCACGATGTCTGGAGCGTGCAGACTCCCACCGCGCACGTCCCGCAACACTCGTCCTGACTCGACGGATCGTTCGTGCAGACCTCCGGAGCGGGCGGGGGGTAGCTGCACACGCGGTAGCCCCCCGGCGCGAGCTCGACGCAGTGCCCCGCGGGATCGCAGTCACCGTCCTTCAAGCACCTTCCGGCGCGAACGTTGGTGCTGGCGCCGGCATCGTGCGGCGGCACCGCGGCGTCGGAGGCCGTCGTCGTGACGCTCCCCGACGTTCCCCCGCTGCTCGGCGTGCCGGCCTCGGTCGACGGGTCCGTCGCGTCGGGAACATCGGCGATCCGTCCGCACGCCGCGATACCGAGAACGAAGAAGCAGACGAGGATCGGCGTACGCATGCGCGCGCGAGACGCATCTTCCATTCCACCGAGGTTCTCCGCGATTTCGCGGGGTATTTCGCGCTTGCGGTCGTGCCAGGCTGGGCCAGTGCGTGTCACGTCACGGCACCGGGCGGCCATAGCCTTGGACGCGATAAACGAAGCGACCGAACATCTCGCGGATGACCGCTGAGGTCATCGCGAGCGCGTGCGCTCGAGGCAGGATCTTGGTCAGCCCGTTGAAGCCCGGTGGCTCGGCGCGATAGTCGACCGCGAGCGTGTCGACGGGCATGCCGACGGCGACGAAACATTCGGCAGCGCGCGGCATGTGGAACGCACTCGTGACGACGAGGACGCGTTCGAAGCCGCGAGCACGGACGATCGCCTTGGTGTAGAGCGCGTTCTCGCGAGTGTTGAGCGCCTTGGCCTCGGCGATGATGCGAGGCTTCGCGATCCCCCAGTCCTCGAGCTGCCGCGCGAGCACGACGGACTCACCGTAGGCGGCAAACTCGGCGCTGAACGCGGCCCCCGACACGATCGCGAAGCGGGCGTTGCCGTCGCGCAGAAGGCGATGGGTCACGATGAGGCGCTCGACGTTCTCGTTGTACGACGGCATTCCCGAGGTCTTGGTCGGTATTTCCTCGACGACGCCTCCGAGCAGGATCACCACATCGTACGTCTCGTCCTTCCGGAAGCTCGATGTCGTCGAGTGCTCGAGCCGCCAGAGGAGCGCATTCGCGATGGTCGGCGAAGACGCGACGAGGAGCACGGCGAGCCCGGCCGCACCAGAGAGACGGCGGCGACGCCGACCGCGTCGCGTGGCCCGGCCGTGCCCACGCACGCGCCACGGGACCGCGACGGCGAGGAGCACGAGCCCCCAGACGAGCGGGCTCAGCAGGACGTCGAGCAGCTTCGAGAGGAGATAGAACACGACGCGCGGACGACGCGGTCAGTTGCTCACGTTGCGCAGGTACGAGAGGAACTCGAACGCGATGAGCCCGAGCACGATCGTCAGCGCGACCGCGGCCGCCCACTCCCTCGCGGGCGAGACGGGCTCGGCGGAAACAGCGGGACGCGCGGGCTCGATCGCCGCCTCGTCTTCGGCAGGCGGCACCGCCACGGCCGCGGCGGCCTCGACGGGAGCTGCGGCCTCGACGGGCGCGGCGGCCTCGACGG
>JANXVA010000596.1 GCA_025351875.1 Myxococcales bacterium | reverse complement strand
CAACGAGCCCGCGACGGTGCTGGTGATGGGCGCCACGCGCGGCGCCGACGGCACGGCCGAGCACAAGTCGACGATGTTCGTACGCTCGCGCGACCCGGAGCGTGAGATCTGGGACGGACCGCGCTTCGGCGTGGACGGCGTGAAGGAGCACTTCGGCGCCGACGAGGCGTTCGTCATCGACAAGCTCACCGAGGAGCTGCCGAAGCTCTTCCAGAACAAGAAGCGCCTGTATTACCGGCTCGGCGTGAACCGCGCGATGGACGACAAGGTCCTCGAGGCGATCGACCGCACACGTGCGCGGGCGAAGCTCGGCTTCACCTGGCCGGTCGAGATCGTCGACCCGGGCACGATCCTGCACGAGATGCGTCTCTTCAAGTCGAAGGACGACCTCGATGCGATGCGCAAGGCGGCGGACATCACCGCCGAGGCGCACATCCGGGCGATGGGCGCGACGAAGGCCGGAATGCACGAGTACCAGGTCGAGGCGATGCTCCTCGAGACGTTCCGTGCCCACGGCTCGGAGCGCGCCGCGTACGGCAGCATCGTCGGGTCGGGCGCGAACGCGACGATTCTCCACTACCGCCAGAACAACAAGAAGATGGAGCAAGGCGAGCTCCTGCTCATCGATGCGGGCGCCGAGTACGACTATTACGCGGCCGACGTGACGCGGACGTTCCCGGTGGGCGCGAAGTTCTCGAAGGAGCAGGAGGCGATCTACCAGCTCGTCCTCGACGCGCAGGAAGCCGGCATCGCGAAGACGGTGAAGGGCTCGACGCTCGAGCAGATCCACACGACGTGTGTCGACGTGATCACGAAGGGGCTCGTGAAGCTCGGTCTCTTGCAGGGCGAGGTCGAGCAGCTGGTGAAGGACGAGGCGTACAAGCCGTTCTTCATGCACAAGACGAGTCACTGGCTCGGCATGGACGTGCATGATGTCGGAAACTACTACCTCGGCGGCAAGGCTCGCCCGCTCGAGGCCGGGATGGTGCTGACGGTCGAGCCGGGCATCTACATCGCGCGGGACAACGACAAGGTCCCGGCGGAGTGGCGAGGCATCGGCGTTCGGATCGAGGACGACATCCTGGTGACGGACGGCGCGCCCGACAACCTCACGCAGGCGATCCCGAAGACGGTGGCGGAAGTTCAGCGGGCGTCGGCGGCGTAAGCGAAGCCGCTTCGGCTTCGAGTTGGCGCGCGGCGCGGGCTCGCCGCGCATCGCGCTGGTGAGCGAAGGCGTAGGCGCCGAGACCCATGATGATGCCGACGACCGCTCCGACGGGGAAGCACCCGAGGCACCAGTCGAGAAGGAGGTGCGGGGCCTGCGCTAGGATGTCACCGCGCGCGAGATCGACGAACGCGCCGGTGCGGACGCGATGGGAGAGCTGGACCTCCGCGAGCGCGATGAACGGCAGGAACACCATGTTCGAGATCCGCGAGCCGAGCCAGGCGAAGAGGCGATTCTTCCGCGCGAGCGTCGCGAGACCCATGGCGAGCGGCCCGTGGACGCCGACCGCGGGCGTGCATCCGGCGAACGCGCCGATCGCCACGGCCCACCCGATCTCGCGCGGCGAGGCCCGCTCCGACTTCGCGAGCTGCCAGAGACGCTTGAGCTTTGCCCAGAGACGGCCAAACACGAGGGAGCCGCAAGGCTAGCAGCATCGGGGCCCGCCCCGCGCCCCGGCCTCCACCTTCGGCGAGCGGCTCGGCCTCCCCGCCCACGCCAACGCCACCCGAGCCGCGACCCCGACCCCGTTTCTTCGCCTCCCCGCGCGCTCCCCGCTAGTTTCACCCCATCCCCCCGTGGACCTCCGCACACTGAAATCCGAATTTCTCGTCCACCTCGCGGACGAGCGTCGCGCCTCGCCGAACACCGTGTCGGCGTACGGTCGCGATCTCGACGCGCTCCTCTCCTTCGTCGACACGCGCGCCGACACCCTCCCGGCCCGGCGCCCGCGCCGTCCCCCGGCGACCGCGACGGCGGCCGCGCCCGCGTCGCTCGATCTGTTCCTCCTGCGCGCCTGGCTCGGCGAGCTCGCCCGCACCTGCAAACCGAGCTCGGTCGCCCGCAAGATCGCCAGCGTCCGCGCCTTCGGTCGCTGGATGAAGCGCAAGGGCCACTCCCGCGTGAATCCAGCCGAGCAGCTCGCGAGCCCCAAGGTCCGCCGCGAGCTCCCGACCTTCCTCTCCGCCGAAGATGCCGCCTCGTTCGTCGAGTCCCCTGACACGGACAACGTCGCCAACCGGCCCGCCACCACGAACATCGCACGCGCCCGTCGCGACGCGCTCGTCCTCCGCGACCGCGCGATCCTCGAGCTGCTCTACGGCGGCGGCCTCCGCGTCGGTGAGGCCTGCGGCCTCGACCTCGGACAGCTCTCCCTCTCCGCGAGCGACACCACCGTCCGCGTCATCGGAAAGGGGCGCAAGGAGCGGATCATCCCGCTCGGACGCAAGGCCGCCGAGGCGCTCGGCGCCTACCTCGCGCTTCGCGGTACGCTTGCCCATCTGCGCACCCGGTTCGTCGATCCGAACGCCGTGTTCGTCTCGACCCGCGGCCGCCGCTTGAGCTCTCGCGTGGTCCAGCTCCTCGTTCGCCGTTACGGTCTCGCGTCGGTCGGTCGCACCGATCTCCATCCTCACGCGCTCCGACACACCTGCGCCACCCACCTTCTCGACGGCGGCGCCGACCTCCGCGTCATCCAGGAGATGCTCGGCCATGCGTCGCTCTCGACGACGCAGCGGTATACCCACGTCTCCGTCGCCCACCTCCTCAAGGTGTATGACTCAGCCCATCCGCTCGCGAAGTCGCGGCCGAAGCGCTGACGACCTTCGAGAGCCGTAAGCCACAGGCAGCTCGTGCCGTGTGAGTCACACGGCCTGACCTGTAGTAGAACCCTGCCGTGCTCCGCGCGCTGCTCCGCCTCGTGCTTGCCCTCGGAGGCGCCGCCACGGCGGCGTTGCTCGTCGCGCTGCTCGAAGCACGCGCCGTCGGCGCCGCGGTAATCGAGGGCGGCTCGCCGGTCGCCCCGCCGTTCGTAGGCCTAGCCGTCGCCGACCTCGGCATCCTCTTTCCCGTCGCGATGGGCGTTGCGACCGCCGTGGCCATCGCCGCCCTGGTCCTCGAACCCGGCGAGCAGAAGGCTCCGGGCCAGTTTTTCCGCACGCTTCGCAGGGGCCCGACGATCGCGCGGCTCCGTCTCGCCGCCGCCGTCCCCCTCGCGATCCTCGCGACGTTCGCCTGGTGCCTCGCCTCCGCGCATGCGGGTCGCTCCGTGCTCGCGGCCGGACGCCCCTCCGACTCCGGCCTCACCATCGGTCTCGCCTCGGTCTCGCTGCTCCTCGCGATGGTCGCCGTGGGCACGTCGCTGCTCCCCATCACCCGTCGAGCCCTCGCGCTCAGCAGCGACTCCGTCCCGCAGCTCCTCGACCCGGTGGTCACTGGCGGGGCCGCGCTCGTCCTGGTCCTCCTCCTTTTCGCCGTCGGCATCCTCACCGGCGACACGAGCGGTGACGGCGGCGTCCTCGGTATCTTCGGCGTCCTCAAGCGTGACGAGCTCGATCTCCGTCCGGTGGCCAACGCCGCGCTCCTCGCGGGCGGCGCCTACATCGCCCCGATCGCCTTCGGGAGAGGCGCCTTCTCCGACGAACGGGGGCAACCCAATCCCGTCACCCTCGGCGCTGCCGCGGGCGCCTTCCTCATGATCCTCATCGGCGCCGGCCTCTGCGGCCGTGCCGCTGGCGCGCTCGACGCCGAGCCACTCGTCGCTCGCGGCCTCGAGAAGTACGCGCCGCTCGGCAAGGTCTCGCTCGCCGTCCTCCGTCGTGGAAGCGACCACGATCACGACGGCTTCGCGGCTCGCTTCGGCGGCGGCGACTGCAACGACGAGGACCCGCGGATCAACCCCGGCGCAGTCGATATCCCTGGCAACGGCATCGACGAGGATTGCTCCGGCGCGGACACCCCTGCGCCCGCGCCGCCGATCGTCGTCCTGCCCGTCAAGCCCGTCGTGAAGAAGCGACGCACCTACAACGTGGTGCTCTTCACCGTCGACACCCTCCGTATCGACCTCGGCTTCCTCGGCTACGCGAAGCCGACGTCACCGAACCTCGACGAGCTCGCAAAGAAGGGGACGGTCTTCGAGCGCGCCTATTCGATGGCGTCGTACACCGGCAAGAGCGTCGGACCGATGATGATCGGCCGGTACCCGAGCGAGACGTACCGGGACGGTGGTCACTTCAATACGTACTTCCCGAAGAATACGATGGTCGCCGAGCGGGTCCGCGACGGCGCCGGCGTACGGACCTTCGCCGCTCACTGTCACTGGTACTTCCGCTTCCCGACCGGCTTGAATCAGGGCTTCGACGCGTGGGACACGTCCGCGATCCCGCCCGGCATGGGCGACAACGACAACAGCATCACGAGCGAGCGCATGAGCGACCTCGCGCTCAAGCTCCTCGCTAAGCCCGAGAACACGTCGCTCAACTCCGGCGCGGGCGCCGCGCCCACGGCGGGTGATGCCGGCGCCGAGGGAGGCCTCGGCGACGACGGCGGGCTCCCGAGGCCGAGCGCAATCGGCTCGATCGACGGCGGAGCGGGCGGCGACCGACGGTTCTTTGCCTGGTTTCACTTCTTCGATCCGCACGCTCAGTACGTGCCGCACGCTGGCGCACCTGACTTCAGCGGGCCGTACCCCGCGAAGACTCTCTACGACCAGGAGGTCTGGTTCACCGATCAGCACATCGGCAAGGTGCTCGACTACATCAAGGCGCAGCCCTGGGCCGAGGACACGGCCATCATCCTCACCGCTGACCACGGCGAGGCGTTCGCCGACCACGGCATGAACTGGCACGGCCAGGAGATCTGGGAGTCGCTCATCCGGGTGCCGCTCCTCATCTACATCCCCGGGGCGAAGCCGCGCCGTGTCGCGGTGAAGCGCTCTCACATCGACGTCGCGCCGACGCTGCTCGAGATCATGGGTGGCCCTCCCGCCGAGGAGGGCGAGCTTCGCGGCAAGAGCCTGCTGGAGGACGTCTATCTCGCCGACGGCACCGAGCACGAGGAGCGTGACGTGTTCGTCGACATGCCGGCCGGGCCGTACAACGGCATCCGCCGCGCGATCATCACCGGGCCGACACCCGGCATGAAGCTCATCAACCAGGGCGGCGGGACCAACATGCTCTTCGATCTCGCGAGCGATCCCAAGGAGGCTCGCGACCTCTCGAGCGACAAGGAGAAGCTCGCGCCCGTCCTCGAGCGCATGCAGGCCGCCCGCGCGCGCCTCAAGGAAGTCGAAGTCCGCCCGGACGCGCCGTGACGGCTACGACGTCGCGCGCCCAAGGAGCTGAGCGACCTCGACGAGCGACTCGCACATCCGATCGGGCTCACTCGCGACCAGGCGCTCGCGCTCGGCGATGCCCGGCACGCCGATCGTGAAGCACCCTGCGGCCTTGCCGGCCCCGATGTCCTGCGGGCCGTCGCCGATCATCCACGCGCCGCGCGCTTCCACGCCGAGCCGCGCGACCACGTCGAGCACCCCCGCGGGCGAAGGCTTGAGTGGACCGTCGCCGCCGCCCCAGATCTCCCGGAAAAATGGGCCAATTGCGAGTGCGTCGAGGACGAGGGCGGTCACGTCGCGCGGCTTGTTGGTGACGACAGCGCACGGAAGCCCGAGCGCTCGCGCCACATCGAGGATGTCGCGCACGCCCGGGAGCAAGACGGTCATCGCAGCCGGATGCGCGAGGTAGCTCGCCCTGAAGGTCGCGAGCGCGGCATCGACCACTGGCGAGTCTGCGTCGGCGTCGAAGGCCCGCGCGACCAGCGCGCGAGCCCCGTCGCCGACCATTGGCATGATCGCCTCGAGCGTCAGCGCGGGGAGCCCATGCGCGCCGCGGGCGACGTTGCACGCCGCGGCGATGTCACGACGCGAATCGACGAGCGTCCCGTCGAGATCGAAGAGGAGCGCGGTCGGGCGTGGTGGAGACGCGAGGCTCAAGCCGCGCGAGTGTACTCGACGACCTCGTCGCGTTCGAGCAGCGTGCGCAACCGTGTGCGGGCGCGGTGGAGGCGCGAGCGGACCGCGCTCTCGGTGATCGCGAGCTTGTCTGCGATCTCCTGGAGCCCGAGGTCGAGGTGGTAGTGCGCGACGACGACGTCGCGATAGTCCTCGGGGAGCTCCTTCAGCGCGTCGCGGATGCGCGCGTCGCGCTCGCGGTTCGCGGCGCCGGCGTCGACCTGGACGATCTCGTTGTCGTTCACGGAGGGGAGGGTGGCGAGCTCCTCCCAGTCAAGGCCCTCGATGACGCGAGCGCGATGGCGACGGCGCGAACGCATGAGCATGAGCGCTTCGTTGGCCGTCACCCGAAAGAGCCACGTCGAGAAGCTCGACTCGGCGCGGAAGGAGCCGAGTCGGCGGACGATCTGCATGAGCGTCGCCTGAAGGAGATCACGCCGGTCCTCGTCGCTCACGGGATAGCGGAGGAGCTGACGCTCGACGTGCGGCCGGATCATCCGTAGGACCTGGTCGAGTGCGGCGGTGTCGCCGTTGACTGCGCTGTCGAGTGTCGCGGGGGCGATGGCGAAGGCCATGATGGTCGTTCCTTGGGGTCGGGGTCGCTCGGGCGGGGCGAACCGGCTCTTGCGACTGCCGTGCCGACGCCCGGACGCGCGCTCCCGCCGCAGATCGTTCGAGATTCCGCGGGCCTGCGTCCCACCTGCCTGTAAGCGTTCCCGACAGGTGCCTTGTCGCCGGACACAAGCGCGCCTCGGCGAACGGAATCAGGAGCGCTCGCGTCGCGTCGTCGCAGCCGACACGGTACGCACATGTAAGGCTTAGAAATCGCAGCGATCTTCGCCGTTTTCGTTCTTGGTCCGGGGCCCGGGGGGGGGCTACGATCAGCGGGTATGGCGGCCACGCTCGCCCGATCTCACCGCTCGAAAGCGCGCGAGCCCGAAGGCGGGACTGCGCTGCTGAAGGTCGGAGATCTGCTCGCCGGCAAGTACCGCGTGGAGCGGATCCTCGGTGAAGGTGGCATGGGCGTCGTCGTCGCGGCGCACCACGAGCTGCTCGATCAGCACGTCGCTGTGAAGCTCCTCTACCAGGACATCGCCGACCGCGAGGCGCAGTCGCGGCTCCTGCTCGAGGCTCGCGCGTGCGCAAAGCTCCAGTCGGAGCACGTCGCCCGCGTCGTCGACGTCGACACGGGCGCCGACGGCCTGCCCTTCATCGTCATGGAGCTCCTCGAGGGCGCCGACCTCTGCCAGGTCGCGGACGCCCGGGGCGCGCTCCCACGATGGCTCGTGGTCGACTACATGCTGCAGGCGCTCGAGGGGCTTGCGCATGCGCATTCACGAGGGATCGTTCATCGCGATCTCAAGCCATCCAACCTCTTCCTCGCGAACCGCTCCGACGGCACACAGCTCATCAAGATTCTCGATTTCGGCATCTCGAAGTCGACCGAGCCGATCTTCGACAGCGCGGGCGAGAAGAAGCGCGCGATGCAGCTGACGGGCGGTCGCGCGGTCCTCGGCTCGCCGCCGTACATGTCGCCGGAGCAGGTCCGAAGTCCGAAGACCGTCGACCAGCGCACCGACATCTGGTCGCTCGGCGTCGTCATGTACGAGCTGCTCACGAACTCGATGCCGTTCGGGGGCGACGAGATCAACGAGACGTTCGCGCAGGTCCTCGAGAAGGAGCCGCAGCCCATCCGGCAGCTCGTCACCGGCGTTCCGGAGGGCCTCGAGCAGATCGTGATGAAGTGCCTCGCGAAGAATCGCGACAACCGCTTCGGGGACGTCGCCGAGCTCGCGCGTGCGCTCGTCGCCTTCGGCTCTGGCACGTGGATGCAGTCGGCCGACCGCGTGGCGGCGACGATCGCACGCGGTCTGGAGGAAGCGAGCAGCGGTCCGCGTCTGAAGAACGGGCCGTCGTCCGGGAACGAGCTCGATCGCACGGCGATCCCGTCGTCGCCCGGTCGTCGCCTCGACTCGATGCAGCCGGAGCTCACGGGCACGGCGAGCACCGTCGCGCGGCGGTTCACGGTTCTCGGCTCGCGCGGCCGCAAGTTGCTCGCACTGAGCATCGTCATCGGCGCTGCGGCCGTCGTTCTCATCGCCTTCACGGCCTTCCAACGCTCACGCGCCACCGCTGCGGCGCTCGCGGCCGAGGCGCCGCTGACGTCGGCCATGCCCGCGGACCCCCCGCCCGAGGCGACGGGCGTGCCGATGCCCGGAGCTACGGGCGTCGTGACGGCGCCGGTGCATCTCGTCGGCCCCGACTCCGAGGGGCTCGTCGGCAACGTCCAAAACGGCGTTCAGACGCCGTCGCCGACGGTGATCGGCGCGTCTCCTTCGGCAGGCGCGGGCTTTCCTGGCGTGCCGCCGCCAGGCGCGAGCGGCGCGCCACGCACGCGACCTGCTACAGCGGCGCCCGTCCGTCCGTCCGCTCCGGCCCCCGCTTTGCCGCCGACGACGAAGAGGCCGCCCGCTCCTCCGGTCAAATCGCTTCCTGCCGGTCTCCCGCGCGATCGCCTATAGGACGTGGACGTGAAACGGACAGCTGCCGTCGTCAGTTCGCTCGCGCTCCTCTTCTTCACGCGGGGTGCCGCGGCGCAGGAGCGTGAGCAAGACGCAGAGCGCCTCTTCCGTGAAGGTCAGAAGCTCCTCGAAGAGCGTCGCTTCGCCGAGGCGTGCCCGAAGTTCGAGACGGCTTACGCGAAGGATCACTCGCTCGGTACGCTGATCAACCTCGCGTTCTGCCACAAGGAGCAGGGCGCCAGCTGGTACGCGTGGCTCGAGTTCCGGGAGGCGGAGGTAAAAGCGACGGAGCTGAATCGCCCCGACCGTCGTGACTTCGCGCACGCGCGCCTCGCCGAGCTCGAGAAGCAGCTCCCGAAGCTGGTCATCGACAACAACCAGAAGGTGACGCTCACCGAGGTCCTCGTCGAGGATCGGAAGGTCTGGGAGGCCGAGCGAGGCGCGGTCTTCGCCGCCGAGGTCGGCGAGCGCCGCTTCGTCTTCAAGGCCCGTGGCAAGAAGCCAGCGGCGACGCTCATCACCGTGGCGAAGGGCGACAAGGTCCAGCACATCTCCGTCCCGGACATGGAGGACGGTGCGGAGGCTCAGCCCACGGGCGAGCGTCCGGTGGAGCCCGCGAAGCAGGCTCCTGCCGCGCCGGCCGACCCTGGCAAGCTGCAGCGCACGCTCGGTTGGGTCGCGCTCGGCGTCGGCGGCGTCGCCGCGCTCATCGGCACCATCGAGGGCATCCGGACGTTCTCGAGCAACTGCCAGGGCAGCAAGGCGTGCACCGACGACGAGCGCAGCTCCGCCAACGCGACAGGAACGGTCGCGGACGTCTCGTTCATCATCGCCGTCCTCGCCGCGGGCGGCGGCGTTTATCTCCTCATGACGGCGCCTCCAGCCGCGTCGCAGTCCGCCCCGGCAAGCGCGCGCGCGCGTGTCGTCGTGCCGTCTCGTGCGTCGTCCGTGTCCGTGACGCCGCATCTCGGCCTCGGCTGGGCGAGCCTGACCGGCACGTTCTGAGCGCCGTGGACCGCGTTCTCCCGCGATCGCTCGAGCATCCGCTGCCGGCGGGGATGCGTGATCTCCTCCCCGAGGAGGCCGCGAACCGTCGTGCGCTGTCGCGTGCAGTGCTCGACCGGTTCGCGCTGTTCGGTTACCGCATCGTCACGCCGCCAATCTTCGAGCTCGCCCAGGTGATCGAGCGCGGGCTCGGCGCCGCCGCGGCCTCGGACGTCCTGCGCTTCATCGAGCCAGAGTCGGGAGACGTCGCCGTCCTCCGGCCCGACATGACCCCGCAGATCGCGCGCATCGTCGCGACGCGCATGCGCGATCACGCGCCTCCGTATCGCCTCGCGTACGAGGGCACGGTGGTGCGCAGGCGCTCGGGACGCGCGAAGAAACACCGCCAGGTACCGCAGGTCGGCGTCGAGCTCTGCGGCGTCGAGGGAGGGAGCGGCGATCTCGAGCTGCTCGAGCTCGCTGCGGACACGCTGCGCGCGGCGGGCCTCTCGACGTTCACCATCGACATCTCGGACGCGGGCATCGTTCGCGAGCTCCTCGCTGACGTCCCTGTCGATCGTGCGGAGGGCGTGACCCTTGCCCTCGCGAAGAAGGACGACGCGATGCTCGCCGAGCGTGTCGCTGGGCTCACGTCCGCTGCCGCGCTCCTCGCGCTGCCTCGGCTGAGCGGCGGTCGTGACGCACTCGAGGAGACGACGAAGGTGCTCTCCGCGAAGCCAAAGGCGCGCGTGGCTGCGGAACGTCTCCTCGCGCTCTTCGATGCCGCCGTGGCACGAGGGCTCGGGCCGTTCCTCACGGCGGACGCCGGCGAGGTGCGTGGGTTCGCTTACTACACGGGCACGACGTTCTCGATCTATGCAGACGGCCCCGGTGAGCCCATCGGTGCCGGCGGTCGTTACGACGAGCTCCTCTCTCGTTTCGGTGCGCCCATGCCCGCGGTCGGCTTCGGGCTCGATCTCGACGCGCTCGCCTGGTCGCTCCGCGCCGCCGGCGCGCCCTCGGTCTCCCACGACGGGGTCGTCTACGTGGGGCCGTCGGACGACGGTCGCGTGGCTGCGCTCCGCGCCCGCGGGATCCCCACGGTCGCAGTCGCGACGCACGACGCTGGGCTGGCTCACGCGCGTTCGTGGCGTTTCAAAGCGCTCTGGAGCGGAGCGACGCTATTCGACGTGCGAACCGAGACCGCAAGCGCGTTCGATGCACGAGGTGACGCCGATCACGCCGCAGGCGTCGTCGCGCGCATGCTAGAGAGTCTTCCTCGAGGAGCTTGATCGATGCCGGCCATCGTTATCGTGGGCGCGCAGTGGGGCGACGAAGGCAAGGGCAAGATCGTCGACATCTATACGGAGCGTGCCGACATGGTCGTGCGCTTCGGTGGTGGTCCGAACGCGGGGCATACTCTCGTCGTCGGTGACGACAAGCTCGTCGTACGGCTGGTGCCGAGCGGCATCCTGCGCGCGGAGACGACCTGCGTGCTCGCGCAGGGAATGGTCATCGACCCGCGGAGCCTCGTCACCGAGCTCGACGAGCTCGAGCGTCGCGGCATCAAGCTCGCGGGGCGCTTGCTCGTCTCCGACCGCGCGCACGTGATCTTTCCGTACCACGTGCTCATCGACGGTCTCCGCGAGAAGGGGAAGGACGCGATCGGCACCACGAAGCGCGGCGTCGGACCCTGCTACGAGGACAAGGTCGCGCGTCGCGGCATTCCGCTCGGCGCCTTCCGCGATACGAATCGCCTGCGCGAGCTCGTCGGCCGCGCGATCGACGACTGGGCGCCGATCGTCCATCACCTCGGCGCGGGTGAGGTTCAGGTCCCGACCGTCGACGAGGTGCTCGCAGCGATCGAGCCGACGCGCGCGCGCATCGTTCCGATGCTCGTGGACTCGCAGGCGCTCGTCGAGCGTACTGTGCGCGCCGGCAAGAAGGTCGTGCTCGAGGGCGCGCAGGGCACGCTCCTCGACGTCGACCACGGGACGTATCCGTTCGTGACGTCTTCGACGCCGACCGCAGGCGGCGCGTGCGTCGGCGCGGGCATTGGCCCCACGCGCATCGACGAGGTCGTCGGCCTCGTGAAGGCGTACACGACCCGCGTGGGCGGCGGCCCTTTCCCGACCGAGCTGCACGACCACATCGGCGAGCGCATCCGCAAGGTCGGCGCGGAGTTCGGCTCGGTCACCGGCCGCCCCCGTCGCACGGGCTGGCTCGATCTCCCGGCGCTCCGTTACGCGGTGCGTGTGAACGGCCTCGACGCGCTTGCGATCACGAAGCTCGACGTCCTCACCGGCCTCGACGAGGTGAAGGTGTGCGTCGCGTACGACACGAAGCACGGCCGCACCGAGGACCTGCCGATGGACGAGCTCGATTCCGCGACGCCCGTCTACCAGAGCTTCGGCGGCTGGACGGAGGAGCTCGGCTCTGCCCGCGCGATGACGGATCTCCCCAAGGCCGCGCGCACCTATCTCGAGTTCGTCGAGAAGCAGGCCGAGTGTCCGTTCATCCTGGTGAGCACGGGTCCGCGACGCGACGAGACGATCGTCCTTCGCGACCCGTTCCCGCTGTAGGGCAGGAGCCGCGTGCTAGCCTTGCGCACGTGGGTCCCGCGCCTTTTCTCCTGATCGCCGTCGTCTTCTTCGCGCAGGCGGGACAGGCTCAGGGCGGCTTCGGCGCGGCTCGTCCGGCCGAGTGCGGCGTGCAGGAGGGGTTTCGCGCGGCGAACAAGTGGGAGCGCGCGAAGGAGCCGAACCTCCAGAGCTACTGCGCGCTCCTTGCAAGCGGCACCGCCAAGCTCGTGAACACCGGCGCGCTCGCGAAGGACGTTCCGGCGATCGCCGACGAGGCCGACAAGCTCTTGCCTGGCCGCGCCGCGCCGAGCGTGCTCAAGGGGCGCGCGCTGCTCCGGCTCGGCAAGGCGAGCGAGGCGCTCGTCGTGCTCTCGGAGGCTCGCACCCGCGACGATCGTGCGCTCGACGATCCCGTCGCGCTCCTCGCATGGGCGCGGGCGAACGCGCGCACCGGGCACTTCGAAGAGGCCGCCCAAGCTTATCGCGCTGCGCTCCCGCGGACCAGCGCGCTCGCAGCGGCGGAGCGTAGCGCAGCGTCGTTCGAGGCAGGCATGGTCGTGATGGCCCAGGGGCCGAAGGCCGTCGACGACGCCGTCGCGATGCTGCGGCAAGCGCGCCGCGAGGCCCAGGATTCGATGCAGACTGCATCTGTCGTCGCGCTCGCGCTCGCGCTCGATCGCTCGGGGCAGAAGGACGAGGCGAGGGCCGTCCTCGCGGAGCGTGTGCGCTCCGACGCGAAGCCCGTCCTCGCCGACCCGCGCGTCACGGGCGCCCTCGCCGACGCGGGGATGTCTTCCGAGGCCGATGCGCTCCTGGCGACGGCCCTGGAGGCGACCGACGGGGTAGCGGCACGCGATGCATGGCACCGCTATCTGGAGGGCGCGGCTGCAAGATCTGCGTGGTCGGAGCACGCGCGCGCCCACGAATCCGCCGCGTCCGCGCGTCCAAGGGATCCGAAGAAGGAGCGTCCGAAGTGAAATCCCGTTCCGTATTCGTCGCGCCGCTCCTCGGTCTCTTGCTGCTCGCGCGGCCGGCCTCCGGCGACACGCCGCCGTCGGTGTGGGACCGCGCCAGGGACCCGGCCACGGCCGACACCTATCGCGTCCACCTCGAGGTCCAGCGCCGCCTCGCGCAGTCGCCGCCCCGTGACTTCGGCTTCTCCGGCGCGCAGGAATCCCAGAAGGACACCGTCCGCGCGATGCTCGAGCGGCTCCACGCCGACAAGAGCCCTGACGTGCGCCTCCGTTTCGACCTCGGGCTCGTGTACCTCATGCTCAGCAACTCGCAGGCGCCCATCTATTACAAGCGGGCCGCCGAGGTGATCGGCTCGGCGCTCGCGCTCGACCCGGAGCACCCCGCGGCGGAGGAGGGCTGGTCGAGGCTCGCGGAGGCCTGCGGCCACATCGGTGATCATGACTGCGAGCGCCGGGCCTACGGCGAGGTCTTGCGGCTCACGACGGAGGAGGGCGATCGCGGTACGTCGACGCTCAACCTCGCCGAGACCGAGATGCACCTCGGCAACCTCCGCGAGGCGATCGAGGGCTACCGCGAAGCGCTGCGCATCGCGTCGCGCTCTCCTTCGCGCACGCTCGCGCCGCTCGCGATGTGGGGGTTGGCCGTCGCCATCGACCGCTCAGGCGATCGCATCGAGGCCGACAGGCAGGCGCTCCTGGTGCTCGAGATGCAGACGTCGTCCGGGCTCAACGGGCTCCTCCGCTCGTCGGGGGTCTTCTTCTATCCGGACTACGAGCTCGGTTGGTACGACGGCGTCGGCGCCGCCGCCCTCGCGCGCAAGCCTGGCGTTCTACCCATCGAAGCCGCACGTCACTGGAAGGTCGCCGAGGATGCCTTCGCGGGCTACGTCCGCGCGGCGACGCGTCCAGGCGTCACGGATCGCTGGCTCGAGCTCGCGAAGGTCCGGCTGGCGACAGCGAAGGCCGAGCGCGAGAAGGCGGAGAAGAAGCGTGGCAAGGTCGCGGCTCAGCCCCAGCTCGACGACGAGGAGTCTCCGCTTTGACGAGCGCCGCGCGCGCACGTCCCAGGCCCGGCACCCCCGGCAAGCGGGTCGCGCGAGACGCTGCCGTGAAGGCCGCTCTCGACGTCGTCCGGGGCAGGGAAGACCTCATCGCTCGCCGCGCGAACGACCCCGTCGAGTTCGTGCACCGTCACCGCGCGCGTGCGGACCGCGAGCTCGTCGCGCTCCTCGCCGCGAGCTGCGCGTTCGGCAACGTGAAGGCGATCCGGCTGAAGCTCGCCGAGCTCCTCGACCGCGTCGGCCCGCGCCCTGCTCGCGCCGCCGACGATCCCGAGGCGCTCACCGCGCGCCTCCTTGGCTTCAAGCATCGGGTCTTTCGCGGCGAAGATCTCGCGAAGCTCCTCGTCGGTGCGCGTCGCGTGCAGCGCGCGGCCGGGTCGCTCGGCGCCGCCTTCCAGCGTGAGCTCGCGCGCGTCGACCGCACGCGGAGCGACGAGGAGCCGGAGGCGCGCGTCCGGGAGGCGCTCGCCTCGTTCTGCGACCTCATCCGCGCCGAGGGCGGTTTGCCACGCGCCGGACAGGTCGACCCGACCGGGCGCCGGGGCCCGTCGCACCTCCTCTCCGACCCGCGCGCCGGGAGCGGAGCGAAGCGGCTCCTCCTTTTTCTTCGGTGGATGGTGAGGCCCGCCGACGGCATCGACCTCGGCCTCTGGAAGGTGTCTGCGCAGCGTCTGCTCGTCCCGGTCGACGTCCACATCCACAAGCTCGCCCGCAACCTCGGCCTCACGCGGCGCCGCGATCTCTCGTGGAGGACGTCGGTGGAGATCACCCGTGCCCTGGCCCGGTTCGATCCGGAGGACCCGACTCGCTACGACTTTTCCCTCTGCCACATGGGGATGGTGCAGCGCTGCCCGTCGCGCCCGGATGCCGCTCGGTGCGAGGGCTGCGGCGTGCAACCGGTGTGCGTGCACTGGCAGCGCGCGAAGAAGGCCTCTTAACCGCGTGACTTTGCCTGACCTTTCGTGACACCCTTTCTCAGCCTCGCGCCATGGCGGCTCCGAAAAAACAATTCCCACTGGACGCGCTCCGAACCGACGGTTGGTTCGAACGCATCGGTGAGGGGATCGGCAGCTTTCAGGCGCTCTGCGAGATCGTCGGAGAGCGCTTCTTCGCGTTCTCCATCATCGTCGGCGCCCGCATCACGGCGCTCACCATCGATCGCCGGAGCCCCGACCAGACGCTCGTAGACTTCGTCGTCGGCTCCGCGGAGACGGACGGCGACCTGGAGCCGCAGCGCCTGACCCTGGCGGACTTCCGCCGCCGCCTCGTCGGCGCCCTCCTCGTGGAGGAGGAGAAGACCGCGCCCGTGCCCGAGCGCGACACCGACGTCGAGGCCATCCAGCTCTTCATCGGCGTTCGCTACCTCTTGCTCGCGCCTCTCTACGGTTACTCGCTCGTGTCGCTCGGCATGCAGGGCGGCAGCGACGCCGCCGAGCTCAGCGTGCTCCACGACGGCGTCGAGGAGAAGTTCGATCTCGACGGCTTCCGGCTCCGCGTTCGATCGCATGTCCGCGAGGAGCTCGACCGCGTCGCGACGGGCGCGCGTTCGGCGATCGATCTCTCGAAGGTCGCGGAGGCCGAGGCCTGCGCGCTCCGCAAGGAGTGGCCCAAGGTCATCGCACTCCTCGGTACGTGGCCAGCTCCGCTCGCCATCTTCCTCCGCACGCCGGAGGGGCAAATGCTCGCGCCCGAGGCTCGTGGCCTGATCGCGAAGGGCCTCGGGCTCCTCGGCTCGGCGTGCGTTCATCTCGGCGAGATCGAGCAGGCCGAAGAGGTCTTCCGCATCGGCATTCAGTACGCCCAGGAGGGCATGGCCGCCGCGGAGCTGTTCCGGCGGCTCGGCGAGGCGCTCCTCATCAACGAGCGCCCCGGAGAGGCCATCGGCCCGCTCCGCCGCGCGCTCGCCTTCGGGGGCCTGCCGCAGGAGGTCCTTCCGCCGCTCGCGCGCGCCCTCATCAGGCGCGGGCGTTATGTCGCTGCGTTCGTGTGCCTGAAGGACGCTCTCGCCGCGGGCGCTCCCGAGAAGGAGCTCGTCGAGGACATCCGCGAGGTCGAGACGAAGCTCGGTCCTGCTCTCACCGCCTGGAAGGCGGCGATGATCACGGCGGAAAAGCCGAGCTGAGGGCTCCGTCGGAGTATCATCGGTGGACGGTGCGGCTCCTCGCAGGTTCGCCAGTATCGCTCGCCCTCGCCGTCACGGTGCTCGCCTCCTCGGCGGCGGCGGAGCCTGCGTCCTCCCCGGCTCCTCCGACGAAGGAGGCTTGCATCGCGTCATTCGATCGAGGTCAGCGCGCGCAGTCGGACCGAGCGCTCCGCCGTGCCCTCTCCGAGCTCATCGTCTGTTCGCAGGAGAGCTGCCCCTCGGTCCTTCGCGCTGACTGCGCGGGCGTCCTCGCGGAGGTGCGCGCCGCTCTCCCGTCGGTCGTCTTCGCGGCCGACGACGGCAACGGTCACGAGCTCACGGACGTGAAGGTGTACGCAGGCACCGAGCTGCTCGCCGCGAAGCTCGACGGGCGCGCCGTCTCGGTCGACCCCGGCACGTTCGACCTCCGCTTCGAGCGCGTCGGCCAGCCCGCGCTGGTCGTGTCGCGCATGATCCGCGAAGGCGAGAAGAACCGCGTCATCCGCGCGTCGCTCGGCGTTCCGGCCTCCGGCTCGGGCGACCCGCCGGTCGCCGGCCCCGAGCGCGGCGCCGACGTCAGCTCCGGCAAGCGCTCCGCCGTCGGGTGGGTGCTCCCGGGCGCGCTCGCGGCCGTCGGGGTCGCCGGGCTCGGCGTTGCGCTCTTCACGCGTCTCAGCTTCGACAGCCGCGTCGACGAGCTCCGCACGAGCTGCGCGCCCGAGTGCACGCAGACCGAGCGCAACGATCTCTCGGGGATGGTCGTCACCTCGAACGTGGCGCTCGGCGTCGGCGTCGGCGCGCTCGCGCTCTCGGTCGCCACGTGGTTCTTGATGGCTCCATCCTCGTCGGGCACGACGCGCAGCACGACGCGCGGCACGACGCACGGCGCGGCTCACCTGTTCGTTCCGCGAGGCGTCGCGTGGTGAGGCGCCTCGGCATGCTCGGTCGGGCCGCGGTCGCGGTCGCGGTGGCGGCTGCCGCGGCGGCTGGTGTTGCCGTCGCATGCGGGCCCGGTGATCTCTCCGATCTCACCGGCGGGCGACCCGACGCGGGAACCAGTGTCGACACGGGCCTCGTCGACTCCGCGGTGTGCACTCACGCGTCCGCCCCCGAGCGCCCCACCACGCCGGACGCGCCGAATATCCCCGGCCTCACCTTCGCGTTCGACGCCGTCCGCTTCGACACGGACGAGCAGGACGGCGGCCTGCCCAAGCCGCGCGGTCTCGACCTCGACAGAAGATGCACGTGCGACGACCCGAAGCTCGAAGAGGAGTCGTGCGTTCCGCCCGACTCGGGCACCAAGCGCACGTGCGACGGGGTCGACGGTCGCGACAATGCCGCCGGGCCGCTCCTCTCGACGGCGTCGGTCGCGGGCAAGGGGGTCGGGCCCGCCGCGTTCCAGAAGAAGATCGACTCGGGCGTCTTCAACGTGCTCGTCACGCTCGACGGGTGGAACGGCCTGCCCGACGACCCGTCCGTCGTGGTCGGCTACGCGCTCTCGAACGGTCTCGAGGGCTCGCAGAACGAGGCGGGCGCGCCTGGGGTCCCGAAATTCGACGGGACCGACGTGTGGACCGTCGCGCCGGTGTCGGTGCTCGGAGGCGACAGCCTCATCGGCGTCGACTGTCGGCTCAAGCCCGCCAGTTGTGTCCCGGTCAAGCTCGACACGACAGCGTACGTGCGTGACGGCAATCTGGTCGCGCATCTCGACGTGTCGTTGCCGCTCGACTCCGCCGACGGGGCGTTCCAGATCGAGTTCGTCGGCGCGACCACGGTCGCGAAGCTCACCAAGGAGGGCGACCACTACCGCGCGATCGGCGAGCTCGTCGGCCGCTGGCCGATCCAGCGGATCCTCCCTTCGCTCGCGCGGCTCCCCAACCCGCTCAGCTCGGGCAAGCCGCTCTGCGCCACGGACGCGGGACTCGAGATCTACCAGATCATCAAGAAGAGCGCGTGCGCCGGCGCGGATCTCGCGGCCAACCCCGCGGCCGACCGCACGTCGGCGCGCTGCGATGCGCTGAGCAACGCGATCACGTTCTCGTCGGTGAGCGCGACGGCCGGCACGATCTACAAGCCCGAGGGCGGGCCTACCGAGTGCGCCGACTTCACCGACTCCTGCGAGAAGTGAGACCCGACGATCGCGCTCGGTGTCTCAGCTCCCGAACTTCGCGACGAGCGCCTTCGCGCGCTCGACGAACGCGGCCATGTGGTGGCGTTCGAAGTCGGCCCACGTCGCGAGCGAGCGTGTGTCCTCGACGCGGTCGAGGAACACCTTGCCGTCGAGGTGGTCGACCTCGTGCTGGAACGTTCCCGCCGTGAGGCCTTTGACGTCGAGCTCGACCTCGTTGCCCTGCCGGTCCCAGGCCTTCACGCGGACGCCCGTGAAGCGGCGAACCTCACCGCGCAGGTTCGGCACGCTGAGACACCCCTCGTAGTTCAAGAACGTGTCGTCCGTCGTGGGCGTCACCTCGGGGTTGACGAGGATGGTGAGCGGAAAATTAGGCTTGTAGGGATAGCGCGGGTTGTTCCGCACCTCGATCGCGCAGATGCGGATGGGCTCGTAGACCTGGTTCGCGGCGAGCCCGGCGCCGTTCGCGTCGTGCATCGTCTCGACCAGATCGTCGATGAAGGACTGCACCTTCGGCGACGCCAGCTCCTCGCGCGTGAGCATCCGTGCCACCTCGCGGAGGACGGGGTGTCCGAGGGTCGCGATCTTCCGTATCGCCATCCCTCGAGGTTAGCACCTGACGCGCGTCAGTTGCCCTTGCCACCGCACGTGCCGAACGTCGGCGGGAGCCCCCAGTCTCCGATGTCCTTCGACGAGCATGGCTCGGCCGCGGGGCAGCCTGGCGTTGCCGAGGCGGGATCGCAGAGCTGCGCGGTGTCACCGCCGCCGCCGCAGCTCGTCTTGCACTCCGACGTGACGCCGCTGTTCACAGCGCTGACGCAACACACCGTGCCGCCGGCGCAGTTTGCCGCGCTGGTGCACTTCAGCGTAGCCGTATCGCCGTTCTGACCGGTCCCGTTGCCGCCCGCGTCGCTCGCGGCGCCGGGGCAGCTCGAGCCGACGACGCAGCTGAAGCTGAACGTTCCTCCCGCCTCCGTGAGGCAGCAGCTCTCGCTCGGGATCACGCAGCTCGCGGTCCCGCAGCTGAGGGCCGTCGCGCTCCCGCCCGGGGCCCCTGCCTCTGCTCCAGCTCCCGTGCCACCGTCGGCGACGACGGTCCCGGGGGCGCCGCGCGGTCCGCCGTCAGCCGTCGTGGACGCCTCCGCACCCGCACCCCCGTCGGCCGCAGCGTCGATGGCTGTCTGGGACGCGCCTCCACAGCAGATGGCCACGGCACTGGTCGCGATCAAAGCAAGGATCTTCTTCATGGGGTTCCTCTCGGGATCCGTCGTGGTGCACGGCGCCGTCGTCGTCGCTCCCGTCGTCGTCCACGCTGGAGCCGTCGACAAGGGCAGCGCTCGAACGATCTGTAACGCGAGACGGCCGTGGCCCGTCAGCCGCCGGTGATTCTTGGAGGAGGACGGCGACCTCCCTGCGCCATGACCCACATCGAGCGAGTCGTCGGTGCGGCGCCGCGCGGATTCGCTCGCGGTTCCAGGTCCAGGTGGGGAGGAGGCCTGCGCCGTCCGGAGGCGGCCTTTCCCACATTGTCCTCCTCCTCGGAGGGTTCGGGCGGGCGGGACGCCTTGGGCCCTTTGGGCCACCGTCGTTGACTTTTGAGGGCCCCTGGCACTAGATCGGCACGCCAACCTCCCCGGAAAATCTTGGTTTTCCGGCCAGAAGGTCTGAAAGAGACACCCATCGCGATGATCTCCACCTACGCGCCCATGTTCCTGATGATCGTCGTGGCGAGCCTCCTCGCCGGACTGTTCTTCATCGGTGCCAGCTTCCTCGGCGGCAAGGTCAACAAGACCCGCGAGAAGATGCTGCCTTTCGAGTGCGGCTCGGAGAGCTCCGGCGGCCGCCACCTCAAGCTCTCGGTCAAGTTCTACCTGACCGCGATCCTCTTCGTCGTCTTCGACATCGAGGCGGTCTTCATCTACCCGTGGGCGATCACCTTCAAGAGCCTCGGATGGACGGGCCTCGGCTCGATGTTCGGGTTCCTCGCCGTGGTCATCGTCGCGCTCGTTTACGTCGTGAAGAAGGGAGCTCTCGAATGGGAGACCTGAAGCAAGTCACCCTCGATTCGAGCGAGAGCTCCGGTTTCGCCACCACGAAGCTCGACGCGCTGCTTGGCTGGGCGCGCAAGTGGTCGCTCTTCAAGTACCCGTTCGTCACGGCCTGCTGCGGCATGGAGTTCATGTCGCTGACGAGCCCGCGCTTCGACGGCACCGCGCGCTTCGGCGCCGAGGCCCCGCGCTTCTCGCCCCGCCAGAGCGATCTCCTCTGGGTCGTCGGCACCATCTCGCAGCGCCAGGCGCCCGTCTTGAAGCGCATCTACGAGCAGATGATGGAGCCGAAGTGGGTCCTCGCGTTCGGCACGTGCGCGAGCTGCGGCGGCTTCTACGACAACTACACGACGGTGCCGGGCATCGACAAAATCATCCCGTGCGACGTCTACGTCCCGGGCTGCCCCCCGCGGCCCGAGGCCGTCATCGACGGTCTCATGCTCCTCCAGGACAAGATCGCCCGTGGCGACAAGACCCCCGGCATCGTGAAGCCGTACGAGGACCCCGCGGGGATCGACCGCGGCGTCGTGAAGCTCCGGCTGAGCAAGGATTCAGAGCGATGAGCGAGCGCGTTCTCGAGGTCCTCAAGGCGAAGTTCGGCGACGCGGTCCTCCAGACCCACTCGCAGTTCGGCGACGACACCGCGATCGTCGACCCGAAGACCTGGAAGGCCGTCTGCCGCTTCTTGCGCGACGACCCGCAGATGTCCTTCGACATGTTCACCGATCTCTGTGGCGTCGATTACCCCGATCGCAACCCGCGCATCGAGGTCGTCCTCCACCTCTACTCGACGCAGCGCCGCCATCGCGTGCGCCTCAAGTGCGCCGTGGGTGACGAGGACATGGGCGGCTGCGAGGTCGACAGCATCTGCGACCTCTGGGTCGGCGCGAGCTGGTTCGAGCGCGAGACCTACGACCTCGTTGGCGTCACGTTCAAGGGGCACCCAGATCTCCGCCGCATCCTGATGTACCCGGAGTTCGAGGGGCACCCGCTCCTCAAGGACTACCCCGCGGATCGCGCCCAGCCGCTGGTGCCCTACCGCACGGAGGCCGAGGCCGGCCTGCCCCTCGGCAAGCTTGCGCCCTTCGCGCACGACGAGGGAATGCCCTTCCCGCACCGGGTCCACAACGCGCGCGACTTCGGAGACAGCTGACATGGAGCCCATCGACCTCGACCTCGACGAGAACGAGCTCGAGCTCCCCTCGGAGCCGATGCACCTCAACATGGGCCCGTCGCACCCTGCGATGCACGGGACGGTCCGTATCGTCCTCGAGCTGTCCGGCGAGACGATCGTGAAGAGCGACGTGCAGATCGGATATCTGCACCGCGGCTTCGAGAAGATGTGCGAGCGCGGCACCTGGGGCCAGGTGTTCCCTTACGTCGATCGGCTGAACTACGTCTCGCCCATGCTCAACAACGTCGGCTACGCGCTGGCGGTCGAGAAGATGTGCGAGATCGAGGTCCCCGATCGCTGCAAGTGGTACCGGATGATCCTGGGCGAGCTCGCCCGCATGTCCGACCACCTGACGTGCACCGGTGCCATGGCCATGGAGCTCGGCGCGTTCACGCCGTTCCTCTGGTACATCAAGGCGCGCGAGATGATCTGGGACATCCTCGAGGAGGAGACCGGAGCCCGCCTGACGCACTCGTTCGGTCGCATCGGCGGAATGGCGAACCCGCCGACGCCCGCGCTGAAGGAGATGTGCAAGAACAGCATCAAGGCCGTCCTCTCGCTGGTCGAAGAGGGCGAGAAGATGCTCCTCAAGAACCGCATCTTCCTCGATCGCCTCGAGGGCGTCGGCATCATCTCCGGCGCAGACGCGATCGCTCTCTCGTGGACCGGCCCGTGCCTCCGCGCGAGCGGCGTCGCGTACGACGTGCGCAAGTCGCACCCGTACCTCAAGTACGACGAGGTCGACTTCGACATGCCGCTCGGCAAGAACGGCGACAACCTCGACCGCTTCCTCATCCGCCTCGGGGAGCTCCGCCAGAGCGCGCGGATCATTCTCCAGGCATGTGATCGCATGGCCGATGACGGGCCCGTCAACTGTGACGACCCGCGGGTGATGCTCCCGCCGAAGTCGGAGGTCTACACGACCATCGAGGGCACCATCCGGCACTTCAAGCTCATCATGGAGGGCGCGAAGGTGCCCGCCGGCGAGTGCTACTCGTACACCGAGGGCGGCAACGGAGAGCTCGGCTTCTACCTCGTGTCCGACGGCACCGGCACGCCCTACCGCGTCCGCATTCGTCCGCCGTGCTTCGCGATCACGGGCGGCCTGTCGAAGCTGATCAACGGCGCCATGCTGAGCGACATCGTCCCGACCTTCGGCAGCCTGAACATGATCGGCGGCGAGTGCGACCATTGACGTGAGAGCGGCCGATAGCGGCGCGATACGCGGACCTGGGTCGCGCTGCCGGCAGCGCTTGGTCTCGCACCGCTCTCGGCCACTTTCATCGATCCGGTAAGGCACTCGCGAACCTTCGGGACCGACGCGGGTATTGTCGAGGGCATGGCGATCCTGCGGCTTTACGGGTCGATTCCGCATTTGCCCGGGTCGCGTGCGGCGGCCGATCGGACGCTGTCGCCGACGCTCGCGCGGCGGTGCATCGATGCGGGCGCGGCGCGCGAGGGGGACGAGGTCATCGTGCAGGAGAAGCTCGATGGGTCGTGCGTCGCGATCGTGACGGGCGCGGGCGGCCGGCTCGAGGCGCGGGGCAGGGAGGGGCGCCTCGCGGGCGAGTCGCGCAACGAGGGCAGGCGCATGTTCGCGGCCTGGCTCGCCGAGAGCGAGGCGCGGCTCGAAGGGCTGCTCCGGGACGGCGAGGTGCTGGTCGGTGAGTGGCTCGCCCTGGTTCATGGGACACGCTACGAGCTGGCGCACGACCTCTTCGTGCCGTTCGATCTGGTGTGCGGTCCCGAACGCGTGAGGGCGCCGCTCGACGAGCTCACGGCGCGGCTTGCGGGCACTGGGCTGCCGGTACCTGCCGTCGTCCACCGCGGCCCACCGATCGCAATCGATGCAGCATGCACGCTTCTCGGTGAACACGGCAAGCACGGCGCGATCGATCCGCCCGAAGGGCTCGTCTACCGCGTGGAGCGCGCCGGTGTGGTCGTCCTGATCGCGAAGTGGGTGCGGCCCGGCAAGGTGGACGGCTCCTATCTGCCCGAGAACTCGGGGTGCGAAGCGCTCTATCATCGTGGTCCGCGATGAAGCCAGTCGTCTTCGTCACCGCCAACGAGAGCAAGCACGGGGAGGTTCAGCGGCTCCTCGCCGGCCTCGATGTTCGCTGGGCGCGCCTCGATCTCGCGCGTCCCGAGACGAGCGACCTCGAGGCCATCGCGCGGGCCCGCGTCGTCGAGGCCTACCGCAGGCTCGGGAAGCCATGCTTTCTCGAGAATACCGGCCTCTGGCTCTGGTCCGCTGACTCCCACGAAACGAGCTCCCGAGGCACGCCTCGGTCGCACGCCGGTGAGCCTGGCGCATCGTTCAAGCGCGTGTGGCGAGAGCTCGGCGAGGAGGGCTTTGCTGCGCGCTACGGCGGCTCGCGCGGGATCGCGCGCGTCGTGGTCGCGCTCGCGGAGTCGGTCGAGCCGGCCGACGTCCAGCTCTTCACGGGAAGCATCGAAGGGCAGCTGCTCTCCGCGCCGCGAGGGGGCGGTAGCTTCGGCTGGGATCGGCTCTGGGTGCCCGATGGATACGAACGCACGCTCGGCGAGATGGCAGGCAGCGCGTACGTCGTGAACATGCGCGCGCTCCCGTACCTCGAGCTGGGCGAGCACCTCCGCGGGCATACCTCACCCGGAACCTTCGAGGCGCACGTGACGGTGGCGGTGGGAGGGAGCTCGCCCGACACGGAAGCGTTTCGTACGGCGTGCACCGACCTCGGTCTGAAGTGCATCAGCATCGAGCTTCCCGAGGGCGAGACGCGCGCGCAGCCGATGACGGGATCGTTCCATCGTGGCGAGCTGCTCGACGTGCAGCAGGAGGTCGTCGCGATCGCGCGCGAGCTCGTGCGGCGCGGCTTCGAGGTCACCCGGACGAAGATCGAGGCGCATGGCCGGCTCGAATGGACGCCGGCCACGGACGACGAGGCGCTCAAGGGACCGTCGACGAGCTACTTCGAATTCCACATGAAGCTCGCGTTGCCAGCGAACATGGATCTCGCGCCGGTCGTGGCTCGCTTCAAGGAGCTGGGGGCGCATCTCTCCCGCAACGCGCACAAGGCAGCGGGCGCGGACGGAATGGCGGAGCACTTCGTCACCGTGCGCGCCCACCGCGTCGGTCGCCTCACCGCCGAGGCGCGCTTCGCCGCGTTTTGTGTCGAGGTCGAGCGTGCAGGATATTCCGTGCGCAACCGCATCCGCGAGTACACGGTGTTCGACACGAACGTCGCGCTCGATCGCGGCTGGATCGAGCCGTGAGCGCGCTGCGTGGGGTCATGCTCGGGTGGCTCCGGCGGGTCGCGCGCTCGGCGCATCGCGATCGCCTCGTCTTGCGAGGCTCTCTCCTGACGAGCGTCTGGTGCCCGGGCCGGCACGCAGCGGACGTCGACCATCTGGTCCTCGGCGGATTCCGGGACGGCGAGGCGCGGGCGCTCGTCGACGAGCTGCTCGCCGCGCCGGACGACGCAATCACGTTCGATCCACGCACCACCGAGCACGCGGCGATCTGGGCCGAGACGCCTTCGCCCGGATTGCGCACGAAGGTGGTCGGCCGTGACGCGTCGGGCGCGACGGCGATACTCCAGGTCGACCTCGGCCAGGGGGATCCGCTCGTTCACGCACCCGTGCCGGTCTCCGTCGACGGCGCACCGGAGGTCCTCGGTGTCACGCCGGAGACGATGTTCGGATGGAAGACGGACGGGCTCTTCCAGTTCGGTCACGGCTCGTGGCGCGCGAAGGATCTCTACGATCTCTGGCTCATCGACCGCCACGTGACGCTCTCGCAGGACGCGCTGGTCACCGCGGTCGGCGCGGCGTTCCAGCACATGGGGATGGAGCTCTCGGTTGCCGATCGCTTCCTCTTCGGCGACGCGTGGGGCGGGAGCCGAGGCAGTCGGCGGCGATGGGAGAGCTTCGGTCGAAAGTCGGGCGTCGCGGCTTCGGGCGCGGGCTTGCCGACCCTCCCCGCGACCATCGCGAGTGTCCGCGGCCGGCTCTTGCCGATCTTCGCCGCGCTCGGTCACGCCGCCCCGCGCGCATAGCGGTCAGACGCGTTCGACGCTGCGCTTCGAGATCACGAGAAAACGCCAGAGCAAGAGGCCCGCGACGAGCGCGAGACCCGCGAGCAGTCCCCACCAGAGGCCGCGTGCTCCCTGGTGCATCCCGAAACCGAGTACGAGCGCGAGCGGGAAGCCCACGAACCAGTGGGCACCGACGTTGGCGATGAACGCGAACCGGACGTCACCCGCACCGCGTAGCGCTCCGGCCGCGACGCCCTGGATGCCGTCAAAGAGCTGGAACGCCGCCGCGATCGCGAGGAGCGAGACGCCGAGCTCGGTGATGGCCGGGTCATCCGTGAAGAGCGCGACGAGCGGGCGCGGCCAGGTGAGGAAGAACGTGCTCGTGCACGCCATGAAGCCCGCGCCGATGGCGATGCCGATGAGGCCCGCGCGCCGAGGCGAACGGCCTTCGCCGACGGCGTGTCCGACACGAACCGCGGTCGCGCCGCTGATGCCGAGCACGCCCATGAACGTGAAGCTCGCGAGCCCGATTGCGATGTGGTGCGCGCTCACGGCGACCTTGCCGAGCCGCCCCGCGAGAACGGCGACGAGCGAGAACACGCCGATCTCCGCGAGCAGCTGGAGACCGATCGGCGTGCCGAGGCGCAGGACCCTGGCGACCGACACGTGGGAGGTCGGCGCGACCGGGGTGCGGGGGCGCATTCGCAGGATCACGACGAGCACGACGCCCGTGAGAACGCAGCTCGAGACGGTGGTCGCGAGACCGGCGCCGAACGCGCCGAGAGACCGGGTGCCGAGGCTCATTCGTCCGAAGGGCCCGAGCGGGAGCTCGCCACGAACGAGGACGTTGCAGACGACGACGTTGACGATGTTCGCGAGCACGGTCGCCACGAGCGCCGGCCACGTCCGCTTGTGGGCTTGCAGGAACGTCTTCGCGGCGAAGAAGACGGGGAAGAGGAGAAGGCCCGGCGCATGGGCGACGAGGAAGGCGCGGCACGGCGCGACCAGCTCGGGATCGATGCCGATCGGCACGAGCAGCCAGGTCGAGCCAATCGCGAGCGCCGTGCACGGCAGCCACAGGATCGCGCAGGCGGTCGTCGTCGAGACGAAGGCTCGCCACGCGACGTGCGGCTCTCCGGCGCCGAGCGCTTGCGCGGCGAGCGGCTCGAGCGCGGCCGCTGCGCCCAGTCCGAGAGCGAGCCCGGCGAATCCGATGGACCGACCGATCGAACCGCCACCGAGGTCCGTTGCCGAGACGTGGCCGAGCACGGCGACGTCGACGAGGCCGAGAAGTGTGAAGCCAAACTGGGCGAGCGCGATCGGCAGCGCGAGGCGCGAGATCGTCTCGAGCTCGCTGCGCTCTCGTGTAGGCACGCTCGTCACCATGCTGGCCAAGGGTCGCGCATCCTAGGCGACCCTCGCGAGCCTAGGCGACCCTCGCGAGACTGTGTCGTGTGCGTTGGACACCTGCTCGCCACCGGCGAGCTCGCCATCGCGCGCAATTCGCTCGAATGTGCGCGCGTTACCCTCACCGTGGAAAAAGATGGGAGGTCGCATCCACACCGTCGTGATTTGCATCGCGAGAAATCACCGACGAAATAGGCATTTCATGGGGTGCATACGTCAGCTTACATGAGGCCTCCAGGAATCGGTTGTTGACGCCCAGCGTGGCCGCGCGATCCTCAAGGTCGCGGGGGCGCTCGCCCACCCATCAACGATGAAGCCGACGCGCGAAAAACGGACGACGACGCAGCCGGGTCTCGGCAAGGTCGGCGCCGAGCGTCGTTCGACCCTCGGCGCAGGAATCGAGACCGACCTGCACACCGAGCACGCGCCGATCAGCGCGCCGCCGCCCAGCGGAGGCAATCGGCACGGCCGGATGACGCTCCCGCTCGAGAAGGCCGTGGACCCACCTGAAGCTCAGGTCGCTCGAGCGGACCAGCCCCCGTCGAGCGCCCGCTCGCGCTCCGTCGCCTCAGGGGCGGATCCGCGCTCCGATGGCGAGCCCTCGTCCTCGGGGCGCATCGAGCGTGTCGACACGCAGCCGAGGCGCAACTCGTCGGCGCGGCAGTCCTTCGACGTCGGCGCCGAGAAAAAGCGCGTCGCGGATCGTATGAGCTCCAAGCCGCCGAGCTTCAAGCCCGCGAGCTTCAAGCCCGCGAGCTCCAGGCCCGCGAGCTCCAAGCCCGCGAGCGCCAAGCCACCCTCGAGGCCCTCGAGGGACGCCGGGGCACGCGATCTCGAGCGGCGCGCCAGCGTCGGAGGCTTCAGCGCCGTCGAGATCGCGACAGGCCGGCGGCCCATCTCGGGGACCGCGGGCGCTCCCGTCGCCGTCGCCGTCGCCCCCGCCGGGCCCGCGCGCTCGAAGCGCGTCTCGATCCGCGAGGACAACGTCGGCCAGCGCGTGAACGATGTCGACGCGATCGGCGTCGCGAGCCGCTGCGTGCCCAAGATCCTCAAATCGAAGGCCGAGTTGGCTGCCGCTCCGATCGACCATCGCGCGGGTTTCCTCCTCGCGCACATCGACGGCGTGACCTCGGTAGCCGGGCTGGTGGACATCACCGGGATGAGCGAAGAGGAGGTCGACCAGATCCTGGAACGCCTCCGAAGGCTGGGGATCGTAGCGGTCCGCTGAAACTGGTGGAATCCGCCGGGAATCCGTCGTAATTCAGGCGACACGCATGCCCACCTTCAAGCTTGACGGCAAGGACATCCCCTTCGAGCCGGGCGACAGCATCATCAAGGCTGCTGCCCGCCACGGGATCGAGATCCCGCACTACTGCTGGCATGCAGGCCTGAGCGCCCCGGCCAACTGTCGCATGTGCCTCGTGGAGCTGAAGCCCGCGGCGAACCAGCGCGCGATGATGCTCGACATCGTCGAGTGGGACGCCTCGATTCAGGACTACAAGAACGTCCAGAAGCCGAAGCTCCAGCCGGCGTGCCAGTATCCGGCGACGGAGGGCCAGGAGGTCCTCTCGGACACGAGCAAGCACGTGCGCGAGGCGCGCGCCGCCGTTCAGGAGTTCCTGCTCCTCAATCACCCGGTCGACTGCCCGATCTGCGATCAGGCGGGGGAGTGCAAGCTCCAGGACTACTGGCTCGAGCACCAGAAGACCGCCAAGCGGATGCACGACGAGCCGATCCACAAGCCGAAGGCGGTCGTGTTCGGCCCCACCATCGTCTACGACGCCGAGCGCTGCGTCATGTGCACGCGCTGCATCCGCTTCATGGAAGAAGTGGCGAAGGATCCCGTCCTCGACATGCGCGAGCGCGGCAACCTCAACGAGATCTTCGTCGCCCCCGGCCGACAGCTCGAGGGGCACTACACCTTCATGACCGAGCACGTGTGCCCGGTCGGCGCCCTCACCACGAAGGACTTCCGCTTCAAGGCGCGCGTCTGGTTCCTCCGTAGCGCGAAGAGCGTCTGCCAGGGCTGCGCGACGGGCTGCAACGCCCATCTCGACTTCGACCCGCGCACCAACAAGGTGTTCCGCTATCGCCCGCGCGACAACGAGGCGGTCAACAAGTTCTGGATGTGCGACGAGGGAATGCTCTCGTACCGCGCGGCGCACGAGGGTCGCGTCACGCACGCGCGCATCGGCCGCAAGGCGACGACGATCGAGCTCGCCGTGAAGGACGCGAAGACGCGCCTCGGCGACGTTCCGAAGGAATCGATTGCCGTCCTCCTTTCGGCGCAGCACTCGCAGGAGGACAACTGGGCCGTGCGCGAGCTCTCGCGCCTCCTCGGCGGAGCCACCGTCTATGCCGCAGGCGCGGGCGCCGGCTACAAGGACGACATCCTCATCGACGCCGACAAGAACCCGAACACCTCGGGTGTCGCGGAGCTCGCCCCCGGCGCGAAGACGTACTCTCAGCTGCTCGACGATCTCCGTTCGAGCCGCGTCTCGCACGTGATCGCGCTCGGCGGTGTGACCCCTCGCAACGACCCCGAGGACGCGACTGCGCTCGGGATGCTCGGAACGCTCGTGGTCATCGCCTCGCACGAAGGCGCGCTCACCGACGCCGCGCACGTGGTCCTCCCGGCGACGTCCTGGGCGGAGCACAACGGGACCTACGTGAACCGTCAAGGCATCCACCAGCTCTCGGAGAAGGGACCCCTCCCGGAGGGCGACTCCAAACCCGCGTGGGAGCTCGCGCGGCTCCTTGGCACTGCTCTCGGTCTCGATGTGAGCTGGTCGAAGTTGAAAGACGTCCGAACCCTGCTGGTCGGCACCGCCGCGAGCAGCCGTGACGTCGCCGCTGTCGCGGCAAGCACCACGGGAGCACCGTAACGATGACGATCACGAGCCTCATCTGGACCGTCGTGAAGATCGCCGTGATTGTCGGCTTCGTCTTCAACGTTGCCGGTCTCCTCACCTGGTACGACCGTCGCGGCGGCGCGATGATGCAGGACCGCATCGGTCCGAACCGCGCCACGCTGAAGATCTTCGGCCTCGAGCTGCGGGTCGCCGGCCTCCTCCACACGGCCGCCGACGGCGTGAAGTTCTTCACGAAGGAGGACTTCATGCCGCCCAAGGCGGACAAGCTCCTCTTCAGCCTCGCGCCGATGCTCGCGATGATCCCCGTCCTCGTGCTGCTGGCGGTCATCCCGTTCGGCGATACGATCAGCACCGATCTGCTCTGGAAGTCGGTCTGCTTCAAGACCGACAGCCCGGCGATGCTCCCGGTCAACGGCGTGTGCCCCGCCGGCTACGCGATGTCCGTCGTCTTCCCGGCCGCGCAGCGCTTCGGGATCAGCATGGGCTCTCACCCGATCGAGCTCGTCGTCGTCGGCCTCAACGTCGGGCTGCTCTTCGTGTTCGCGATGGCGGGTCAAGGCATCGTCGCCGCGGCGATCGCCGGCGTGTCGAGCGACAACAAGTTCTCGCTCATGGGCGCGCTTCGCGCGGCCAGCCAGATGGTCAGCTACGAGGTCACGATGGGCCTCTCGCTCGTCGGCGCGATGATGGTCTACGGCTCGGTCCGCCTCGATGACATGGTTCGCTGGCAGGGTGACAACGCGTGGGGGATCTTCGTCCAGCCGCTCGCGTTCTTCCTCTTCTTCACCGCGGCCACCGCCGAGATCAAGCGCATCCCATTCGACCTCCCCGAGGCAGAGAGCGAGCTCGTCTCCGGGTACTTCACCGAGTACTCGGGCATGAAGTTCGGCATGTTCTACTTCGCCGAGTACATGGAGATCGTCACGAGCTCGATGCTGCTCGTCACGATCTTCCTCGGCGGCTGGCAGCTGCCCTTCCTCCACCGTGACGGCCTGCACGTCGCCTTCGGCGACACCGAGCTCTTCGCGACGAAGCTCCCGCACATCTGGGTGCTCATCTTCGGCGTGGTCGCTTTCTTCGGCAAGACGCTCTTCCTCTGCTGGATCCAGGCGTTCATTCGCTGGAGCCTCCCGCGGTTCCGCTACGACCAGCTGATGAAGCTGGGGTGGACGGTGCTCCTGCCGGCGTCGCTCGCGAACATCTTCGCGACCGGCATCGTGTGGCTTGCGCTCCAGCGCGGCGGCGACAGCGCGGCGTCGTTCATGAAGGTCGCTGGCGACGTGACGCAGGCGATCGTGGCCCTCGCGATCACTGCCCTCCTCGTCTACATCGTCGTGGGTCTCCTGCGGCCGCGCCTCACGCGCGAGCAGATCGTCGGCTCCAGCGCGAAGTTCGCGTCGGCGGCAGGCGGTACCAAGTCCGCCCCGATGCGCGTTTAGGCAGGTTGGGCTTCGCCCCTCAGGCTTCGCCTAGCCGCCTTATTTCGCGACCTGGGCCGGCGGGAGTCCCTGCGGCGAACGGCGCCGCGGCGGGGCCGATACACGCCTGAGTTTCGTGAGGCTGTGAGCTTCCGTTGGTGAGGTCTCGCGATTGCTCGCTGCGTGGTTTGCTGGCCTGACGAGCCTTGGCCCAGGGTGCACTTCGCGGTAGAGTGGCCGCCAAATGGCCCGCGCATTCCCCAAGAAGCCGCCCGCTCCGCTCAATGCGACGCCGCTCGAGTACACCGAGAAGACGGCCGCCGTGCAGTCCTACCTGCCCGAGATCTTCAACGGTCTCGGCGCGACGATGAGCCACTTCTTCAAGAACACCCGCGACATGATCCGCGGCACGCGCCCGGACCCGGTCACCGATCGCTGGGCCGAAGGCATCACGACGATCAGCTATCCCGAGCAGAAGCGCCCGTACCCCGAGCGCTTCCGCGGCGTCCACCGCCTCACCGCCCGTGACGACAAGAGCGTCCGCTGCGTCGCGTGTCTCTGCTGTTCGACGGCGTGCCCCGCGCAGTGCATCTTCATCGAGGCCGGTGAGTATCCCGAGGGCGACAAGCGCCGCGGCTACGAGCGCTTCCCGGTGAAGTTCGTCATCGACGAGCTCCGCTGTATTTTTTGCGGCTTCTGCGTCGAAGCTTGCCCGTGCGACGCGATTCGCATGGACACCGGCATCCACGCCGTCCCCTACGACTCGCGCGATCAGTTCATCTACTCGAAGGATCTGCTCCTCGGAATGACGGCTCGCGACGGCGGCCACGAGACGGCCAACCCGCGCCACGAGCCTGGTGATCCGACACACCCGGGCATCTCGCGCGAGCACATCGCGCACTAGGCGCCTCGGGGGGAACCAGTGGACATCACCGGCAGTGTCGGCGGCTATCGCGGCGCGGCCGTGCGCTGTCCTGGCTGCGCCGAGCCGATGACCGTCGAGCGCCTAGCCGAGGCCGAGGTCGATGTCTGCGCCTCGTGCGGCGGCATGTGGGTCGACTGGTTCGATGGCGAGGTCAAGCGCGTCGCGACCGAGGTCCTGAAGACCGAGACGGCCCGCGCCTCGCGGCCGAGCATGCCCACGAGCTCGCTCCGCAACGAGGCGTTCGCGACGGGCGCGTGTCCTCGGTGCACGAGGCAACTCGCGATCGAGCGCTACGTCGTGAAGGCGGAGGTCGGCGCGCGCGGAGATCGCACGTCCATTGCGACTGCGACCGGCGCCGATCTCCTCCGCTGCGAGGAGTGCGCGGGGGTGTTCGTCCCGCGGACGAGCGCCGGGCTCCTCGCGACGCTTCCGGCTGACGAGGATGACGTTCCGCCCCCTTCGTCCGCCGTCGGGCCCGGCGTGCTCGAGCCGCTCCCGTGGCAACGCTTCATGGCCCTCGTCCGTCGCCTGATCTCGTAAGGGAGTGCGGCCTTCGCTTCGCGAGCGAGCTCACACGACGCGAGACGACGAGATTGGAACGGGAGCACAGAGGCGAAGACGCGTGAGAGGAGGGGCGCGTCTCGAGGACGGTACGGCGAATGCATGGCGAGCGAGGATGCAAACCGAAACCCATCGCGCAGCGGTCGAGAGTTACCTCGTGCGTATCGACGTGGGCGGCCTCCAGCTGGAAGGACAGCTCGAGATGCCGGGCGAGCCGAGAGGGATCGTGCTCTTCGCACACGCAAGCGGGAGCAGTCGGCACAGCCCGCGCAACAAGCTCGTGGCGCAAACGCTGCGTCAGGACGCAAGCGTCGCAACACTCCTGATCGATCTCCTCACGCCCGAGGAGGACGCCAAGGACGCGCTGACGTCGACGCGTCGGACCGACATCTCGCTGCTCGCCTCGCGGGTGGTCGGCATCTGCGACTCGCTCCGCGCCGGGAGGCGAACCCACGGCCTTCCGCTGGGCCTCTTCGGCGCGGGCACCGGTGCCGCGGCTGCCTTGATCGCAGCGGCGCAACGCCCCGACGACGTCGCCGCCATCGTCTGTCGTGGCGGGAGACTCGATCTCGCAATGGACGTCCTCGATCGCGTCAGCGCTCCGACGCTGCTGATCGTCGCTGGCGAAGACACCGCGGCCGTCGACATGAATCGCAAGGCGGCCCTGGCGATGACGTGCGCGCGCGAGCTCTCGGTCGTCGCCGGCGCCGGGCACCGGTTCGAGGAGTCCGGGAAGCTCGGCGAGGTTTCGGGCCGAGCTGCGGGATGGTTCGCACGGTTGATGCCTGCCGTGGACACCCGCGACGAGCCGCGCGGCTGACCGTGCGGGTACGGTGCGGGAATGCGACACCACACCCGGGCTCAGAGGAGATCGAGGAAGGACCGGAGCGCGCGCTTGTCCGCGGCGGAGAGCGCGGTCGCGCCGTCCGGAGCCCGTCCATGGAATGTCTCCGCGTGCGCGAAGCGCACCGAGTCGAGCACCTCGTCGATCGACTTCGCGGAGCCGTTCGTGAAGTATGGATGCTTCTTGTAGAGTCGACGTAGCGACGGTGTCCGCGCGCCGTCCGCGCAGACATAGGGAGTCACGCCGGTCTTGCGGTACCCGGCGCTGCCCCAGACGATGGGCGCAGCCTCCGCGAAGATCATGGCCTCCCAGCGATCGAAGGGCACGCCGGTCGCCGGATCGTCCGCAGAGAGGCGAGCGCTGTGGCACGTCTCGCAGCGATCGCGAAACGAGCGCGCGCCTTCGCGCTCCGTCACGTCGAAGGCGGCAGTGGGTCGACTGACGATCGCGGGGTTCGGGCGGTGCGAGAAGTCCGTGAGGAACCGCATGAGCGCGCGGCGCAGCTCGAGCGGCTCGGTCCGCTCCGACACGCCGAGATGCTCGAGCCAGCGGTGCTCGCGCGGCTCGATGGCGAAGAAAGGATCGGTCTCGCTGCCGGCGCCCGCGACGCGGAACTCGGCGTGCGCAATGGTCGACAGATCGGGGTCGAGCGCGCGCGAGAAGTAGGGGCGATTGCCGACCAGCCCGACGAGTGGCTTGGTCGTCGCATGGATGTCCGTGCGCCCCGTGTGGTGTGTTCGACCATCGACGTAACCCTCGAAGTGGCACGTCTCGCAAGTGAAGCGGCTGAGCGCGCCGGCGCTCGTGTTCTTCGGCGCCATGAGCGAAGTGAAGAAGAGCGCTTCGCCGAGCCGCGACGCGAGCGCACGCGGAGTCTCGCGCGCGACCGGGACCACGCGGACGCCAGCGTCGGTCCAGAGCACCCAGGCATCGAGGAGGGGATTGGCCATCGCGGTCGAGGCGGGTGAGCGCTCGACGGCGCGGATACCCGGCACGAGCGTGGTGGCCGAGAGCGCGGGCGCCGAGCCGATGCGCAGCGATGCCCGGAGCCCCGACGCGCTTCCATACGCAGTCACGAAGAGCTCGATGCGTTCGCCGTCCGCGGAGTCGATCGCGACGCCCTTCGGGGTGATCACGCCCTGCTCCGAGACGTTGATCGACGCGAGCCGCTCGACGGTTGCATCATGCACGCGGTAGGCAAAGACGAACGAGTCGATGTAGCCGAAGAACCCGCCGGTTCGGTCGAGAGGGTGGTCCTCGACACCTCCGGCGGCGAGCACGAGCCCGCCGCCTGTCTCGCGCGCGTCGAAGCCCCACATGGGACCGTCGTGGGTCACGCGAACAGGCGATTGTCCGGTCGGGAGCCCGCTGGTGTCGGTCGTGAAGACCTCGAGGGCGTGATCGGTCACGGCCAGGACGACGACGTGCTTGGTCGTGGCGAGCACCTGTGACGCGCCGTGTCCGACGGCGTAGCTGGCGGCGACCTGGCCATCCGGGCCGATGCGGAGGAGGCGCGCGCCACGCTCGTCGAGCGCCCAGACGACTCCAGCCGGCGAGGTCGTGATGTCGCGCAGGCCCGTGACCCCGGAGACCCTGGTCTCGCCGAGCGACGTGAGGGTCGCGCCGCGCACGGCGAACCGCGCGACGGTCGGCGACAGCTCGCCGGTGACGAGGACGTCGCCGTTCTTGGCGACCGCGAGCCCCGTCGGGGACCGTGGAGCGGTGGCGCGTGCGATCTCGTGCAGGTCGTCGTCGAGCAGGACGACGGCGGAGCGCCCGCGAAGGATCCCGACCCACCCGCGCGCGGGCGCTGCCAGACGGCGTACCGTCCACGGATCTGCGCCCATGCCCGTCTCCGCGCTCGGGGGCTTGCCAAGATCGAAGGCGCGTCGTGTCTCCTCCTCGAAGATACGGAGCTGCGCGATCGACTCGGAATCCGAGGGGCCAAGCGTGCTCGCGTCGACGGAGGAAGGCTCCCGCCGGGTGGCGTCCGCGGACCGCGTGGTGCACGCCGCCGCCAACGCGGCAGCGGCGAGGACCGAGGCGGCCGCGGTCAGCCGGGTGACCCTGCTACCAGCCGCCACTCTTCGCGGGGGCAGCTGCTGCGGGAGCGGCAGATCCGCCGGCCTTCGCCGCCGGCGTCGCCGAGCCCTTGCCTGCAGCGGGATCGGGGCTCGCCTTGTCAGGGCAACCGAGGAGCGCGAACGGGACTACGGCAGCGAGGAAAAACTTGAGCATACGCATCGTGAGAAGCCTCCCTAGAGGGACCAGACGATACCCGCTTCGCGTCGAAAACCGCCATTTTTCCGCCGCCCGCGCGACCGACGGCTCAACGCGAGAACGTGCCTGCCTGCTTCGCCATCTCCACGACCTGGAGGTTCGGGACGAGCGGCCCGAGCTGCGGGCCATCGGCGGTCCCCGGCTTCTGCTCCTTGCCCATCGCGCGAACCCAGTACGGCGGGAGGTTGCGGAAGAGGAGTCGAGCCGTCCACGTCCCGTTGCGCACCGTGCGCGGCAGCGGGACCGAGTAGTTGTAGGTCTTTCGCTGGAGGGGACGCAGCGGACCCATCGACGCCTTGTCGACCGGACGCGTGCGCGCGACGCCGCCGCCGGTGAGGAACTGGAGATAGGTCTCGTTGCCCTCACGCGACTGGATGAGGACGTTGTCGCCGCCCTCGTCCTTCTTCGGCTGGCCGAAGTTGTCTGCCTCGACCGCGATCTTGTCGACGAGCTTGAGCTGGATGTTGACCAGTGAGTTGTCCACCGCGGTGCAGCCCTGCACGGACCCGCGGAGCGGGTTGGTCGCCTCGCCGAACGTGCCGTTGTCGCAGAGGTCGTCGTCGCTCTTGGCGAGCAGTCCGGAGGAGAAGAGGGTCGACCCGCCGTCCTTCACGACCAGCTCGATCCACATCTGGCGCGCGAACGCGAAGCCCGTCGGGAGGTTGTGCCCGGTGCGATTCTCGAGCGCGAGCTTGATGTTGAGGTTCTGGCCGGCGACGGCCTGGTTGTCGATGCTGAAGACGGCCGCGCTGGCGAGCAGCGCGGCGCGCTTCGCCTTCTGCGGATCGCGCTTTGCCACCGTGTCGAGCGGGTAGTCGACGCCGACGAACCCGTGGTCGTGCACCTGCCGGTTCGGCGGTGTGTAGTCGACGGTGAACGGCGCGACGGCGCCGTCGGCTGCCTGCTTCAGGCCGGCCACGACGGGCATGTGGCACGTGACGCAGTTCCCGGTGCCGCCGCCTCGCTGGTACTCCCTGTACTCGTCGAACGTCGTCTGGAGGACGAGGTCGACGCCCTTCACGATCTTCGGGTCCTTGTCTCGGTTGAGATGCACCATGTGGCACGTCTGACAGAGCTTCTCGGGCGCTTCGAAGAGCGCGCTCTTGCTGCTCCGGTGGTAGGCGTTGCCGACGGGGTTCTCGAGGCGTCCGAAGTAGCGGTCGCCGCGGACGAGCTCCTCCTGATAAGCGAGGGCACTCCCTCCCGCCCCCGGGCCGACGGGGTTGTTCATCTGGTGGCAGGCGACGCACTCGATGCCCTCGTGCTGCTTCGGCCCGCGGAGGGGGAGGATGTCGCCGTCGGTCACCGCCGCGACGACGGGGCCGTGACAGTTGATGCACATGCGCCGCGGGTCGGGCGTGGCGGCCCCGGCGAGCGAGTGCCGCATGTCGAGGTTGTTCTGCACCACGGTGAGCGGGCTGTTCAGCGCGTGCGCGTGCATCGAGTCGGCCCACTGCGCGTAGATCGCCTTGTGGCAGGCCTGGCAGTCCTGCGAGGGCTTGAAGACCGCGAGCGGGCCCTCCTCCGCGATGGCGATCGGGACGACCTTCCGGTGGAAGTCGAACGCGCCGAGGACGTGGAAGAAGAGCGCGAAGAGGAAGATGAACGCGAGCGGGACGTGCACGATCCGCCAGAATTGCAGCTTCTTCGTGAAGGCCTGCTGCATCGCCGGACGGGCGAGCGCGCGCCGCCGGCTCGCCGCGAGCTGCAGGATCTCGTCGAGGAGCGCGCGCTCCTCGGGCACGACGATGGCGTTCGCGAGCTGCGCGAGCTCGTGCTGAGGCACCTCTCGCGCGAGGAGCTGCTCCTTGAGGTGCTGCAGCTCGGCGGACTTGCCGGCGGTGAGCTTCTCGATCTCGAGCGCCTGCTCCTCGGCGCGATGGAGCGCGCCCTCCTTGGAGTAGTTGAGCGTCGCGACCGTGGCCTTGGGCGGCACGACGACGTAGGCGAGCCGCCAGAAGATGCCCGAGCCCACGATCACCGAGAAGAGGAGGAAGAGCAGCTTGCCGCTCGAGAACGACGCGCTCACGAGACCGAAGCCCGCGTGGAGCATCGCCGCGAGGATGGCGATGAGGCCGAAGTACACGTGGGCCCAGAGCCACGTCATCATCGTCGCGCCCGTCACGTTGCGGCGCTTGCGCGCCGAGTACCACATCGTGAGGAACACGAAGAGAAGCGAGAGCAGCCCCATCAGGATGCCCGTCGCCGTGTAACCGCGAACGTTCGGGCCGAACCGGAGATCGTTGATGCTCGACAGGAAGCCCGTCGCGAAGAGCAACGTCATCAAGATGAGCAGGAAGCCCACGCCCATGGCGAGCAACGCCCACGGCCACTGCCGCTCGAACGTCGTGACGGGTCGCGCGAGGTTCGGCTTGCCCACTACTAGTACCGGCTCGGCGACGCCGCGAGGTTCTGGGTTTCGAGGGATTTCATCGGATCGATACGGAACATCGCGCCCACCGGGCACGCGGTGACGCACGCGTAGTCCGGGTACCCGGCACAGAGATCACACTTCACGGCGAGGCGCTTGGCGCCCGGCTTGAGCTCGTCCTGGGCCTCCTGGCGCGCGCGGAAGCCGAGGACGCCCATGAGCCTGAGGAGGAAGCCCTCCTGAGGCTGGTCGACCGCGTGCATCCGGATGTTGCCGTATGGGCAACGCTCCGCGCACGCCCCGCAGCCGATGCAGTTGTCCTCGACGATCGTGATCTCGCCGCTCGGCATGCGGACGATGCCGTTGACGCTGCAGAGGAGACACACCGGGTCCTCGCAGTGACGGCACGCGGCAGGGAAGAGGAAGTTCTCGACCTGCAGACCGCGGAGCGCGAGGCGGCTGTACTTGTGACGGCGGCCGCACGCGTCGATGCAGTTCTGGCAGTTGACGCACTTGTTCTGGTCGACGACGAGGACCTCGTGACCCGCGGCGAGGCCCTTCTCGACGAGGACCTCGGTCGACATTGCGAGCTGAGTACCTGGCTGCTTCGGTCCGCCCGCCGGCTGAGGCATGAAGGTGTTGTCGCGCGCGACGCGCTCGGCCGTCTGCGCGCCGCCCTCGAGGACCGCGCGCGCCTGGGGGTAGCGGCCGAGGACCTGGAAGAGGTGGTCGCCCGGGATGCGAATGACCTCGGAGCGCGTCGTGGCGGTCACCGAGAAGGGCGAGAACTTCTCGCCCATCAGGAGGCCGGTGAGTCCGAAGATGTCACCCTCGCGAAAGTAGACGAGCGCGCGATCCTTCGTCGTGCCCTCGACCCGGCGGCTCACGCGGAGAAAGCCCGTCTTGATGAGCCACGCGTCGGTCGGCTTGAGGCCTTCCTTGAGGATCGTGTCGCCGGCCTTGAGCGTGCGGAGGTCGGCCTTGTCGAGCAGCTCGGTGATGGCTTGCTCGGGCAGGGCGCTCAGCACCGACGGCGTGCGCGCGTAGGTCCAGAGCGCGCGACGGCGGTAGAGCTCGTCCATCGTCTCCTTGAACGCCGAGGACGTGGACATGAGGCGCGCGACTGCCGCCTTCGGGAGCTCGAGGACGAGCGACTGCGCCATCGCGCGGACCGTGTACGGCTCGGGCTGGTCCGCCATCACCGCCATCTCGCCAAAGAACGAGCCCTCGCCGAGCACGAGGATCTGGACCTGGCGTCCGCCGGGACCGCGGATCGACTGCTCGAGCGCGCCGCCGAGCAGCACGCACAGGCGATCGTAGAACTCGTTCTCCTTGCAGAGCACCTCGTTCCGAGAGAGCTGGCGGAGCGTCGCCTTGAGGAGGAGCGCGCGGAGGTCCTTCTTCGCGGCGCTCGCGAAGAGCGGGACCGTGCCGACACGCTCCGCGAGCGCGTCGAGCGTCCAGCCGGACGGGAAGACGCGCGCACCGACCTGCAGCATCAAGGCGAAGTTCGGGACGCGATCCTCGACCTTCATCTTGTTGTAGAGGACCATGTCCGCGCGGCTGAGATCCGCGGGGCACGCGGGGACGCACTGGCGGCACTGGGTGCACGCCGTGAAGAACTCGGCGGCGCGCGGGTTCGTGACCACCGGCAGGTGAACGGCGGCGTTGAGCTCGGCGATCGTGACGAGCTTCGCCTGCGGAAGCGGGCACGCGAGCATGCAGTCGTTGCAGCCGATGCACGCCATCACGTCGCTCTCGGCCCGGAAGGCGAGCGCTTCGCGTGACTCCACGCCCTGGTCGCCGCTCAAGGTGCGGCCTCGAAGAGGAGAGCGACGTTCTGACCGAGCATGAGCACGTCTCCATTATGCAACTTGAAGGGCTGCGGACCGAGACGCTGGCCACGGCAAGACGTCCCCGTCTGCGTCCCGAGATCGCGAGCGTAGAAGCCGTCGGGCTGACGCAGGATCTCGACGTGCCTCGGGCCGAGGTAGGGGTCGGCGAGCACGAGCGTGGCCTGCTGCGGATGGTTGCCGATGACCGTGATGTCCGCGAGCTCGGCGACCGCGCCCTGGCCTGGACCCTGGCGCACGGAGATGCGCGCGCGTCCGCGGTTCGACCCCGGCGCCTGCATCTGCGACGCGCCGAGCTGGGGCGGCAGCTGCGAGGGGTGGTGCGGGGGCGGCGCGCCGTACGCCGGCGGGCCGGGGGGCGCCGACGGGTGATGCGGCCCGCCGTCACGAGGTCCGTACGCGACGCTCGCCGGCGCGAGCAGCGCATTGAGCACGACGGAGGGCCGAACGGAGTAGCCCATCGCGACCTCACCGATCTCGATCGTGTCGCCGGGCTGGATCGGAACCCATTGATTGGGCGTGAGCACGACGCCGTTCTTCTTGGTGATGCCGTGGCTCTCGGCGTCTGCGATGTCCCAACCCGTCTGCGTCTTGCGGATCCAGGCGTGGCGCCAGTCGATCGAGTCGTCGTCGAGGCGGATGATCGACGCCGGGTCGCGGCCGATGGTGATCATGTCGAGGACGAGTTCGAAGCCGAGGCCGAGCGCGCGGCCGTTGCGCACGTCGAGGTGCGGCTGCGGCTCGCCGGTGGCAGCCTTCTGGAGCGACGCGGCCTCGGCCGAGAGGCGCACGCCGTCTGCGCCGGTGAGCACGATCCGCGCCGTGAGCTCCGTGGAGCCGATCCGGATCTTGTCGCCGTCCCGCAGTGACTTCGGCATGGCGACGGGCATGTTGTTGATCCACGTGCCGGTCCCACTTCCGAGGTCGCGCAGGTACACCGCCTGGCCGGCGATCGTGAACTCGGCGTGTCGCCATGACGCGAGCGGATCCTGGAGCGGGATCGCGCTCGCCGGATCGCGACCGACGATCGCCGAGGGAGGCTGCACCTGGATGCGTCCCGGCGGGCCCTCGAGCATGACCTGCGGAGGGGGAGCCGCGTCGGCGAACTCGGCGGCGATGCCACCACCTGCAGCGCCTGCAGCGACGCGGGCGGCAGCCTCCGCGGTCTCGGGGCCCGGTCCGAGCGGTGCGCCGTTCGCGCTCGCGGTCGCGGTCGCGGAGTCCGGTCCATCCTTCTTCCGCGTGATCATCGCGGGCAGGGGAGGGAGGTCCGCCATGTTGATGGCGCTCGTTCCCTTCATCTTGCCGACGATCGACGACGCCATGGTCGCGGGCTTCGCCACCTTCGGCTTCTCGGTGAGCTCGTTCGTGTGGAGCCAGCCGGCGAGATCGAACGCGGGGTCGAGCAGCTCGCTCTTGATCTTCGAGATGTCGGCCTTCGTGTCGATGAGGCGCTTCAAGCCGCGACCCCACCGGCGGACGCGCGCCTCCTTCTCTCCGAACATCAGCGCGCCGACGACGCGGTTGTCCTTGATGCAGAGCTTTCGATAAGAGATGCGGCCCGTGCGTTGCGGGAAGTCGACGAGCTCCTCGGCGCCCTGCGGCGTGACGGCGACGTCGCCGATGCTCGCGCAGTCGAGGTCGTAGAGCCGCGTCGCCATGTAGTGGGCGCCCGGTGCCCACTTCTCGCCTCGCCCCTGGATGGTCGAGGCGACGACCCGGGCCTGCATGCGGGCGGGCTCCCAGAGCTGGAGCAGCTTTCCGTCGTGCGCCGCGACGTCACCGGCGGCGTACACGTTGGGCACGCTCGTGCGCATCAGGTCATCGACCTCGATGCCGCCGTTCTTCGCGACGTTGATGCCGGACTCGGCCCCGAGGAACTCGGAGTTGCAGATCACGCCGATCGCAACGCACACGAGCTCGCACGCGACGCGCTCTCCCGACTTGAGCATGACGCCGCCGACGCGGCCCTGGGGTCCCGGCATCGCCGCGACGACCTCGTCGCTCATGCGGACCTGGACGCCCGCGTGACGAAGGCGCGCGAGGAGCAGATCGCTCGCCACGCCGTCGATGGCTCCGGGCAGGAATTTCTGCTCGCGCACGACCATCATCACGTTCACGCCGCGATGCGAGAGGCCATGCGCCCACTCGAGCGCGAGCGGGCCTCCACCCACGACGACGGCAGTCTTCAACCCCTTCAGCTTGATGAGGTCCATGACGCGGTGGACGTCCTGGAGCGTCCGCATCGTCATGATGCCGGGGAGCCAGGCGCCCTCGAACGTCGGAGGCCGCGCACGAGACCCGGCCGCGAGGACGAGCGCGTCGTACCCGATGGGCCGCCCGCCCTGCGCGAGCCAGAGGAGGCCGCGCTTCGTGTCCACCTGCGCGACGCGGACGAGCGCGCGATGAATCGCGTACTCGTCGTAGAACGACGGTGGAACCGCCCAGATCTGCTCCTCGCGGAGCTCGCCGAGCAGGTAGTTCGTGAGCGCCGCGCGAAAATACGCGGCATGCGGATCGTCCGAGAGGATCGCGATCGTCGCGCCCTTGTCGGCCGCGCGCAGCGATTGCGCAGCGGTCGTGCCCGCGGCCCCGTCTCCGATGATGATGTAGCGCTTTTGGGACAAGGCTGGCCGACCGTGGGAGTCGCGTTCGCGGGGGATGATAGCCCGATCCCTCGGGGAGACGCAGCCCTGCTAGTATCGGTCGGGATGGGGGCACGCATCTGCCCGCGCTGCAGCACCCGCGTCGACGAACGTCGGGCGCGCTCGTCGCCCTATTGCCTGTCGTGCGGCGCGCCGCTCGGTCCGTCGACGTCCTCGACCTTCGCCGGAAAGGCGCCGGGAGCCGGCGGCGGCTCGTCCTTGCCCTGGATCCTCGGGGGTATCGCGGCTGTCTTTCTGCTCGGCTTCGGCGCGGTCCTCATTGTGGTCGTCGCGGCCGCAGGCTCGGCCGATCCTGCGCCGCCGGCGATCGCGGCGACCGCGGCGCCGCCTCGGGTCGAGACCGCCGATGCCGCTCCCGCGCCGAGCGGTCCGGCTTCCGTCAAGGTCGCGAGCGGAGTCCCGACGCCCACCGTTCGGACGCCTCGACCGCCGGTCACCGTGACCCCGATCCCGACGCCGCCACCGACGGTCACCACGCCTCCGACCAGCACGGTCACCGTCATCGGTCCGTTCCCGCGCGCGAAGGCTCAAAACGAGATCGACCGCATCGGCTTCGGTCTCGCCTCGTGCAAGAGCTCTGCGGGGCCGTTCGGCGCCGGCACGATGCGCATCGATTTCGAGCCCGACGGCCGCGTCGGGACGGTGACGCGTCCGCCGTTTGCGGGGACCTCGGTGGGGACGTGCATCTCCGCGCGGTTTCGCACGATCCGGATCGGGCCGTTCACCGGCTCGACGCAGAGCCTCGAGAAGTCCTTCATCATCCAGGAATGAGCGGGATGGATCGCCCCCCGCGTCCGCCTCGTGACGCCTACCGCGCCAGCGTTCTTCGTTGCCCTGCGTGCGGAGAGGCGATGCGGCGCGAGGCGACCACGACGGCGGCGCTCGAGGTGTGTGACGCCTGCGAGGGTCTCTGGGTCGCATGGTTCGACGGCGAGGTTCACACGCTCGCGGCGGAGGCCGAGGCCGCGCGGCTCGACCGAGGGACGCCCCCGCCGAGCCGACCGACGGAGCCGACCTCAGGCTCGCGAGCCTGCCCGCAGTGCGCGCGGCCCCTCGTTCCCGAGCTCTACCGATTCGCCGACGCAACGGGAGACGATCTCATCGCTGGGGTCGAGGTCCTGCGGTGCGCCGACTGCGCGGGCGCGTTCGTCCCTCGGGGGAGCGCGCACCTCTTGCTGGATCGGGCGCGAGAGCAGCGCACGCTGACGCTTTGGGAGGCGGTCCTCGCCCTCGTCAGCCGCATTTGGGGGCGAGAATAGGGCGACGGTCGTCGTCCTCTGGCTCGCGGCGCGCCGAGGGGTGCGAGCGCCGTCTCCGGAGCGCCTCGATCGCGCGAATTTGCCAGTGATCCCAGGCCACCTGACGCGCCGCGTGAGCGTGCTTTGGCGGTTCCGCGAGCGGAATTTTCCGCTAAGCTCCCGCGGCCCCACGACCTGGGGGGGCGGCCCTTTTTTCGGACGGTCACGATCACGTTTTGCGGCACGGGAGTGGAAGCAGCATGAACCCGACGATCGACATTCTGCGCGGTGAGCTCGAGCGCCTTTTCACGCTCGAGGAGATGACGTCGATGAGCGAGCGTCTGCTCGGTCTCGTCCCCGACGAGGTCGGCGGTGCGAGCGCCAAGGGTAGCTACGCCCGCGCGCTCACCGAGCGTTGCTTCGACGGCGATCGTCTCGACGCGCTCGTCGACGTCATCCTCCACTCTCGCAAGGAGGTCGACCCGCGCGTCCGCGACATCGTCGCGCTGATGGGCAAGGAGGAGCTCGCGGTCGGCCGCCAGCTCGGCGACTTCACGATCCAGAAGAAGATCGGCGAGAGCGATCTCGGCATCGTCTACCAGGCCGTCCGTACCGACGGCGTCGCCAAGGCGACCTACTCGCTCAAGGTGCTTCGCCGCGAGGCGGCGCGTGATCGGCGTGCCGTCCATCGTTTCCTCACCGCGAACCGCCTCATCGGCACCATCGACCACCCCGGCCTGCCGCGGCACGTCGAGGCCGGCGAGATCGAGCCGGGTGTCTACTACGTCGCGTACGAGCACATCGACGGCCAGCCGCTCTCGGCGCGCCTCGCGCGCACCGGCCCCGTGTCGTACAACGAGCTCCGCCCGATCCTGAAGGGGATCCTCGAGCCGCTCGCCGCGCTCCACCGCGCGCACCTCGTCCACGGCGACGTGAAGACGGAGAACATCCTCGTCGCCGGCAAGGTCGGCGACATGGGCGAGGCGCGCGTCGTCCTCATCGATTTCGGCACCGACCGCCTCCGCGTCCGCGCGGCCGCGGCGAACGGGCACACCGGCCTGCTCGCCGTCTTCGGCTCGCCAAAGACGGTCGCGCCCGAGATCGTCCGCGGAAGACCGGCCGACCCCAAGAGCGACGTCTACGCGTTCGGCGCTGTCCTCTTCGAGCTCCTCACGGGCAAGCCCGTCTTCGTGCACGAGAGCGCGACGGACGCCGCGTTCGCTCACCTGTCGAGCGAGCCTGCGCCCCCGAGCACCCGCGCGCCGCGCGGCCTGGTCTCGAAGGACATCGACGGCTTCGTTCTCTCGCTGCTCAACAAGGACCCGGCCCGTCGCCCGCGTGATGCCGGCGCCGTGCTCGACGCACTCGAGTCGATCGGCCGCGCGTCCGCGGTGATGCGCGCCGCGGGCGCGATCTCGGCCGAGAAGGTCCAGGCGATGATCGACAAGCTCCTCGCCGCGCCGAGCGACGGGGAGGCCGCGATCGAGCTGGAAAAAGCCGTCGACGACGGCGCCGAGCCGGCGCGCGTCGGCGAGGCCTTTGCGGCCGCCGCCGCGCAGGTGCGTGGCGGCGCGGAGGAAGGCTCGAACGGCGAGGAGGAGCGCGAGACCAAGAAGGCGCTGCTCTATCGCGCGGCGCGCATCTTCGACTCTGCCGCCAAGGACAAGGTCCGCGCCGAACAGACCTACGCGGCGATCATCGAGCTCGATCCGTCGGACGAGATCGCGATGATCGCGCTCGAGGAGGCCCGCAAGGCGCTCGGCAAGTACGAGGAGCTCGTCGAGATGCTCCTCGAGAAGAGCCAGGCTGCGCCTCCGGGCGAGGAGCGCGGCCGCGCGCTCGCCGAGATCGG
>JANXVA010000561.1 GCA_025351875.1 Myxococcales bacterium | reverse complement strand
TGCGCGCCTTCATCGAGAAGACGAAGGGCAACGTCCGCGGCTACATCCAGAGCAACCGCCCCGCGTGGTTCGAGTCGGCGTGGGACCCTTGGGTGCCCACCATGATGGACGACGGCACCGCCGTCACCGGCGTCTCGCACTTGTTCGATCCCGGCAAGGGTCGGGACGGCGTCTATCAGCAGCTCGGCCCGATCCACTACGGCGCCGCCGAGATGGGCGGCAACGAGGGCTGCCTCACGAAGGAGGTCGGCAACGCGCGCACCTACCGCCTGCCCGACGCCGTGAACACGTCGCTCTTCGACGACGTGCAGCAGTATCCGCAGGACGTGCTCGATCAGAAGTCCCAGCAGTGCATCACGTTCTTCATGGTCGCGGCCTTCTGCGCCTGGGACGGCGGCCGCATGCCGACCATCACCGAGCTCGACTACGCGTGGGACTCGGGAGACTCGACCACCCACCTCTACCCGTGGGGCAACACGCCGGTGCCCGGTGGCTGGGACAAGCCGTATCCGTTCGACCCGACCGGCAAGGGCTTCGGCACTGCGTTGCCCGCGGGCTCGGATCAGAAGCGCGCGAACTATCGCTACAACTTCTGGGCGCCGGCCAACATCCAGTGCGTCGGCGACGACCCGTTGAAGTGCGACTACTCCTTGTACATCGCGCCGCCTGGCACGTTCCCCACCAGCGACGGTCCATTCGGCCACTCCGACCTCGCCGGCAACGTCTACAACGTCGCGCTCCCGATGAGCGGCACGCCGGGGACCGACCCGGGGGCGCGCACGGTCGGCCTCAACCGAACGGGCGCGTTCGACGGCCATGCGATCCCCAAGCAGCACCCGATCACGGGCTTTCGCACGTGGGCCTCGACCAACAAGTACCTCGCGGTAGGCGGCCGCTGCGCGCGCGACTAAGGTCTCGCGCGATGCACCAGCGACCGAACAAGCCCCAGCTCCGAGTCCAGCCGACGACGCTCTGGGAGTATCCCTCCCAGCACTACGGCCCTGGGCAGCAGGGCGATCAGAAGTACGTCGGCGCGACGCCCTCGTACGTCATCTGGAACATGATCGAGCGCTACACGAAGCCCGGTGAGCTCGTCGTCGATCCGTTCTGCGGCTCGGGCACCACGCTCGACGTCGCCACGGATACCGGCCGGAAGGGCCGCGGGTTCGATCTCTCGCCCTATCGAGCCGACATCGAGAAGGCCGACGCGCGCAAGCTCCCCCTGGAGACGGGCTCGGTCGACCTCGTGTTCATGGACCCGCCGTACGGCGATCACATCGACTACTCCGACGACCCGAGCTGCATCGGCAAGCTCTCCGCGTACGACCCGAAGTACTTCCAGGCAATGCATCGCGCGATCAGCGAGGCCGCGCGCATCCTGAAACCCGGCGGTCACTTCGGTCTCTACGTCTGCGACTACTTCGAGAAGAAGGTCGGGTTCGCGCCGGTCGGCTTTCAGCTCTTCATGAGCGTCGCCGAGAAGCTCAAGGTCGTCGACATCGTGAGCGTCGTTCGCCACAACAAGTCGCTCGAGCTCGGCAACCACCGGAAGGCCGCCGAGGAGGGGAACTTCTTCCTACGCGGGTTCAACTACCTGTTCATCGCCCAGAAGCCCGACAACCGGCCCGTCCCGAAGCCCGAGCCGAAGCCCGATCTGCGAGCGCGAGACCGGCACGGGCGGCTCGTGAAGCGATGATCAAGGCCGAGTCTCCACTCTGACGAACGCGAGACCGCCGAGCGCGATCAATTTCGCAAGGAGAGCGCGGCCCGCCGCGTTCTTCACGAGCTCACGGCCCTCGAAGCGGCGACTCGCGCAGAGGGCCTTGGCGAGATCGGCGGCCCGGGCATCGACCTCGATCTCCTCGCCCGCGACATAGAGGAGAAGCGCGCCGCGTGGACGAGGGAGAAACGCCCAACGCCCCTCCTCCGAGCGGACGAGCGTGTCGCCGCGCGCGAGGCGCTTCTCGATCTCCGCGGTCGCGAGCGACTTCCGCGGCGGCGTGAGGTCGTGGCCGGGTGAGAGGCGCGTCGCGAACGAGGCGAAGAAGCGATCGATCGCGTCGTCGCTCGCTTCCATCGAGCGGACCGCATCGCGAACGCGCGCGAGCAGCCGAGGCGGGATCGCGCCGGGATTCCCGGCGGGGGCGAGCGGCGGATCGACGAGGAGCCGAGCGCCCTCCGGCCCGCTCCTCGCGGAGGCGTGCGCGGCGAAGGCCTTCCACATCTCGCCGAAGCCGGGCGCACGGAAGCCGATCGAGTACGTCAGACAAGGCGTGACGGCGACGCCGTGATGCGCGAACCCGGGCGGCAGGTAGAGCATGTCTCCGGGGCCGAGTACCTCGTCGGCGTCGGGCGTGAAGCGCCGGAGGATGCGGAGATCGAGGCCGTCGCGGAGGCGCGTGTCCGACGTCCTGCTCGTGTCGTACCTCCAGCGGCGCCTGCCCATGCCCTGGATGAGGAACACGTCGTAGCTGTCGAGGTGGGGCCCGACGCTCCCGCCGGGCGCGGCGTAGCTCACCATCACGTCGTCGACGCGGACGTTGGGGACGAACGAAAAGTGTTCGAGGAGCAGCGCAGCCTCGGGGACGTGGCGATTGAGCTCCTGCACGAGCAACGTCCAGCCGCGCTCCGGAAGCGATGCGAAGCGCGACTCGGGGTGCGGGCCGAACGTCACCTCCCAGGGCTCGCGGCCGCCGCGCTCGCGAACGATGCGCGACTCCACGCCCTCCTCGCACGAGAGCCCTGCGAGCTCTTCGGGAGTGAGGCAATCGCGCAGCGCCGGAAACGCACCGCGAACGAGCAACGGCTTCTTCTGCCAGTACTCGCGCAGGAAGCGCGCGGCGCTCATTCCGAGGACGCTCATCCGGGGCTGTCCTATCATGCCTGGAGTGAGGGCTGGAATCGCGACGACGCTCGTGCTCGTGCTCGCCTGCGCGCCGGCCCGCACGGGCGCGAACGTCAACGGGCCAGCCGCTGCGCCCGCGAACGGCGCGACGGAAGCGCTCGCGGCGCCCGATGCCGGCGCGCCGCGAGTGTGCGTCCACGATCCGAAGGAGCTCGCGCCGTGCACCGAGGACTGCGACAGGGGAATCGCGTTCGCGTGCACCGTCGTCGCGGCGCGAGCCGAGCTCGTCAAGGACCTCCCGCGTGCCGTGCACGTCCTCGAGCGAGCGTGCGAGCTGCGCGACGCACCGTCCTGCGTGAGCGCCTCGCGCATGCACGCGAACGGACGCGGCGTGCCGCCGAGCCGCGCTCGGCAGATCCAGCTCCTCTCCGTTGCGTGCACGCTAGGCGACACTCATGCATGCAGTATCCCCGCAAAGGCGTTCGCCAGCGGCACCGACGTGCCTCGCGACGAGCGGCGTGCCGCCGAGCTCTGGCAGCGCGGTTGCGCCGGCGGCGACGACTCGGCCTGCGCGCAGGTCGAGTCGGCCGCGCCCTGACGAGTGGCGCTACGTGCGCACGCATCCGTAGGCCTCCCCGCGGTCGCAGCGTGACCAGAGGCTCGACCTCGACGGGGGCGTCGGTCAGGAGATCGAAGCGCACGCGCGCGAGCAGCGAGGCGAGGACGACCTGCCCCTCCATGAGCGCGAAGTGATTCCCGATGCAGACGCGCGGACCCGCGCCGAACGGCAAGTACCCCGCGAGGAGGTAGAGCGCCCACGAGAGCGCGTTCGCCGTCGTCTCGTGACCGGCGAGGAGCATGCTGAGGAGATCACCGCGGTCGTCGCTCTCCCTGCGACGCTCACGGATGATGCGATAGAGAATTCCGTCGAGCTGCGCGACGGCGCGGCGATTCCTGAGGTTCGTCGGCGTCGGTACGAAGGGCGGGATCGGCACGAGCGAGCTCAGTTGCGCCATCACGATGCACAGCCGCGCGATCTCGGGTTGCTCGCGCGCGACGCGCAGCTGCACGGCGACACGGTCCTCGCGAAAGTCCCTCAAATGACCGAGCACCGGGTGTCCCGAGATTCGCGGGAGCGGCACGAGGTCCGGCGAGGGCATCGAAGGCGCGACCCTCATCACCGAATTGCCC
>JANXVA010000517.1 GCA_025351875.1 Myxococcales bacterium | reverse complement strand
CTCGCCCTCGAGGCGGAGCTCGGCGAGCCCATCACCGTCGACGGGCTCACGGCGCGCTACCGGATCTTCCAGCGCAAGAAGGGGCACCGTCACTCGACCGACGATCTCCTCACCGGGTGGTATGCGCTCGAGAAGACCGCTCACCAGCGGATCCTTCGCACGCTCGACCTCGGGACGGGGATCGGCACGGTGGGGTTGCTCGTCCTCTCGGGTCTTGCCGAGGAGGCGCGCCTTACGTGCGTCGAGGCGCAGGACATCAGCTATCGCTTCCTCCGCGAGAACCTCCGCGCGAACGGCGTCGAGGCACGCGTCGATGCGCGCCACGGTGATCTCCGCGAGCTCGCGCTCGGCGAGCGCTTTCCGCTCGTGACCGGAAGCCCGCCGTACTTCGACGTCAGCGCGGGGATCGTGCCGTCGGACTCCCAGAAGGCCCACGCCCGCTTCGAGCTGCGCGGCGACGTGCGCGACTACGCGCGCGCCGCGAAGAAGCATCTCGAGGACGACGGTCTCTTCGTCTTCTGCTTTCCGTGGCCCCAGAAGGCCCGCGCGCTCGCCGCCGTTCGTGACGAGGGCTTCACCGCGACCGCCGCGCGCGACGTGGTTCCGCGCGTCGGCCTCGCGCCGCTGTTCTCTCTGTTCGCCTGCCGCCTCGACGGCGGCACGGAGACGGACGAGCCGCCCTTCGTCGTGCGTCACGAGGCGGGCAGCCACACCCAGGCGATGCACGACGTCCGCGCCCGCTTCGGCTGGCCTCCGCAGATCTAAGGATCGCAGTACCAGATCGTGACGAGCAGGGACTCGATCTCGGCGGGGACCGGGCCGGTCCCGGCGTCCTCGCGACGCTTGGCGAAGATCTCCGTGCCGAAGCCGGGGCGACCGACGAGCTCGGGGGTGAGAGCGTCGCCCCAGGTGTCGACCTCCTGCCCGTAGTGATGCGTCCCGATCTTCGTGGGCCAGCCGGTCGCGACGAACTTCGGTCGATCGCTGGCCACGCCGTCGAGCCACAGCGCGATGTTGCCGTCGACGATCTTGTTGTCGCCTTGCCGTTTGAGCTCGACGACGACGCCCTTGATGATGACGTTGGCCGGGACGTTGAATCCGAAGCCGGTCACGCGGAGCAGCTCGGTCTGCTCGCCGTCGTCGACGATCGCGCGCGCGTACTGGCCGTCCACGGTCAGCGCGTTCGTCGGACCGCTCCACGCGATGCCGGTCGCGCCCGCGCGCGGCACGCTCACGGCGATCGAGCCGGGATTGGGGCCGACGTGCTTCACGGGGCATCCGGCATCGGCGTGAGACATGTAAATGCCTCCGTCGATCTCTTGCTCGGTGGGGTCGCCGCCCTCGGATCCCAAGCCGCCGTCGCCGCTCGTCGTGCCGCCCTCGCCGTCGGCGGTGCTGCCGCCGTCGCTGCTCCCACAGGCGACGACGAAGCCCGCCGAGCCAACGCCCGCGATCGCAGCCGCCGCCGCCAGGAGCCGCAGGCTGCGCGAAAAGCCCCCTGAACGCCCGAAGAGACTCACCCTGGTAGTGTACGTCGGATCCGGTCGCGCGCGAGCCGGAGACAGGCTAGATCGCGCCTCGATGAGCCTCGAGGGGACAGTGGCAGGGGAGTACGAGGGCGTGACGGAGCCGGTGAACGACCAGAAGCTGGTGAAGCCGCTCCTGCGTGGCGTCTCACACCAGATCTCCTTCTTCATCGCGATCGCGGCGACGGCCATCCTCGTGATGCGCGCAGGCTCGCCGTCGGCGAGCAAGGCCGCGCTGGTGTTCGGTGCGAGCCTCGTCCTCCTCTTTGGCACGAGCGCTTGCTACCACCGCATCGACTGGTCACCGCGCGCACGCGCCCGGATGCGCCGGCTCGATCACGCGGCGATCTTCATCCTCATCGGCGGCGGGTACACGCCGCTCTTCGCGCTCGTGCCCTCGCCGAGCGGCGGGCATGGCGCGCTCGCCGCCATCTGGGGAGGAGTCGCGGTGGGCGTCGTGAAGTCGCTCTTCTGGCCACACGCCCCGAAGTGGCTGACGGCGCTGCTCTGCGTCGCCATCGGCTGGATGGTCATCTTCCAGGTGATGGGGCGCACGCCGCTGGTCGGGTCGACGTGCGTCGGCCTGCTCGTGGCGAGCGGCGTGACGTACAGCGTCGGCGCGCTCGTCTACGCGCTCAAGCGTCCGAATCCGTTCCCGCGTGTCTTCGGCTACCACGAGATCTTCCATCTCCTCGTGGTCCTCGCGAGCGCGTTCCTGTTCGCCCACGTCTCGCTCGTGATTCGTGCGGTCGCGACCTGACCACGCCATGCGCGCTGCTCGTCTTCCGCTCGTCGTCCTCCTCGGTCTCGGCAGCTTCGCGTGCGGTGTGACGTCGCCCCGCGCCGTCGCCGAGCCGCGTAAGCTCGACGAGCCGTTGTTCCAGCAGGCGCTCGACACCGACGCCGCTGCGGTTCGTGCGATCCGTGAGCACTACACGAAGTACGAGTACCGCGTCCCGATGCGCGACGGCAAAAGGCTCTTCACGGTCGCCTACGTGCCGAAGGACGGCTCGCGCACGTATCCGATCATGCTGCAGCGCACGCCGTACAGCGTGTCCCCGTACGGTGTCGACAACTACCCGGAGGCGACGGACAGCCGCGCGCTCCGGAAGTTCGCCCCGTCGAAGGCCTTCATTCGCGAGGGATACATCTTCGTGCATCAGGACGTGCGAGGCCGGCTCATGTCGGAGGGCACCTTCGTCGACGTCCGCCCGCACGCCACGGCGAAGGGCGGGATCGACGAGAGCACCGACTCCTGGGACACCATCGACTGGCTCGTGAAGAACGCTCCTTCGAACAACGGTCGCGTCGGCTCGTGGGGGATCTCCTATCCCGGCTTCTACGCCGCCCAGACGGCGGTGGACGCCCACCCCGCGCTCAAGGCCGTCTCGCCGCAGGCGCCCGTCACCGACTGGTTCATGGGCGACGACTTTCATCACAACGGCGCCTTCTTTCTCGCCGACGGCTTCGACTTCTACGCGAGCTTCGGCAAGCCACGGCCGAAGCCGACGAAGAAGATCGCGTGGGGCTTCGAACACGACGTCGCGGACATCTACGACTACTTCCTCGCGATGGGGCCTCTGTCGAATGCGAACACGTTGCATCTCGAGAACGGCATCGCGTTCTGGAACGAGATGATGGCGCACCCCACGCGCGACGACTTCTGGAAGGCCCGCGACCCGCGGCCCTACTACCGGAACGTGAAGCCGGCGGTGATGACGGTCGGCGGGTGGTTCGACGCGGAGGACTGCTTCGGCGCGCTCGAGACGTACCGCGCGTTCGAGAAGCAGAGCCCGGGCGCCGAGAACGTCCTCGTCATGGGCCCTTGGCGGCACGGGGGATGGGCGCGCAACGACGGCGACCGCCACGGCGACATCACGTTCGGGCAGAAGACGTCACTCCACTATCGCGAGGCGATCGAGCTGCCCTTCTTCCGCCGCCACCTGAAGGGGAAGGGGAGGGAAGGAGCTGCTGCCGAGGCCACGGAGGCGTTCGTCTTCGAGACCGGCACGAACGTGTGGCAGACCTACTCCGCGTGGCCTCCGCGCGATGCGAAGAGGGCGACGCTTCATTTCCACGCGCATGGCAAGCTCGGCGCTGCGCCTCCCGGCGGCGGCGAGGACGAGAGCGGCTTCGATGCCTACGTCAGCGATCCGTCGAAGCCGGTGCCCTACCGCGCGAAGACGGGCACCGAGATTGACGGCGACTACATGAGCGACGACCAGCGCTTCGCGTCGCGCCGTCCCGACGTCGTCACGTTCGCGACGGGCGACCTCGATGCCGACGTGTCGTTCGCAGGGCCGCTGGAGGCAAAGCTCCATGTCTCGACGACGGGCACCGACGCCGACTTCGTCGTGAAGCTCATCGACGCATACCCGCAGGACTACGCGGACCCCGACCCGCCGAATCCTTCCGGCGCGCACATGGGGGGCTACCAGCAGCTCGTGCGAGCGGAGGTGATGCGCGGCAAGTTCCGTAACAGCTTCGAGAAGCCCGAGCCGTTCGAGGCGGGCAAGCCGGTCCTCGTGCGCTTCACGTTGCCGGACGTCGCGCACACGTTTCGCACGGGTCACCGCATCATGGTGCAAGTGCAGAGCTCGTGGTTTCCGCTGGTCGACCGCAATCCGCAGGTCTTCACGGACATCTACACGGCGAAAGAAGCCGACTTTCACGCGGCGACGCACCGCGTGTACCGGACGCCGGACAAGGCCTCGTCGCTGGAAGTGACGCTCGTGCGCGGCACGCTCCCGCGCTGAGCGGTTACCGCTTGAGCGGCTTCGCGTTCGCCGTGTTCGTGGGGGCGTCGGGGCCGAGAAGCTCCGGCTTGCCCTCCGCGAGCTGCCTGACGAGCTCGTCGTAGAGGTAGTCGAACTTGTCGCGGACCTCCTGGGGGACGCGCTTCTCGTAGGTCTGGATCGACATCATGATGTCTTGATTCAGGCGCTTCCAGAGGTCCTTCGCGGCGCGACCGTCCTTCACTTCTTGCTCGTGGTAGAGCTTGATCTCGCTGACGGCGACGCGCGCGAAGCGACGCGCCTTGGCGTGCTCCGGTTCGGCCTTCTCGAGCTCGGCGGTCGGTGAGACGGGTTTTGCCGCGGCGGCCGCGACCACCGGCGCCGCCACCGGGGCGGGCTTCGGCTGCTCCTCGAGCGCGGCGAGGGAGAGGTCGAACTCGTCCTTCTTGGCCTCGGCCGGCTTCACGGCGTCGGCCTTCGCCTTCGCGTCGGCATCGGCCTTTGCGTCGGCATCGGCCTTGGCCTTCGCGGCGGCTTCTGCGGCTTGCGCCTTGGCGGCGGCTTCTGCGGCTTGCGCCTTGGCGGCGGCCTCGGCGGCTTGCGCCTTGGCGGCGGCCTCGGCGGCCTGGGCCTTGGCGGCAGCCTCTGCGGCCTGCGCTTTTGCGGCGGCTTCCGCGGCTTGCGCCTTGGCGGCGACTTCCGCGGCGGCGGCCTTGGCGGCAGCCTCTGCGGCGGCGGCCTTGGCGGACGCTGCAGCAGCGGTGGCCTTTGCGTCTGCGTCGGCCTTCGCGGCGGCGTCGGCCTTCGCCTTCGCCTCGGCGTCGGCGGCCTTTGCGTCTGCGTCGGCCTTTGCGGCGGCATCGGCCTTCGCCTCGGCGTCGGCGGCCTTTGCGTCCGCGTCGGCCTTTGCCTTTGCCTTGGCCTTCGCGTCTGCGTCGGCCTTGGCCTTCGCATCGGACGCGGCCTGGGCGGTTGCCTTTGCGTCCGTGTCGGTGTCGGCCTTCGCCTTCACCTTCACATCCGTTGCTGCCGACGCGTCATCGCTTCGACGCGACATCCAGAAGTAGACGGCGGCGAGGACGACGGCGATTGCCGCGATAAGGATCTGCGTATTTGTCATCGCAGACGCAGAGTACGAAACCCGGGGCCTTCATGGCGCGTTTCCGGCATGACCCCGAAAAAATCCTCAAAAATCGCGGTAGAATCGGTACCGCCGAGGAGGCTTCCATGACGAACAACCCGCTGTTGCCCCGTCCCGCGTCGTGTTGAGCGCCGTCCCCCACAGTGTCTTCCTCGGTCTGCGGGTCGCTCTCCGCAGCCAGGTCGCCCCGCGCACCTACGCGCTGACGAAGACGTCGCCTCGGCTCGCCGCGCTCGGCCTCCTCGCGCTCTGGAGGTCGCCGTTCGCCTTCGCAGTCGTCGTCCTGCTCGAGCGCGCGACGGAGCAGCGAGCAAAGCGCGGCGAGGCATGAGCAAGGACGTCCTCGAGGAGCTCGTCGAGCTCCTCGCCCTCGAGCGCATCGAGGAAAATCTCTTCCGCGGCCAGAGCCAGGACCTCGGGTGGGGGGCCGTGTTCGGCGGCCAGGTGCTCGGCCAGGCGCTCTCCGCCGCCGTGCAGACGGTCCCCTCCGAGCGACACGTCCACTCGCTCCATGCGTACTTTCTTCGTTCCGGCGATGTGAGCAAGCCGATTGTCTACGACGTCGATCGCATCCGCGACGGCGGCTCGTTCACGACGAGGCGCGTCGTCGCCATCCAGGGCGGCAAGGCGATCTTCAATCTCGCGGCGTCCTTCCAGATCGACGAGCCCGGTTTCGAGCACCAGGACACGATGCCCGAGGCGCCACCTCCGGAGGCGCTCCAGACCGAGCAGGAGCTCGCCCGTCCGTTCGCCGACAAGCTGCCGAAGGGAATGCGCGAGCGCGCGACGGCCGCGCGACCCTTCGAGCTGCGTCCGATCAGCGCCGACGCCGACCCGTTCCACCCCGCGCCGTCTTCGCCGAGCCGCATGCTCTGGCTGAAGACGGCGGGGCGGCTCCCGGATGATCCCGCGCTCCATCGCTATCTCCTCGCGTATGCGTCGGATCACTCGCTCATCACCACCGCGCTTCTCCCGCACGGCGTCTCGTGGCTCACGCCCGGGATGCAGGTCGCGAGCCTCGACCACGTCATGTGGTTCCACCAGCCGTTCCGCGTCGACGAGTGGCTCCTCTACGTCCTCGACAGCCCGGCAGCGCATGGCGCTCGTGGTCTCGCGCGAGGGCGCATCTTCACGCGCGATGGCCGGCTCGTCGCTTCGGTGACGCAGGAGGGCCTCATTCGCATGCGTAAGGGCTGAACCGCAGAGCGCGTGGTTCACCGCAGAACGGCCCGATCTCCGCGCGGATCCTCGTGAACGGTGGCGGAAACGCTCGGGCGATGCGGGCTGCGGCCGTGCCCCTACGGCCAGCCGGCCTCTGGACGCTGGACACTCGGCCCTAGCAGTGGGAAACCGCTGCCCCAACGACCATGATCGATCGATCTTCTCGCGCGTTCGCCCTTGCCGCGCTGGTGCTGGCCGCCGCGTGTAGCTCCTCGGATCGCAAGGATGCAACGGGCGCTGTCGCCACGCCCACGGAGCCGGTGCGCGCCTTCGTCGCGCATCGCGACGCCCGCCTCGATAGCCCTTCGTTCGTCTGGCTCGCCAAGGAAGCGAGCGTTCGCTTCGCGACAGGGCACGAGGCAGCAAGTGCGACGCTGCGGAGCATTGCCGGCACGTTCGGCCTCGACGATGCTGCGCTCGCCTCCGTGACGACGACCTCGGTCGACGACACCGGGCGCGGGCCCGTCATCGCGCGCCTCCGTCAGAAGCACCGGGGCATCGAGGTCTTCCGCGGTGGCCTCTCGATCGCGATGACGCGCACGTTCGATCCCATCTCGGCGTCGGGGCTGCTTGCACGCTCCCTCCGCGGCGCCGAGCGAGCCTTTTTGCGCTCGTCGCACGACGCCGTGAACGACGCGTACCGCGCCCTCACCGGCAGCGCGGCCACCTTCTCGCCTCAGGGCGCCGCCGGCGACTACGAGCACTTCGCGGCGGCCGGCCTCGCCGCTCCCGCCCGCGTGAAGAAGGTGCTCTTCCCCGAGGCCACCGGCGTCGTCCCCGGCTACTACGTCGAGCTGCAGATCGCGCGCGGCCCCGCGTACTCCTTCGTCGTCTCGGCGGAGGGCGGGGAGGTGCTCTTCGAGAACGACCTCGTTCGTGCCGATTCGTTCTCGTATCGAGCCTACGTCGACCCGGCGACGAAGATCCCGCTCGACGGTCCGCAGGGCAACCTCGCCGCTCCGCACCCGACCGGCACGCCGAGCGGCTTCAAGCCCGAGTGGCTACCGTCGAGCCTCGTCTCGATCGCGAACTATCCCTTCTCGAAGAACGACCCGTGGCTGCCGGCTGACGCCACGACCCTCGCGGGCAACAACGTGCGCGCGTATCCGGACATCGTCGCACCTGACGGCCTCGCGGGTGACACGGCGCCTTCGACCACCGCGCAGAACGCGTTCGACTACAGCTACGACGTGGCGCAGTCGCCGGGGGCAACGCCGACGAACATCGCCGCCGCCTCGACGCACCTCTTCTACGTCACGAACTTCCTGCACGACTGGTACTACGACTTCGGGTTCGACGAGAAAGCCGGCAACCACCAGGCGGACAACTTCGGGCGCGGCGGCGTCGCGCGCGATCCCCTGAAGGCCGAGGTGCAGGACTACTCGGGTCGCAACAACGCGAACGCCACCGTCCCCGCCGACGGGTCCTCACCGCGCCTGCAGATGTACGTGTTCTCCGGGCCGAGCGTCGCCACGCTCCAGGTGCTCACGCCCGTCCCGAAGCCCGTCACCAATGCCGTCGGTCTCGCCGGCTTCGGCAACGACTCGTTCGACACGAGCGGCACGGTCGTCCTCGCCGCCGACGATCAAGGTGTCGACGCCGCCGATGCGTGCGAGTCGCTGACGAACAACGTCACCGGCAAGATCGTGCTCGTTCATCGCGGTCTCTGCTCCTTCGTGCAGAAGGCTCAGAACGCCCAGCAGGCTGGGGCGATCGGCATCGTCGTCACGAACGTCGCGACCTCCGCGCAGCCGACGGTTCCCCCGTTCATGGGCGGAACCTCGTCGGACATCACGATCCCGATCCTCTCTCTCGCTCTCGGCGACGGCAAGGCCCTCGAGGCCGCAGTGGCCGGCGGGACGACGATCCGGATGCGGCGCCTCCTGCAGACCGATCTCGACGGCGCGCTCGACACGACGATCGTCGCGCACGAATGGGGCCACGTCATCTCGGGCCGGCTCATCAGCGACGGCAACGGCCTCACGACCAACCAGGCGGGTGGCCTCGGCGAGGGCTGGGCCGACTTCTCCGGCCTGCTCCTCATGGTGCGCGCCGACGACGTCCTCTCCTCCTACGGCGCAGGCTTCGCAGGCGCTTACCCGAACGGCGCGTACGCGACGAGCGGCGGCGGCGCCGACTTCTATTTTGGCATCCGCCGCGTCCCGTACTCGATCGACTTCACCAAGGATCCGCTCACCTTCAAGCACATCGCCAACGGGACGCCGCTTCCGCCGAACGTCCCGATCAGCTTCGGCGAGGACGGCAGCTTCAACGCCGAGGTCCACGCGACGGGTGAGGTCTGGGCGACCATGCTGTGGGAGTGCTACGCGGCGCTCCTGCGCGACCCGCGTCACTCGTTTGCCGACGCGCAGGATCTGATGAAGCGCTACTACGCGGCGTCGCTCAAGCTGACGCCGCCCGACCCGACGCTGCTGGAGGCTCGCGACGCGGTCCTTGCCGCGGCCTTCGCCGTGGACGAGGCCGACTACCGCCTCTTCTGGAGCGCCTTCGCGCGGCGCGGCGCGGGCGTGGGCGCCGAGGGGCCGGGCAAGGACAGCACCACGAATCAAGGCGTGGTCGAGAGCTTCTTCGTCGGCAACGACGTGCAGATCATCGCCAGCCCGCTCACCGACAACGTCATCACGTGCGATCACGATGGCATCCTGGACGAAGGTGAGGTCGGTACGATCGCGCTCACGATCCGCAACGCCGGCCCCGACCTCCTCTCGAGCGCCACGGTGAAGCTCTCGTCGTCGAGCGCCGGGGTCATGTTCCTCGACGGCGACACCATCAAGCTCGATCCCCTCAAGCCGTTCGCCACGACGTCGCTGAAGGTCCGCACGCAGATCCACGGTGCGACGCCGACCGCCGCGATCGCCATCGACGTGAACGTGAGCGATCCGAGCTTCGACAAGGGCCGCGTCCGCCACGCCGTCGTCACGACCCGCTATCACGCCGACGAGGCGGCGAACGCCTCGACCGTCGATCACGTCGACACGCGCTCCACCTCGTGGATCGTCGGCGGTGACGACGGTGGCGGCATGGCCGTGCAGTGGGCGCGCACTGCTTCGGGCGCCGACCAGAGCTGGGCGGTTCCCAACGCCACGGTGCCTGCTGATCAGCTCCTCACGTCGCGGAAGTTCACGGTCGACGGCAGCACGTTCGAGCTTGGGTTCCGCCATCGCTGGTCGTTCCGCGTCTCGCGTCAGGGCGGCGACCTCGACGGCGGCGTCGTCGAGCTGAGCGTCGACTCTGGCAAGACCTGGACCGACCTCGGCGACCGCGGAGTCGTCGACTACACGACCACGCTCGGCGCGGGTCGCGGTGACAGCGCCCTCGAAGGGCGGAAGGCCTACGGCAACAAGAGCCCGGGATACCCGGATCAGTGGATCAGCTCCCGCATCAAGGTCGACCTGAAGACGCAGCCGGCGAGCGTGATGGTTCGCTTCCGCACCGCGAGCGGGCAGCGGTTCGCCGGGGCTCCGGGCTGGGAGATCGACGACATCGAGCTCGTCGGGATCTCGAGCAAGCCGTTCTGGTCGTTCGTCGAGCATGCCGACCAGTGCGACACGAAGGGGCCGACGGCCTTCGCGGGCGAGCCGATCACGGTGAAGTCGAAGCAGGCAGTCAGCCTCACCGGCAGCGCCTCTCACCCCCGCGATCTGCCCCTGGAGCTCCACTGGTCGCAGGTCGCCGGGCCCGCCGTGCAGCTCACCGGCTTCTCCTCGCCGGCGCTGTCGTTCGAGGCCCCCGAGGTCGGAACCCAGACCGTCGTGCTCTCGTTCGCCCTGCGTGCGGACGACGGCGCGCTGCTCAGCCCGGCGTCGCAGGTCGACGTGACCGTCGTTCCAGCCGATGCCGTCGGCTTCGGCGCGGGCGGTGGGGGCTGCACGACCTCGAAGCGGGTCGCGCCTCGCTCGGAGGTGGGGTCCGTCACGCTCGTCGCCACGACGCTCGCTCTCCTCGGGCTCGGGGTCCTCTTGCGCCGTCGCCAGCGTCGCCGCTGAACACCGGCTTTTGCCGAACGGCCCGCGCCCCGATAGGCTGGCTCTCCAGGTGGTGGATCCAGTGGAGAAGCCGAAAGGGCTGGTCGAGCTCGTACACGAGACCACCGGAGACGTGATTCACGGGCTCGGCAAGGGGCTCGAACGGGCGGAGGCCGCGCTCGCGACACCCGAGAACGCGGACGTGACGGCGCTCCTCTCCGCCGTCGACCTTCCGGAGCTCGCCTCCGATGGGCCGCTCGGCGCGATCGCTCTCCGTCTCGATCGCGAGGCCGATCTCTTCCGCGGTGTCGCGCTGCGCGAGCTCGCGCGCGTGGGCTGGGTGTCACGCGTCACGCAGACGATGGTGGTGGCAACGGCGACCTGCGCCATCGCGGTCGCCGCGTGTGCCGTGGTGCTCGCGGTGTTCGGCGGCACGATCGAGGGGCGCCTCGGGCTCTTGTTCCTCGCGGCGAGCGTGGTGGGCGCGGCGGGCGTCGGCGTTGCGGCCGCGGCTGCGCGCACGCGAACGGCCCACACGCAGCTCGCGCACGACGCGCTTGCGCGCGCGCGTGGGATCGAGGAGCGTCTCTTTCGCGTCGGGCTGACGATGGAGTGGCGGAGCGCAGGGCCGACGCTCTATCAGGACGCGCTGGCCCGCCTGGAGCGTGACGCGTCGCCGAGCGCGAACGCGGCGAGCGACGGGTGAGCCGCGTGGCCGCCGTGGCGCGTGCCGACGTCTGGTTCGTGTACATGGCGCGATGCGCAGACGGATCGCTCTACACAGGCATCGCGCGAAACGTGGCCGACCGGATCGCGCTGCATGATGCGGGCAAGGGGGCGAAGTACACGCGCGGGCGGGGCCCGCTCGCGGTCTGCGCGGTGCGCCGCTGCCTGTCGCGCGGGGACGCCCTCCGGCTCGAGCTCGCCGTGAAGGCGCTCTCCCGACCCGCGAAAGAATCCCTGACGCGGCCGCGCAAGCTGGCGGCCTTCGCGAGGGCCTCCGCGGTGGACAAATACAAGTGACATCAAAGCGATAGACGATTTGGTCAAGGGCTCGACGAAGGGGGTCGGGCACACCTTTCCGCACCAAACGGTCCGCGCATTCCACAAAACGACCGCGTCCGGTGATCCTTTTGCCCGGGGCCAGGCACTCTGGACGTGAAGGGATGGCGGAAAGTAACTTGGCAACCGAGATCGAGGGTGGCTCCACCCGGCTGGTGGCCGACGCCGCGACCCTCGATGCCATCGCGCTCGCGCGCCAGGCCGCCACCGGAGACGCCGCCGCCACGAGCCGACTCCTCCGTAGCCTCGCCTCGCGTGTCGTCCGTGTCGTGCGCGCCGTCCTCGGCAGCTCGCACCCCGACGTCGACGACGTCGCCCAGCAAGCGCTCATCGGTTTCATCCAGGCGCTCCCTGCCTTCCGCGGCGACTGCGACCCCGCGCGCTACGCGACGACGATCGCCGTGCGCACGGCCATCGGTGCGCGCCGTCGCGTTCGTCTCGAGCACTCGCGTCGCGATCCCGGAGCCGACGCAGACTGCGTCGCATCGCCGGCGGTCGAGCCCGGCGAAGAAATCGCCTCGCAGCGCCGCAAGGAGGTCCTTCGCGATTTGCTGGCCGAGCTGCCGCCGGAGCAGGCCGAGGCCCTCGCGATGCGTGTCGTGCTCGGCTGGTCTCTCGAGGAGATCGCGGGACAGAGCGGCGCGCCGTTGAACACCGTCCGGAGCCGCCTCCGGCTCGCGAAGGAGTCGCTGCGCAAGACCATCGAGAGCCAGCCCGGGCTCATCGAGCTCCTGGGGGTCGACGCATGACCGTCGTCGACCTCCACCCCGAAGAGCTCCTCGACAAGGACGCCCGCGGCGAGCTTTCGGCCGACGAGCTCGCTCGCCTGGAGACGCACCTCGCGCGTTGCGCCGCCTGTCGCGCCGAGCGCGTCCTACGCCTCGACTTTGCCGACGAGCTCGAGGCCGATGACCGTCCCTCGGCGCTGCTCGGTCTGGTCCAGGGAGCGCTCGCCGCGCCGCGGCCTGCCGCGCCGCCGAACGTGATGCCCGAGCTCGACGCTGTGCCCGGGCTCCGTCGTCGCCCACGTCGGACCGCGTTCGTGCTCCTGGTCGCGGCTGCGGTTCTCGCCGCGAGCGCCGCCGGCGCGACCGGGATGACGGGTCGCGTCTGGTCCCGGCTCGGTGGCGGCTCGATCGAGGCGACCCATTCGACCGCGAGCGTCTCGCCGACCTCCGCGCCCGCGATCTCCGCCACCGACGCCGCTCATGCGCGCGCGCGCGGCTCTGAGGTCACCGCTGACGGGGCAGGACCTGGCTCGGCACCCGCCACGGAGCCCCGCGCGATCGTCCTGACGGCGATCGTCCCGACGGCGATCGAGCCTGCGCCCCCGGTGGAGACCGCCCGCGCGGCCGCGCCTGCCGTACGCGTCGTCGCGTCGGCAGCTGCGGTCGCCGTCGCGCCCGTCGTCGCTGCTGCGCCCGTCGTCGCTCTTGCGGTCGCGCCTGTTCCGACGACCGCGTCCGGGCTCTTCGAGTCCGCGAACGCTGCGCGCCGCTCCGGTGACACGGTCACCGCGCTCGCACGCTACGACGCGCTCGAGTCGCAGTTCCCGAGCACGCGCGAGGCTCACGTCGCGAAGGCCACGACCGGCAAGCTGCTCCTCGATCGCGGCGACTCGGCCTCTGCGCTCGCGCGCTTCGACGCATACCTTGCGTCGGGTGCCGCCGAGCTGCGCGAAGAGGCGATGGCCGGACGTGCGACGGCGCTCGAGCGCCTCGGCCGTGGCGACGAGGAGTCTCGCGCCTGGGAGGCGCTCGTCGCGACCTATCCAGGCACGCCCTACGGCGCGCACGCCCGCGCGCGCATCGCTGCGTCCTCGCGGAGGTCCTTGCCCCAGTGACCGCGTGGCGGTCATGCGGAGCGCGTGCGGTCGTCGGGGTCGGCGTCGCGCTCGCGCATGTCACCGGCGCTCCGTTCGAGCGAGGCGCGTCGGCGCAGGAGGCCGCGCCTTCTCGGCGCGTCGTCGAGGTGCTCATCGCAGGCGGCGGCCCGGACGCGGCGCCGCTCGAGGAGACCGTCCGCGAGCTGCTGAGTCGTCTCACGCTCGTGATGGAGAGCCAGACGGTCGGGCACATCGACGCCGAGGAGGCCTCGTTCCGTTCGACGTCGCGTCCGTCGCTCCTCGCGCGCGTCGGTGTCGACCTTCGCGTGAAGGAGGTCGCCGCCGTCACCGTCGTCGACGGTCGTACGGGAGATGTCACGCTGCGCCGCACGGTGCGTCGCGACGGCCCACCCGCGGTCGTTCGCGAGGAGCTTGCGCACGTCGTTCAGGCGGCGGTCGATCCGATGCTGCTCGCGGAGCGCGATCGCGCGGCGGCATTGCCACCGGCACCACCGCCGCCCGAGCCGGTCGCGCTGCCCGTCCCGACGCCCGCGCCTGCCGCCGACGCTCCACCTCCGCGCGACGTCGCGCAGACCTCGCCGGACGCCTCACGCTCTCCGTTCGCGCTCGATCTCTCGACGATGGCCGGCGCGGGCTCGTATGCGTCGGGCGCAGGCGCGGTCGCGCGCGCGGGCGGCGGCGCGGCGCTGGTGTGGCGTCGGGGTCTCCGTCCGTCGGTCGGCCTGGCGGCCCACTACCTCTTTCCGTTCGAGACCGGCTCGGACGTCGCGCTCGCCCACGTCGGTGTGGCCTCTCTTCGTGGCGCAGCTGCGCTCGAGATCTTTGGCAACACCTCGTTCGCCCTCGATGTCGCCGCGGGCGGCGGGCTCGACGTTCTCCGCGTCGAGCCGCGCTCGAACGTGCTGCCCGCAGACCGGCTCGGTGCCACGACCCATCGCGTCGATCCCATCGCGTCGACCGCGGTGACCGGTCACCTCGCGATCGGCGCGGGAACGGCGCTC
>JANXVA010000515.1 GCA_025351875.1 Myxococcales bacterium | reverse complement strand
GCTCGGCCGAGATCTCGCGCCCAACGCTGCGCGCATCCTCGCCGCTGCGATCGGCAACTGCCTCGCCGCGAGCCTCGTCTTCTGTCTTCAGAAGGCGAAGATCGCGACGTCGGGAGTGAGCGCGGACGTCGACGTCGAGATCGTGCGCAACGAAGCCCGCCGTCTACGTATCGGGAAGGTCGGCGTGACGCTTCACACGAAGCTCCCCGCTGATCATCCCGCGCTGACGAGCTGCCTAACGACATTCGAGGACTTCTGCATCGTCACGCAAAGCGTGCGCGGAGGCATCGAGGTCGCCGTGCGCGTTGAAAACGAAACCTGAACGGACAGCGCGCGCGAGGAGACACGCGAAACATGACCACACGTCCGATCGAACCGGTGGAGGACTCGTCCAGAGACGAGGACGATCGCAAGCACGCGAACACCCTGATGCTCGGCGGCCTCGGCATCGGCGCTGTCGGGATGATCGCGGCGGCCGTCGGCGGCGCGGTCTGCCCGGTGTGCGTCGTCGCCGCGCCCGCGCTGCTCTGCGCGGGCGCGTTTCGCCGCTGGCGCACGGCGAAGAGACGCACGCGTTGCGCGACACCGCAGAACATGCGCCTGCGGTGATCCTTGACGGGCTCGGGCGCAGGCGACACCTTGGGTTGCGAGGTCCGCATGCTCGTCGAATGCTCATCGTGCTCGAAATCCAATCGTCTGCCCGCGGCGCGTGCCGGTGAGAAGGCGAAGTGCGCCGCATGCAAGGCTCCGCTGCTCCCTTTGACGCGACCGATCGCTCTAAGCAGCGCACATGATTTCGACGAGCTCGTCCGCGACGCCCCCGCGCCGGTTCTCGTCGACTTTTGGGCGGCGTGGTGCGGCCCATGCCGGACGCTCGCGCCCGAGCTCGAGAAGATCGCGAGTGACCAGGCCGGCCGTGTCATTGTCGCCAAGGTCGACACCGAGGCACTCCCCGAGCTCGCCGCGCGCTTCGGCATCCGAAGCATCCCGACGATGATTGTTTTCCGAGGTGGGAAGGAAACGGAGCGGCTCAATGGCGCGCTGCCAGCCAGCGCGATCGCCACGCGGCTCGCCCTCCAGGTCTAGGTCTGGACGCCGCAGGCTCCCTGCGTGGTCGCGCAAAGCGGTGCGAGTGTGCGAGTGCCACAACGGCACGATCGATGCTCGAGGGAGGATCGACGAGGAGACAGCGATGGCAAAGAAGCGAATCGTGGTGATCGGTGGCAGCTTCGCAGGCATGACCGCGGCGATCGAGATGAAGAACAAGCTTCGTGATCGGCACGAGGTCACCGTGCTGGCGAAGGCGAAGGACTTCCTCTTCATGCCTAGCCTCATCTGGGTGCCCTTCGGTCGCCGCAAGCGCGAGGAGATCACGTTCCCGCTCGCGCCGGTCTTCGAGAAGAAGGGCGTCGCCTTCAAGAACGTCGATGTCGCGCGTATCGACTTGCGCGAGCGCTTCGTCGAGGACGCCACAGGCACGCAGACGCCCTACGACTATCTCGTCATCGCGACCGGACCGAAGCTCGACTACGACGACGTCAAGGGGCTCGGGCCGAAGGGCTTCACGCAGTCGATCTTCTCCTGGGACGACGCCGAGCGCGCCCGCGAGGCGTTCGAGCGCTTCGTCACGGACCCCGGGCCGGTCGTGATCGGCGGCGTCCAGGGCGCGTCGTGCTTCGGCGCGGCCTACGAGTTCCTCTTCAACATGGCCCACGAGATCAAGAAGCGAAACCTGCAGTCGCGCGCGCCGTTGACCTACGTGACCTCCGAGCCGTTCCTCGCACACTTCGGCATCGGAGGGTTCGGCAGCGGAACGAAGATGACCGAGATGTTCTTCAAGCACCTGAACATCGACGGCGTCACGAACGCGAAGGTACGGGAGTTCACGAAGGACGAGGTGCACCTCGAGGGCGGACAGGTCATTCCGTTTCGGTACGCGATGTTCGCGCCCCGATTCCTCGGCGTCGATCCGGTGCGTGCGCTCACGGAGATCACGACGCCTACCGGCTTCGTGAAGGTCAACGCGCAGTACCAGACCGAGGCGTATCCGGAGGTCTATGCGGCGGGTGTCGCCGTGCAGATCGATCCTCCGCAGAAGACTCCGGTGCCGTGCGGCGTGCCGAAGACGGGCTATCTGTCCGAGGAAATGGCGCGCGTGGTGGCCCACAACATCGTCGCGAGCATCGCCGGCGAGCCGCTCATCGCGTTGCCGCCGGGCAGCATCGACGCGAAGTGCGTCCTCGACGCCGGCAACAACGGCATCATCATGACGAGCGACCACTTCCTCGAGCCACGCGATCATGCGTGGCTGATCCCGGGCCCGGAGGCCCACTGGGCGAAGCTCGCGTTCGAGAAGTACTTCCTCGCGACGCACAAGCGCGGGCAGGTCTAGCAGGGTCACCATGTGCGAGCTCTTCGGGATGTCGGCGCGCTCTCCGACGACCGTGCTCCTGTCACTCGATGAGCTTGCGCGCCACGGCGGAGGGAGCGGCCCACACCGAGACGGCTGGGGAGTCGCGTTCACGCAGGAGGGTGACGCGCTCGTGGTCCGCGAGCCCGGAGCCGCGAACGACAGCGCGTGCCTCGCCTTCCTCCAGCACCAGGAGATCAGGAGCCCGCTCGTGATGGCACACATCCGAAGGGCAACGCAGGGTCGGCCGCTCCTCCGCAATACGCAGCCATTCGTGCGTGAGCTCGGCGGCGTCGTCCACGTCTTCGCGCACAACGGGTTGTTGCGTGGGATCGAGGTCGACCCGCGGTTCCCGACGCGTCGTTTTTTGAGGGTGGGCGATACGGATTCAGAGCACGCGTTTTGCGCGCTCCTGGAACGCATCGCGCCGGCGTGGGCTGGCGGCGTTCCGAGCGTCGATGCGCGCCTCGAAGTGCTCGCCGCCTTCGCGGAGGAGCTCCGCGGGCTCGGTCCAGCAAATTTTCTCTACTCCGACGGCGACACGCTCTTCGCTCACGGCCATCGTCGGACAAGCGTCACCGGCGAAATCTGCCCCCCGGGACTGTACGTGCTCTGTCGAAGTTGCACGGCGAGCTCGGACGGCGTTCCCCTGACGGGCGTCTCGATTGGTCCCGAGGAAGACCAACAGGTGGCGTTGATCGCGAGCGTGCCTCTGAGTAACGAGCGCTGGGAGCCACTCCTCGAGGGTGAGATCGTCGTGCTGCGCGAGGGAAGAGTCGTGCACCGTCACGTGATGGAGACGGAGCGGTGAAAATCTCATCGCGATCGCAGGCCTCGTCGCAGGGCGCTCTCGATGGCAGCCGGGCGAGGCTGTCTCGGTGACCTCGCAGCGAAGGAGAGAACACCAACCGTGGTGAGTCGAGACGTTGGCCTACGAGGAAGCGCTCGATGACCCGCTGATGCTCGCCGAGCTCGACGGCGTCAGGGACACGTGGGCCCCGGCCGGCACGTCGGGAAGTGCCCGTGCGCATCGAGGCAGCACAGCTCTGCCTTTTGACATGAGGGCGCGCAAGCGGCGGCGTCCGGCGAGTCGACCGCGGCATCCGTCGAGCTCTCCGCGTTCGACGGCGTGCCCGCGTCCGTGGCATCGGATCCGGCGTCGACCGCGTCGTGTCCGCGCTCGTCGGGGCTCGAGCTGCATGACGTCACGAGGACTGTGACCGATAGGGTTACGAGGAAGCGGAGAAACTTCATGAGGGTCGCGAGTGCAAGGCGGCGACCACGGGCCGGCGCGCCTCGCATTGCGACACACTCAGTTCTGCCTCGAGTGGCTTGCAAGTGCTCGAGACGCGCAGATTGCGCCGGCGGCGCAAGGCCCGCGCGCTCAGGCGCACGAAAGACGACGAACCGCGCATGTATCGCGAGTGCCGACAGCAAGCGAAGAGGCAGCTGTTCGAGGCCGTGCCGGCCTCCGAGTGGCACGCGCAGTGCGTGCGGAAAGCCGAGCGGCCCGCCAGCTGGTTGGTCCCCGGAGCACATCATGAAACAGAGCAAGACATCGTTCGCAGCGTTCCTTGCCTCCACAGCCATCGTCGTGAGTGCGACGATCCTCGCGGCGTGCAGCGCGAGCAATGACACGATGCATGGAGGTGGGACGGCGGAAATGAAGTCCGGCTACGCGATGAGCCGTGGTGGACTCGACCGCATGCGAGAGGGCTCGACGGCGTTCAACGCGGGAAACACAGCGCCTGGACTCGGCATTCTCCGAGGTGGCGTGAGTCAGTTTTCGGACGGGCTCAGCATGATGCGGTCCGGGCTCGGCATGATGTCCGGTGACATGATGGGCAAGTGCGGGGGCTCGCCAGACAAGATGATGGACGGCCTGGACAAGGGCATGGCGACCGTGCGCGAGGGTCTGAGGATGGTCGAGGATGCAGATCCGAAGAACGATCGCGACGGCATGGGGAAGATGGACACTGGAATGAAGATGGGCGAGGACGGCATGAAGATGATGGACGGAGCGACGTCGTGTATGGGTCACGGCAACATGATGTGATCTTCGGGACAGCGCGCCGCTGGCGTCTTCATCTCGCCGGGTCACCGTTGTCGAAGGAGGCCCTGCTCGCGCATGCGCCGCCACAACGTCACGCGGCTGATCCCGAGCGCGGCGGCGGCGCGCTCGCGATTGCCATCTGCTCGACGGAGCGCATCGCGCAAGCGCGCGATGTCGTCGCTCATTGCGGTCGGCGCTTCGCCCGTCTCATCGCGCGCTGCCGGAGCGGCGGCGACCGCGGGCGAGAGCAGCTCCGGCGGAAGATCGGCGGGGAGAAGCAGCGGACCGTCGCCCATTGCGTACGCGTAAGCGAGCACGTTACGCAGCTCGCGCACGTTGCCTGGCCACGCGTGCCGCGCCAGGATCGCGAGCGCAGCCGGAGCGACCCGCTCGATCTTGCGGCGACGGCCCGGGTTCATGTCGAGCACGAGCTTGTCGCAGAGGAGACCGAGATCGTCGGGACGTTCGCGGAGCGGCGCCAGGAAGATGGGGATGACCCGCAAGCGGTAGAGGAGATCGGCGCGGAACCTCCCCGCCTCGACCTCCTTGCGGAGCGCGCGGTGCGTCGCGGAGACCACGCGCACGTCCACCGGCAACGGGTCGCGACCGCCGATTGGGATCACCGTGTGTGTCTCGAGCACGCGAAGGAGCTTCGCCTGGACGTCGAGCGGCAGCTCCGCGACCTCGTCGAGGAAGAGCGTGCCCTTGTGGGCGAGCTGGATGTGCCCCGGCGTATCGCGATGGGCGCCGGTGAACGATCCGCGGACGTGACCGAAGAGCTCGCTCTCGAGGAGGTTCGACGGCAACGCCGCGCAGTTGATGACCCGGAGAGGCCCTTTTCGGCGCGCCGAGAGCGCGTGGATGGCGCCCGCAACGAGCTCCTTGCCCGACCCGGTCTCCCCGCGAACGAGCACCGTATCGTCATCCGCAGCCACCCTCTCGATGACGCGGAAGACCTCCTTCATGCGAGCGTCCTGAGTCCACATTCCGTGAAAGAGTACGGGACCGTCGGACGCGCTCTCGTTGGCCGCTTCGAGCAGGAGCACGAACGCGCGCGGGCGGGGCGTCGGATGCGGGATCGCGCGGACGTGCAAGAGACGGCCCGGCGGACCTCCGGGCATCGGGATCACGGCCCGCACTGGCTGGCCCGCGTCGAGCGCGTCTGCGAGCGGCCTCTTCGTGCGACCGGCGCACAGCAGCTCCGTGACCAGAGCGCCGCGCGGGATCTTCGTGCCCAGCAGCTTCACCGCCGCGGGCGTCGCGAGCCGGACGCGTCGCCGCCCGTCGAGCACGAGCGCAGCGCCCGCGAGGCCTTCGATCGCCGTAGCGAGCACGTCCTCGTCTTGTTTCACACAGTGTTTCTAGCAGAAACACACATGAAACATCGGCTTCAGCTCGCGGGCTCGCTCGAGGTGGAGCTCAGGCGGCGCGAGGCGAGGCGTCGTCGAGCGTGGGCGCGCCTCCTCCGCGCCTCATCGCGCCTCGCATCAACAAGATCCCCGACAAGAGCAGCGCCGCAGATCCGTACTGAGCCGGCGTCAAACCGAGATAGCGCGCGTCGTCGATCCGCATCGTGTCGAGCGAGAAGCGGACCGGGGCGTAGAGAATCGCGAGCAGGGCTACGAAGAAACCGTGAGGCTTTGGCCGCCGCCCGAGGACGTAGAAGAGGGCTGCGAGCCCGATCGTGAAGAGCGCCTCCTCGAGACCGAGGTTGTGGCGCACGACGCCATCGACGTAGCGCTGGCCGAGGAGCGAATGGGTCGCGATCCCTGGATGGTCGAACGCCACGAAGCATCCGAGTCGGCCGAAGATCCAGCCGAACGGAAACCCGTATGCGACCGCGTCGAGCGCGGCCCACCGGCGGCCAGCCAGCGTACGGCGCGCGAGGAAAGCGCTCGCTCCCGCGACGCCGCCGACGAAGCCGCCGAACGACGAGAGGCCGTCCCAGAGGCGCAAGAGCCGTGCGGGATCGGCCATCGTCTCGCGAGGGAAGTAGAGGACCTGGTCGAGAACGTGTCCCGCCACGAAGCCGCCCACCACCGTCCAGGTGAGGAGGCTCACGATGAGGGAGTCGGCAACTCCGAGCTTGCGCGCGTGGCGTCGCGCCATCGCTCCGCCGACCATCACCGCCAGCGCGACCAACACTCCGAACGCATGCAACGTCAGCGGACCGAGGTGCAGCGTCGGCTGGGGGAAGTAGGGAATCATCGATACGTTCGCCTTCGCCGTCGAACGGATTGAGCACGCCTCGCATTCCCTCGAAGCTCCCGCGCCGCCCGACGATGCGCGCCACTGCGACCGACGATCACCGGGAGGCCACGCGACACCGGCGCGCGCAGGTGCGTGGTACGGCAGTCGCATGCCGCGATTGCTCATGGCCTCTTCTCTCCTCTTCGTCTTCGTCGCATCCGCCGCATGCGCTCACGTTGGCGCTGGAGCTGGAGCGCCGGCAGCCGCGGGCGCAGACAGCGCGCCACAGCGCTGCGCGAGTGGACCCAGTTCCAGCACGACCTTCGAGCTCGTCGTCCTGGGCTCCGGAGGCCCTCGCGGCTTCGGGCGCGCCGCGTCGAGCTATCTCGTGCTCCTGGGAGGCAAGGCGAGGATCCTCGTCGACGTCGGACCGGGCGCCTTCGTCCGGCTCGGCGAGCTCGGCGTCGACTTCAAGGACGTCGACACGCTGCTGCTCACGCACCTCCACATCGATCACACGGGAGACGTCCCGGGCTTCGTGAAGTCACGCGATCTCACCTTCGACGAGCCGATGACGTTTCGCTTCTTCGGCCCCGCCGGCGGCGGCGACTATCCGAGCACGAAGACCTTCATCGACCGCCTCTTCGGCGAGCACGGCGCCTACGCGTATCTTCCGAAGTTCAGGAACGAGCTGCACTTCGCCGTCACAGATCTACCCACCCATGCCGACGCACCGATCCACGAGGTGCTCCGCGAGCGCGACCTTCGCGTGACCTCGATCGCCGTCGATCACGACGACGTCCCCGCGGTGGCCTTCCGGATCGACTACGCCGGCCACGCGCTCGTCGTCTCGGGCGATCTCGCGTCGAAGAACGACAACCTCGCCAAGCTCGCCGCAGGCGCGGATTTCCTCGTCTACGATACGGCCGTCGTCGATCCGCCGGGCTCCCCGAAGAAGCTCTACGATCTCCACACCGCGCCGCATCGCATCGGAGAGATCGCCGCCGCGGCACGCGTGAAGTCCCTCCTCCTGAGCCACATCCCGCCCATGGTGGAGAAGGCCCAGGAGCCGGTGCTCCGCTCGGTGAAGGCGAGCTACGGAGGGAGCGTCGCCTTCGCCACCGACTGCATGCGCATCGACCTGACTTCCGCCACCCCCCGCTGAAAGAGATTGGACCAAGCCATGAACTTCGACGTCCCCTACGCCATCACCTGCCGCATTCCAAAGACCACCATCACCGGCGTGCGCGAGCGCGTGACCGAGGCGCTGAAGGCGGAGGGCTTCGGGATCCTCACCGAGATCGACGTGCAGGCGACCCTCGAGAAGAAGCTCGGCGTGAAGACCGAGCCCTACGTGATCCTCGGCGCGTGCAACCCGAAGCTCGCGCACGAGGCGCTCCAGAAGGAGCCGGCCATCGGGCTCCTCCTTCCCTGCAACGTCGTGGTGGCGCAAGACGGCGCCGACGTCGTGGTGTCCGCCGCCTCGCCGCACGCGATGTTCCAGGTCGTGAAGGGTGTGGCTGGGATCGAAGATGTCGCCACCGCCGCGGAGGACCGCCTGCGCCGCGCGATCGATAGCCTGCGCTCGTGACGGAGGCGTTTCAAATTGAAACATTGAAACGTCGGCTGCGTCGGCGAATCGGCGACACGCGCGCCGCGTTGCCGCGCCGCAGCTCGATTTCGGCCAGGAGTGGCACCGTTGCGGCGCGAACTACTCACGCCGTCGCAACGGCACGGTCGTCGCAAGGCACCCTCACGTGCCCATGCTCTTCCGACAGCTCTTCGACAAGGAAAGCTCGACCTACACGTACCTGATCGCCGACGAGGTGACGAAGGAAGCGGCGCTCGTCGATCCGGTCCTCGAGCAGGTCGAGCGCGATCTCGAGATCGTCCGCGAGCTTGGCCTCACGCTCGTGCAGGTGCTCGACACCCACGTCCACGCGGATCACATCACGGCGGCAGGACGGCTCCGTGAGCTGTGCGGCGCGGTGACCGTCAGCGGTGAAGGCGGCGCGCCGTGCGTCGACCGCGCCGTCCATCACGGGGACATCGTCCGCGTGGGCTCGGTCGAGCTGCACGTGCTCGCCACGCCGGGCCACACCGTGGAGAGCGTGAGCTACTTTCTCGGCGATCGCGTCCTTACGGGCGACGCGCTCCTCATCCGCGCGGCGGGGCGCACGGACTTCCAGGGCGGGGATGCCGGCGAGCTCTACGACTCGCTCACGCGCGTCCTCTTTCGCCTGCCCGACGCAACGCTCGTGTATCCGGCCCACGACTACCGCGGGCGCACCGTCTCGACCATCGGTGAAGAGAAGCGCTTCAACACGCGCGCCGCTGGACACAACCGTGAGGAGTTCATCGCAATAATGAACGGCCTTCATCTCCCCGAGCCGGCCCGATTACACGAGGCGGTCCCCGCGAACCGTGCCTGCGGCATCGTCCCGCCACCGGTGCAGGGATGACCCGCTCACGCGTCACGCCCGCGCACTCGTCACGACGAAGGAGCTTCCGATGAACGTTGCAACGCCTGAAGGTTTCCGAAACATCACGCCCGCGGAGCTCGTGGCGCTCGCGCCGCGACCGCGCATCATCGACGTCCGGGAGCCCGACGAGTTCACGGGCCAGCTCGGTCACGTGCCCGGCGCCGAGCTGGTGCCGCTCGCCACCGTGCTCACCGCAGCGCAACCGTGGGATCGTGATCAACGAATCGTGGTCGCATGTCGCTCTGGCGCGCGCTCAGCGAGAGCCGCGTCGTCGCTCGTCGCGCTCGGTTTCAAGAACCTCATGAACCTCGCCGGCGGGATGGGGGCGTACGTCGAGGCCGGCTTGGCCGTCGAGCGTTGATGATCTTCCTCGCGCTCGTGCTTGCGGTCCTCATCGGGGTCTCGCTCGGCCTGCTGGGGGGCGGAGGTTCGATCCTCACGGTTCCCATCCTCGTCTATGTCGTGGGCCTCCCGCCGCGGGACGGCATCGCGACGTCGCTCCTGGTGGTGGGCGTCACCAGCGCCTTCGCGATGTTGAGCCACGCGCGCGCCGGTCGCGTCGAGTACCGAACGGGCCTTCTCTTCGGCGTCGCTTCGATGGTGGGCGCCTACATCGGTGGACGCCTCGCTCACTTCCTACCGGCCAAGACTCTGCTCCTCGCCTTCACGGCGATGATGTTCGTGACCGCGATCGCCATGATGCGCGGCCGTGCCGACACGTCGGAGACGGGCTCGCCGCAAGCGCTCCGGGGTGCCGCGCTGGCGCGCGCCTTGGCGCTGGGGGTCGGAATCGGCCTGCTGACAGGGGTGATCGGCGCAGGAGGCGGCTTCGTGATCGTCCCCGCGCTCGTCCTCTTGTGCGGGCTACCGATGCGCACTGCCGTCGGAACGTCGTTGCTCGTCATCGCGATGAACTCTTTCGCTGGCTTCGCCGGTGCGCTCAGCCACGCGACGATCCCGTGGACGCTCGCGCTCACCATCACCGGCGCGTCGGTCCTCGGGAGCTTCGTCGGGACCGCTCTCGCGGGCCTTGTGAAGCCGCAAGCGCTCCGCACGGGCTTCGCGTGGTTCGTGCTCGCCATGGCTGTGTGGATGTCCTTCAAGCAACTTCCCGCCTCGCTGAGCGCTCGGGTCGGCCTTCCTCCCGCCTCCGCGGCCTCGACGAGCGTCAGCGCGCTCGCCGCGCCTGCGCGCCATGTCGTCTTCCTACACATGGCGGACTCGCACGCCCAGCTCGAAACCCATCCCGAGTACATGCCGGGCGAGACGCCGGTTCTCCAGTCGATGGGCGGCTATGCGCGTCTGAAGACCGCCATCGATCGCGAGCGAGCGAGGACCAAGGCGCCGACGTTCGTCGCGGACGGCGGCGACACCTTCCAGGGCTCGGGGCCGGCGGCGTGGAGCGAGGGTGCCGCGGTGCTCGGTCCGCTCAACGCGCTCGGCATCGACATCTGCGTCCCGGGCAACTGGGAGGTGGTCTACGGCCCGAAGCGCTTCCGCGAGCTGATGGGCAGCGTGACTTGCAAGGTCACCACCTACAACTTCCACGACGCCAAGACCGGAGAGCGTCTCTTCGCCCCGGAGATCACGCTCGAGCGCGACGGTGTCCGGGTGGCCTTCGTCGGCATCACCGATCCGACGACCACGCAGCGGCAACCGCCTGAGACCGTCGTGGGCCTCGACTCCACGCGCATGACCGGCTTGCGAGAGTTCGTTCGCGACGTGCGCGGGCGCGAGCGCGCCGATCTGGTCGTTGCCGTCACGCATACGGGCATCACGGTCTCGCGCCAGATCGCCCGAGAAATCCCGGAATTCGACGTCATCCTCTCCGGTCACACGCACGAGCGCACGGAGAAAGCGATCCTCGAAGGGAAGGTCATCGTCGTCGAGCCCGGGTCGATGGGCTCGTTCCTTGGTCGGCTCGACGTCACGCTGGGCGACAAGGGCGGCGTCGCCGACTTCGACTTCAAGCTTCTCCCCATCCGCGCCGCGGACTACTCGGAGGACCCGGGCGTGAAGTCGCTGGTCGACGCATCGCTCGCTCCTTACCGCGCCCGCGCGAACGAGGTGGTCGGCGAGACGAAGACCCCTCTCCTCCGCTACGACGTGCTCGAGACCTCCGCCGACAACTTCATCACCGACGCCGTTCGCGAGATCGCTGGCACAAACGTGGGAATGAGCAACGGCTTCCGGTTCGCGCCACCCATCCCCGCCGGCCCGCTCACCGAAGGTGATCTGTGGCTCCTCCTCCCGCTCGACGCGCGGATGAAGAAGGGGTGGGCCACCGGCAAGGAGCTCAAGGCCTACCTCGAGAGCGAGCTCGAGCTCGTTTTCTCGCGCGATCCCTGGAAGCTCTCCGGCGGATGGGGCCCGCGGGCATCGGGGATGACGATGTCCTTCGCCGCTGCAGCGCCCGAGGGTTCGCGGCTGCGCGGTCTCATGATCGACGGCAAGCCCATCGCCGACGATACGCACGTCACGATGTCGGGGTGCGAGCGCGCCGGCGAACCGATGGATGTGCTGTGCCGCATGCGGGGCGTTCACGATGCCGCGGTGCTGCCGTCGACAGTCCACCAGGCGTTGCGCGCCTACCTGAAGCGTCACCCGATCATCGCCCCGATCCGTGACGGGCGCTCGAAGGCCGTGGATCTGCCCGCGGTCGTCCTCAGTCAAGACGCGGAGCTCACGTCGTTCGGCCCTCGCAAGTAGTCGGAGATTTTTCCCATGGCATTCACTCCTGTCTCCGCGCTGATCGGCGGCGCGCTCATCGGCGCCAGCGCTTCGATGATGCTCGCCTTGAACGGACGCATCACTGGCATCAGCGGCATCCTCGGCGGCATCGTGCGACCGCAGCGCGGCGAGGTGAGCTGGCGCGCGACGTTCCTCGCGGGTTTGCTCGTCGGCGGCGTGCTCCTCGCGCTCGCGTATCCTTCAGCGCTCCACGCGCCGAGCGCGACGCCGGTCGCGCTGACCGTCCTCGCGGGGCTGCTCGTCGGCTTCGGCACGCAGCTCGGTGGAGGCTGCACGAGCGGCCACGGCGTGTGCGGCATCAGTCGCTTCTCCACGCGGTCGATCCTCGCGACGATGACCTTCATGGCGACCGGCGCGCTCGCCACGTTCGTCGTTCAGCATGTGCTCGGGGGGACGTCGTGAAGCAGAAGGTCGTCGCGTTCGTCGCGGGCGTCGTCTTCGCTGTCGGCCTCGGCATCTCGGGGATGACCAACCCAGCCAAGGTGATCGGATTTCTCGACGTGACGGGCGCGTGGGATCCCAGCCTCGCGCTCGTCATGGCTGGCGCGATCGGCGTCCACCTCGTCTTCGCGCAGTGGTCCAAGAAGGCCGAGCGGCCCTTGTGGGCCGACGCCTTCGTCCTTCCGAAGCGCGCCGACGTCGACGGCCGACTCTTCGCCGGTGCTGCGCTGTTCGGGCTCGGCTGGGGAACGGCAGGCTATTGTCCGGGCCCGGCGCTGGTGTCTCTGGTCGGCCTCACGACCGGCGCGCTCGCGTTCTGCGCGGCGATGGTGGCCGGCATCGCCGCGTTTCACGCATTTGCGGGAGCGCGGCGCGAGCGCGCGAACGAGAGCGCCTCGACGACTATTTAGCCGCCCGTACGAAGCTACGAAAAGGCTGCTTCCCGCTCCCTCGATTTGCGTCTTGTCCGGCTCTCATCAATGTCGAACGTCCGGAAGTCGGATGGCGACGATGGACACCCTGATGTTACGTTGGGAGGCAATGATTTCAGGGGGACCGCCGCCACGCGATTTGGTCCGGCACAGGGGCAGCCCGCGCGCGAAGGTGGGCGTATGACGCTGCCGAGCGCGCTGCCGCGCGAGAGGGCTAAGCACGTGCTGTTCGATCGGCAGCGGCAGATGCTGGCCCTCCTTGACGCTCTCGGGGGCCGCGCCGGCAACGTCGACTTCCAGAAGCTGCTCTTCCTCTACTGCCAGGAGCCGGGCGTCACCCCACCCTACGAGTTCGTGCCGTACAAGTTTGGCGCGTTTTCGTTCACCTCCTATGCCGATCGACGCAAGCTGATCGAGCGCGGCTTCCTCGCCGACGACGAACAACACTGGAGGCTCACAGACGCGGGCCGGAAGGCGCTCGGCGGAGCGGGCAACGCTCGGCTGATCAGCTTCAGCCGAGGCCTCCGCGGTACGCGCGGCGACGCGCTTGTTGCCGAGACCTATCGCCGTTTCCCCTATTACGCGACGCGGAGCGAGATCGCCGAGCGGGTTCTGCGCGGCGAAGCCGCTGCGCTCGCTCGGATCGAGGCGGCACGGCCTTCCCTGAATGCTGCTGCCGTGTCTACCATCGGCTACGAAGGCCGGACGCTCGAGAGCTACTTGAACGAGCTTCTGCGCTCGGGGGTCACGTTGCTCTGCGACGTTCGTCGCAATCCGATCAGCCGCAAGTATGGGTTCTCGAAGGGCACGCTCGGGAAAGGCTGCGAGGGCGTAGGCATTCGATACGAGCATGTTCCCGAATTGGGGATCGCTTCCGAGCAACGCCAGAGTCTCGAGACGCAGGGCGATTACGACGCGCTCTTCGCGGAGTACGAACGAGACCGCCTCCCGCTGCAGGGGGCGGCTCTCGCGATGATTCGGGCGTGGGTTCGATCCGGCGAGCGGGTGTCGTTGACGTGCTACGAACGGGTGCCGAGCCAGTGCCACCGCCACTGCGTGGCCGAGGCGCTCGAGCGCGAGTTCGGAAAGGGCTTCGTCGCCAAACATCTGTGAGGGGGAAACAGGGGGATGAGCAAGGAGCGCGTTCTTATCACCGTGAAGACGTACCCGACGCTCTCGCGAAAGTACGGCGAGACGGTCTGCACGGCTGGCGTTCGCGACGACGGCACCTGGGTGCGCATCTATCCCGTGCCCTTCCGACGCCTCGACGAGAAGCAGCAGTACAGCAAGTACGACTGGGTCGAGTGTCGGCTGCAGCGCAATACCGTCGACGTGCGCCCCGAGACCTATCGGCCCCTCGATCAGCGCGAGCTCGTGCCCGTCGGCAAGATGGGGCCCGACCACAACTGGCGTGAGCGCCGGGAGATCCTCCTCAAGAAGGCCCGCGTCTACTCGAACCTCGAGGAGTTGATCTCGGGCGCGAAGGCCAATCAGGTCTCGCTCGCCGTCTTCAAGCCCACGCGCACCCTCGACTTCGTGGTCGAGGAGGATGAGCGCGAGTGGGACATCAACAAGGTACGAGAGATGCGCGAGGCCTCGCGGCAGCACGAGCTGTTTGAGGACAACGCCTGGCGTGAGACCTTCAAGGTCATCCCGAAGATGCCCTACAAGTTCTCGTACAAGTTCGAGGACGCGGCCGGGAAGAAAAGCGAGCAGCAGATCCTCGACTGGGAGGTCGGCGCCCTCTACTGGAACTGCGTGCGCCGCGCGGGCGGCGACGAGCGCATGGCGATCGCAAAGGTCCGCCAGAAGTACATGGACGAGTTCCTCAACAAGGACCTCCACCTGTTCCTCGGCACCACGCAGCAGTGGCACCAGGTGGCGCCGAACCCGTGGGTTATCATCGGCGTCCTGCCGATCCCCCACGAGAAGCAGCTCGGTCTGCTCTGACGATACCTTGTCGCTCGCGGGCGACGCGACGGCGCGAAGTGCCGCCGACTTACACATCCTCGTCGGCCGAGGTGCCGCCAAGAACGATGCGTTGCCGCGCTCTCTCCACGACCTCCTTCTCGAGGCTTTTCAATTCGCGGCTCTGACGCCTCGAATTTGCCACAGCAGCTGCCGCCGCCACGAGCTTTTGCGCGCGCGCTGGGCGTGCAGAGTAGCAGTGAAGGCACAGGCGCGGCGTGCGGCGCTCGCAGCATGAGCACTCGTTCTTCTCGAACTGCTCAAAGAATGCGACGAGGTCGTCGCCACTTCTGAGATCGAGGTCGTCACACGTCCAAGCAAGGCGTTGAAGCTTCGCCGCGGCGGCGCCGCTGACGGCGAACCCGCCGCGGAGGTCGGCCCACTCGCGATAGAGGTCGCGCGCAACGTCAGGCCCGATCTTGAGCTGCCTGACGACGTCGACGGGACCCGCACCATCATCGAACATCTCGAACGCCGCGCTCGCGAGAACGCCGTCGAACCCGTCGCTGCTGCCCTTCTCGTGCGAGCGCTGGATCTTGAGCTCGAGCACTCGCTTCTCGCTGTGCAGGTGAACCCCGCGCTCGTCGACAACGGGAGCTAGCGACGTCTGCTCGAGACGCCGGACCGAGCTGGTGCTCGTGCCCAGGATCTCCGCAGCCTCCCCGCGAGTCAGCAGTCTGTCAGTCGACATGCCGGCGGAAGCTGCCGCCGGCGGAATCGGCGGCTCGTCGCTGTCGGGCGGTGCTGCAGCTTCACATTTCTTCGTTTTCATGAACGCTCCTCTCGTTGTCGGACGCTGGCAGGTGTCACGTGGCAGCCGACGAACCCGAGCCAATGCTTGCGCGAGGCGGGACGCGTCATCGCTTCAGCCAGCCCGCGAGGACCGCCTTCGCGCCCTCGACATCGCCGACGTGGAGCAACCCGAGCGCCGCGGCTGCGACTACCCGCGACTCGTGGATCGGCAGTGTTCCGGACGGCTCCGCAGGTGCCACGAGGGTGCACGAGGGTTCCTCGTGCTCCTCTTCGCGCTGGCTTTCCCGGCGTGTAGCGTCTGATCGCGAACCCTCGCTACGCCCAGCGAGATTCGAAATCAGGTGTACTGAAAGCTACCAAGGGTTCGAATCCCTTGCTCTCCGCCAGTTGTTGGATTCTGAGATGTCGGCCAGGAGGTCGAAGGGTTTTCGCAAGTCGTATCGGACTGTTCCGTCGCGCAGGGTGCAGTTCGATACGACCACGTTGAGCAGACGGCGCTGTTCGTGCGGAGACTGCGAAACGTAGAGTTCGTGGGCTCTTTGCGCGAGTTCGAGAAGTTTCACGCCGCTTGTGAGATAGCTGGCCTTGGCTCGCCCGTGAGCCACGAGTTGACGCTCGATGCCTTCCCGCTCCTGGTCCCACTCGGTCGAGCGGCGCTGCCACATCTCCTCGGAGATGCGCGCTTCGAGGCGGTCGGTGTACGCCTGGTCGAGGTACGAGGCGAGCTTCTCCTTGCGGGCGT
>JANXVA010000507.1 GCA_025351875.1 Myxococcales bacterium | reverse complement strand
CGCGCGCGACGCTGCTCGCGACCGGTCTCTCGGGCGCGCGTGCCGGCAAGCGCGCGTCCGAGCTGCGGACGCTCGCCGAAGCCGCCGAGCGCGCGAGAGACCGGTCGCGAGCAGCGTCGCGCGCGACGTACCCGGCGCGAGCTGTAGGGCCTCGCGGATCGCCAGCTCCGCACATGCCGCATGGTCCTTCTTCGAGGAGAGCAAGCCGATGAGCGCCTCGACGGCACGCGCGCGCTCCGAAAAATCGCGCCGGCTCGCGAGCACACGGTACGCACGCTCCGCCTCGGCAACGTCACCGCGCGAGGCGGCCTGGTTCGCGCGGAGAAATGCGATCGTCAGCTCAGATGCTCCTTCGCGCGCGCCCTCCTTCACGGTCGCCAGCAGCGTGACGAGCTCGGGAGCGGTCGCCGTGCCTTCCCAGCGGAGCACCGGTGACTCGTGCTCCGGATCGATCACCCAGAGGGTCGGCCACACCTGATTCGTGAAGCGCCCCGCGAACACGGCGTTCGAGTCCTTCTCCGTGTCGACCGTGAGCCAGACGAAGTCGTTCGCGAGCGGGGCGAGCGCCGGGTCGGTCAGCACGAACGAACGCATGCTCTGGCACGAGTGACACCACGGCGCCCAGGCATCGACGAAGATCGGACGCTTCGTGCGCTTCGCATCGGCGAGGGCGCGCGGATAGTCGTCGTGGAGGAACGGGAGCACCTCGGCAGCGCCGTCTGCGGGGCGCACGACGACCGCGTGCGGCTCCTGCGGAGCCCGCCCGCCGCCGCAACCGAAGCTCGTAGCGAGACCGAGCGCGGCAACGACGACCGCGGAGGCGCGTGACGTCGCCGCAGCGCGACCGATCAAGGAGTGTCGCCGCGGACCGTGAGCGACCACTTCGCCGACGGGCTACAGGTACCGGAGACCCAGCGGACCTCGACGGTCACGGTGCGGTCGTCGCTGGCGCCGTTCGAGATCGAGCCCTCGCCCCACTCGAGCGAGGCGCTGTCGGCGCCGGCGTTCGTGCTGCTCTTCGAGACGGCCGAGCACTCCTGGCCGCTGCTGCCGCCGGGAAGGTAGAGGAAGAGATCGAAGTTGGTCCCGGGAGGCGACGTGAGCTCTGCCTTCGCAAGGAGCGAGAGCCCGAACACGCTGCTGTCGTTCTCGGTCACGCGGACCTTGAACCACTGCGAGCCGCTGCCCTGCGCCGTCTTCACGTCGGCGCCGGTGTCACCGCTGACCGAGCCGAGGTCCGTCGCGCCGGTACAGACGTTGGGGCTCGCGCAGGCTACGCCACCGCCACCGCCACCGCCGCCGCCGCCCGCGTCCGCGCCGGCATCCGTGCCCGCGCCCGCGTCCGTGCCGCCGCCGCCGCCGCCGCCGCCGCCCGCGTCGACCTCGCCCGCATCGGGAGCGGTCTGCTCTTCCTTCGGTTTCGTCGAGGGCGGAAGGACGACGCTGTTCTCGTCACCCGTCCCTGCTTCGCTCGGAAGGGTCGTGAGGTCGCTCTCGCCCACGTCGGCCTCGTTGCTACCCACCGCGCATCCGATGAGCGCGCTCAGCGCGAGGGCGCTCACGAGAGCTCCGGCGACACACTTCGTGATCGAGACCTGCTGCATTGCGGCCACGTTAGCGCAGAGCTTGCCTCGCGCTTGGTCGCGGGGCGTCGCGTTCGCGTCTCGTGCAGGATCGGTAACACACGCTCCGACGTGTGCGACGAACGGAACCAAGAGGTCGAAATGCCGCTAGAGAAGCCCGTTCCTGCGAAGGGCATCCTCGATCGCGGTCTCGAGGGTGCTCCGCAGCTGCGAGCCGTCGAGGAGCGTGCGGTCGACGAAGATCATCGGAACGCCGTCTCCACCGAGCGCGCGGAACATCGAGGTGTCGCTGTCGATGCGCGCGTCGGTCGCGGGATCGGCGACGCACTGCTCGTATGCGGCACGCTCGGCGCCGTGCGCGAGCGCGATCTCTTCGCATGCGGCCTCACCGAGGTCGGGCGCGCGATACAGCGCATCGACCACCGACTCGGCCGCGGGAAGTGACTGCGTGCACACCGCGGCCCGCGCGGCCGTTCGCGCATCGGGATGCATGAGCAGCGGGACGTGACGGAGCACGACGCGCACGCGCCCCTTTCGTTCTGCGACGAGGGGCGCGAGCGCTGCATGCGTGCGCCGGCAGAACGGGCACTGGAAGTCGGTGAAGAAGACGACCGTGACCGTTCCGCGCGGAGAACGCGCGATCTCGTCACGTATGGCAGGCGGGACGGCGCCTCCACACGAAGCGAGCGCGGAGAACGCGAGGAGCGCGAGCGACGCGAGGAGCGCGAGCGACGCGAGGAGCGCGAGCGACGCGAGGAGGCTTCGCTGCACGCCCCTCACCACCATCAGAGCGCCACGACGCCCGTC
>JANXVA010000497.1 GCA_025351875.1 Myxococcales bacterium | reverse complement strand
GTGGCAGGTGCGTGCCGACCTGCTCGAAGTACGCGCCCAGTCGGCCCACGCTCGCGCCGTCCATCTCGTAGGTCACGCGTGCACGGTGCACCCTTCGAGAGACAATGGAAACCACGCTCGTCGGCGGCGGCGTCGAATGGACCGACACAGTGAGAGACAAACGACATCGTCATACCGTGGCGAGATCAGCCACTTCCCGCAGTAGTGCTAGGCAAGACGCTCTTCTCGGACACCGCGCTCTCGCCGTCCGGCACCGTGTCCTGCGCCACGTGCCACGATCCGACGAAGACGTTCTCGGACGGGCTCTCGCAGGCGATGGGCGTCACGAAGGGCGACCGCAACTCACCGGCGATCGCGCTCGCCTCCCACGCGCGCTGGCAGTTCTGGGACGGCCGCGCGGACACGCTGTGGATGCAGGCGCTCGGGCCGTTCGAGAACCCGAAGGAGTTCGCTTCGAGCAGGCTCTTCGTCGCGCATCGAATCGCAGCCGGCTACGCCGCCGACTACGCCACGGTGTTCTCGAAGTATCCGCTGCCGGACCTTGCCGACACGACGCGCTTCCCGCTAGCCGGCAAGCCAGGCGAGCCGAGCTGGCAGGGAATGACGACCGCAGATCAGGACGCCGCCACGCGCGTCTTCGTCAATGTCGCCAAGGCGATTGCCGCGTTCGAGCGGACACTTCGCGTGAAACCCAACGCGCTCGATCGCTACGGCGCAGGTGACCTGACGGCGCTCGATGCCGCGCAGAAGAAGGGCCTGACGGCGTTCTTCAAGACGGGCTGCGTGCAGTGCCACTGGGGGCCGCGCATGACGGACGACGCGTTTCACGTGATTCGTTTTCCGACTGGGCGACAGGACGGCGCCGCGGATCGCGGACGCGCCGACGGCATCGCGCCGCTGCAAGCGTCGGAGTTCGTCGCGAGCAAGAAGTTCAGCGATTCGCCACTGAGCGCGAAGTCGTTGCTCGGCCTCACTCCTGCCGCGACGACGATGCTCGGAGCCTTCAAGACGCCCTCCCTGCGCGGCCTTCCGTCCTCGGGACCGTATGGGCACGGCGGCACGTTCGCGACGCTGGCCGAAGTGACGAAGCATTACGGCGAGCGAGGGCTCAAGCACGACGACACGCGATCCATCGGCGCGACGGAGGCGTGGGTCCCCCTCTTCGATGCCAACGCGCAGAACGATCTCGTTCCCTTCCTTCAGGTGCTGGCAAGCGAACCGGTGCCGTAGGTGCCAGAGATGGCCTTCTGCCCTCTCGCGGTCAAGGGCGCGACGGCCACCGTCGACAGCGCGGGCGGCGGGTTCCGCGTCGACATCAAGGGCGACAGCCCGCAGGCATCCGACGAGATCGCGCGGCGAGACGGTGTGACCGGGGGCGTCACACCTCCGCCGCGCATCCACTCCTTGCGAGCCCCTCGTTCCGGCGCTACGAAGTCGGCCTGGACGGTGCCCCGCATGATGTCTGTTCTCCGCACGTGGCCGCTCGCTCTCCCTCTCCTCATGCTCGGCGCGTGCTCGTCGTCGACCACCGAATCGAAGGAGGCGGCCGCCCCCAAGTGCGTGGCCGACACCGAGTGCACCGCGACCGCGGACAAGCCGCTATGTGACCTGACGAGCGGTGCCTGTGTCGCCCTGCCGGCGGGTCACGAGATCGGTTACCGCGACGGAACGTCGGCCTCCGTGACGTTCACCGAGATCTACAAGGCGACCGCGGCGGCGCAGTTCGTCGATCTCGATTTTCATCCCGAGCGGACGGACGAGCTGTGGGTCGTCGGCTACGGCGACGACTCGATCCACATCGGCACCGGCATCGGCACGGATACCGTCGCGTTCAAGCGCCTCGTCGACCCGGCGGCCGAGCACTTCATGCACAAGCCGCCCGCGATCGCGATGGGGACGCCCGGCCTCGTCGGGACCTGCGGCGACAACGACAACAGTCAGAACGCGACCGGCTCGGACGGCCGCGCGAACCTCTTCATGGGCCCGGCGCTCTTCTCGACGGACCGCACGATCCTCGGCAAGAAGACGTCCGGCGGCCTCGGCTCGCACGTCGACATGCTCCACAACACTCCGATGTGTCGCGGCATCGCGCACGCGAACGCGAACGTCTTCTGGGTGTTCAACGCGTTCGACAGCTCGATCGACGAGTACAACTTCAACAAGACGCACGAGCCGGGCGGCGACGACCACTCGGACGGCGAGATCTATCGCTTCGCGGCCGGCAAGGTGAAGGGCGCGAGCGACGGCACGCCGAGCCACGTCTTCTTCGACGCGGACGACGGCTTTCTCTACATCGCCGACACCGGTCACGCGCGCGTCGTCCGGCTCGATACGACGGCGGGCACGAAGGGCGCCGAGCTCGATCGGCAGCCGGAGCCGCTCAAGGCCGACGCGATGATGACGGGTACCGACGTCGAGGAGGTCGTCGCTGCCGGCACGCTGACGAAGCCGAGCGGCATCGAACTCCACGGCGGCCTCGTCTACGTCACCGACACCGCGACGAGCATGTTCAACGTGTTCGACAAGACCGGAACGGCCATCCGCAGCCTCGCCACGGATCTGCCCGCCGGCTCGCTCGCGGGCTTCACGTTCGGGCCCGACGGGAAGATCTACTTCACCGACAAGCTGACGGGCCGTGTTCTCCGCATCGATCCGCAGTGAAGTTGCGTAGCCTTGCGCGGTGAGTCCCACGCGCAGCCTCATCGAACGATGGCGTGACGATCCCGGCGCCACGTACCGGACGTGGTTCCTCTGGGAGGAGCGGATCAAGAACTTCCGTTCCATCCGTCGCGGGATCGGGCAGGTCGTCGCCGAGATCGAAGCCAGCGCTTTCGGTTGTGCATACAAGGGCTCGTCCCTGGAGACCGTTGTGGGTTCCATCGCGGAGCAGCGCCAGATCTTCAAGGGCGCCGACCACGCATTCCTCTGGAAACCGAAGCTGCGCATCCCCGACATCTACGAGAGCCGCGACAACCAGCTCGCCTTCGGTCGATTTCTCGACGCGTGCATGTGCTGCTCCGAGGCCGACGCGCTCGTCGACGCGATCCGGCGACTCGATGAGAAGAAGATCAAGGGCCTCGGCCCGGCAGCGGCAAACCTCCTCTACTTCCTCCACCCCACCCTCGCGGTACCGTTCAACACGGCGATCGTGAACGGCTACAACGCGCTCACCGGCGCGAAGGTAAAGCTCGGGAAGTGGGAGGAGTACCTCGCGATGCGCACTGGAATGCTCCGCCTCAATGCCGAGCGCCGCGACCTCCTCTCGAACGATCTCGGGGCCATCGGTGGTCTCATGTTCGACATTGGCTCGGGACGCTATGCCGCGCCTCCGACCACCGACGATGAAGCCACACGCGCAGCATGGCTCGCCGACCTCGCGCGCGTCCGGGACGATGCGAAGAAGGACCGGAAGGCGATGGACGGCGCACGCGAGAGCGACCTCACCCACACGGAGGTCCAGGGATGGCTGCGCGACCTCGGTCGAGCGCTCGGGTTCACGGTGTGGATCGCCGCAAACGACCGTGGACGTCCTTGCGGGAGCGGGCGACTCGGTGACGGCTGCCTCGACAGCCTTCCCGCGAGCGTCGCGGCAGCGCCAGGCGCCGACGCGGTTCGGCTGATCGACGTGCTCTGGCTGCGAGGCGACCACGTCGAGGCGGCCTTCGAGGTCGAGCACACGACGTCCATCTACTCGGGCATCGTGCGAATGCTGGACCTCGCGCTCGGAGCACCCGCGAGCACCGTGCGAGGACTCTTTCTCGTTGCACCCGACGACCGCGAGGAGGAGGTCCGCGCGCAGCTTCGCCGCCCTGCCTTCCAGCGCGTGCGGGATCTCGAGGTCAGGTTCCTGCCGTACGGAGAGCTCGAGCGTCATCGCGAGGGCATGGCGAGGTTCGGCGAAGGGCTGAAGGCCGTCAGCGCCATCGCTCGGTCGCTGCTCTGATCCGAGCGCGCGCCCTGCCGTCCTCCGTCACCGACGCCGATTTCGCGGCTGTGATGCACCCGGCGCACGATCTAGGTAACGCTAGCGTTCCTGCGCGCGCGCAGAAGGAAAGCTGAGCAACGGATAGTTTCGAAGACGACCTTGACCCTGGACCATGGTCCAGGGTGCATCCTGGTCCTCGATGACGCCCTCGCTCTCCATTGGACAGGTCGCGCGCGACGCGGGTGTCGGGATCGACACGGTGCGCTTCTACGAACGCCAGGGGCTCATCGCGGAGCCGCCCCGAAAACGGTCCGGTTACCGCCAGTACCCGGTGGAGACGGTGCAGCGCATCCGCTTCATCCGTCGTGCGAAGGAGCTTGGCTTCACGCTCGAAGAGATCGCCGAGCTCATCGCCCTTCGGTCGACGAGCGGTCGGAGCTGCGCCGATGTTCGCGCGCACGCCTCCGAGAGGATCGCCCGGATCGAGGAGAAGGTCGCGGACCTCGAGCAGATGAAGTTCGCCCTTTCGCGGCTCGTGGTCACTTGCAGCGGTAGGGGGAGCACGCGCGAGTGCCCGATCCTCGAGTCGCTCGATCGAGAGGAGGACTGAATGCGTGTGGATCTCGTCTATGACGCCGATTGCCCGAACATCGCTGGCGCTCGCGCCGAGCTCGTGCGGGCTTTCGTCGCCGCCAAGGCAGCGCCATCGTGGCGTGAACACTGCCGACACGACGACGTAGAGCTGGCGGCGCATCTCGAAGGCTACGGATCGCCGTCGGTCCTCGTCGACGGACGTGATGTGACGGGCGAGGCTCCCGGCGGCGGACGTGTCTGTCGCGTCTACGCGGGCGGGGGCCGGACGCCGCCGCGCGAAGCGATCGTCGCTGCGATTCGCAACGCGGCACTCGTCGAGACCAATGCGGCACCGGCGGCGAACGCAGCGTTGCCTCCGGGCGACAATGCACGGCGCGCATGGCTTCGGCTGGGTGCGGCGCTGCCCTCTTTCACCCTCGCGCTCCTGCCGAAGGTCGCATGCCCTGCATGCTGGCCGCTCTATGCGGGCGTGCTCGGTAGTCTCGGGCTCGGGTTCCTCGTCCGCTCGGAGATCCTGCTCCCGCTCACGATTCTCTTCCTCACCGGCACACTCGCCTCGTTCGTCGTGGGAGCGAGACGCCGCCGTGGGTACGGACCCGCGCTACTCGGCGCGGGCGCGGCGACCGCGCTCCTCGCCGGCAAGTTCGCGCTCGAGCTCGACAGCGCCGTGCACGTGGCTGTCGGCCTTCTGCTCGCGGCGTCGTTCTGGAACGTATGGCCTCGCCGTTCCGGCGGGAAGTCTTGCGCCGCTTGCGTCCCGTCCACCGAACCCACCAAAGGAACATCGCCATGACCACGACGAATCGAACGATCGAAATCTTCAGCGCCGGCTGCCCGGCATGCGACGACACCATCGCGCTCGTCCAGGCGCTCGCTGCGGGCAACGGCACGGTAGCCATCCAGGACATGCGCGACCCGAGCGTCGCAGCCCGAGCGAAAGCGCTCGGCGTGCGTTCCGTTCCGGCCGTGATCGTGGACGGCAAGCTCGCCGATTGCTGCGCGGCGCGTGGGCCGAACGAGGCCACACTGCGCGCGGCGATCAGCTGATGCCCGTCAAGGCGACGGCCTGGGCGACTCGAAGGCGCGAACGGCGGTCCCCACGACACGCGTCTTCGCCGCGTCGCCGTGCTCGAACCCCACATCGATGATGAGGTTGGCTCCTCGTGCGCGGGCGCGCGCCTTGAGCTCCGCGAGCGCCTCGTCCTCGTGGTCCATTGCCGCGGTCACCTCGATCTTGCCGAGGACCTCGTAACGCCGCCCGCGAAGGAGGTCCTTGCAGCGGACGGCGCTTCCGGAGAGGTGTGTGGCCTCGCCCAACCGACGATGAACGCCGCCGAGCAAATCCTCTCGTGGAGGGCTCGGCGTGCCGGACGACGCTCACTCGCTGACTGCATCGCGCCGCTCTCTCCCGTTCATCCCGAAGAGTCTATCGTGCGCGTCGCGATCCCGGGCCACCTCGAGTCAGTGTAACCCGCAGGGTCACGCGAGGCTTTTGCCGTCTCGCTCTGCGGCCGTCGGTGCATAGAATGGTCGTTCATGCAGTCGGCACGCGCATCCTGTCTTGCGGACCGCAGAGCGATCGCAGGCTGATGGCGCGCCGGCCCCGCCTCCTCGTCGTCGACGACAAGCCGAACTTCCTCGCACTTTTTCGGCGAATTGCGGGCGGAGAGCTCGACGTCCTCACGGCAAGCGACGTCGCGGAGGCGCTCGCGCTGCTCGGTCGCGAGCACGTCGACGTCATCGTGTCCGACGTCAAGATGCCGGGCGCGAGCGGCTTCGACCTCCTCGACGACGTCAAGAACCGATATCCCGGCGTCGAGGTGATCCTCATGACTGCCTTCGGCGCCGTCCCTGACGCGGTGACGGCGATCAAGGCGGGCGCCTTCCACTATCTGACGAAGCCATTCGACCCCGACGAGGCACTGGCGCTCATCCGCAAAGCGCTGGAGAAGCATGCAGGCGCCGCCGACCGTCCGTCCGCGCGCAACGAGTCGGTGTTGATCGCATCGAGCCCCGCGATGCAATCGGTCCTCGACGTGATCGGCCGCACCGCGGCCCTCGACGTGGCCGTCTTGATCATCGGCGAGCGTGGGACCGGCAGGGACCTCGTGGCGCGTGAGATCCATGCGCGAAGCACGCGGAGCAGCGGACCGTTCGCAGCGATGAAGTGCGGCGCACTCGCCGCGGAGGCCACCGAGGCCGAGCTCTTCGGCATGGGGAAGGGCGCTCTCACAGCAGAGCCTGCGGCCCGGTCCGGCCTCTTGCATGAGGCGTCCGGAGGAACGCTCTTTCTCGACGACCTCGCCGAGCTGCCGCGCACGCTTCAAGAGAGGCTCCTCCGAGCGTTGGTCGACGGCACCGAGGACGAGAGGGCCGACGTCCGCATCATCGCCGGGGCGAGCGTCGATGCCGAGAGTCTCGTCGCCGACGGACGTCTGCGCGAAGATTTGCTCTACAGGCTGAATGTCGTCGCCCTCAGGCTGCCCCCGCTACGCGAGCGGACCCAGGACATCGGGCCCCTCGCGGATGCGTTCCTCGCGCGCTCGCCGCGCCGCGCTCCGCTCACCCTGTCGACCGAAGCCCGCGCGCGCCTCGAGGCGTTCGACTGGCCCGGCAATGTCCGTCAGCTCAAGAACACGATCGCGCGCGCCGCGGCGATCAGCCCTGGGGAGGAGATCCAGATCGATGCGTTGCCTGCGGAAGTCCAGGGCGCCCGCATCGCGACCTCGCCCGTTGACCTCGCGACCCTTCCCTACCGTGAAATCCTCGCGCAGTCGCGGGATCGCGGCTCGAAGGAGTACTTCATGGCGCTCCTCAAGGCGGTCGGCGGCAACGTCACGCAGGCCGCGGAGCGCGCCGGGATCCATCGCGAAAGCCTGCATCGGCTGCTGAAGCGCTACGGACTTCGCGCGGAGGATTACCGCCCGAAGTGAGCTCGCGGCCGTGTCTGGCGCGCGTGGATCAGCCGATGCGCGAGACGAGATAGTCGACGACGCGCTCGAACGGGTCGAAGCCGAACTCCTTCGCGATGGCGGGCCGAAGGTTCGAGTTCGCGTTCACATCGTAGAAGACGCGCTCGCCACCGCTCTCGAGATACTCGATCCCGCCGACGTCGATGCCGGCTGCACGCATGATCCGTGCGGCCGCCTCCACAGCGGCGCCGGGGACCTCGGGGTAGGGATAGAACTCGACGGGCGGAGCGCTCGCTTGCTGGGCAGGGATCTCGCAGTGACCGCCTTCCGAGGAATCGGACGGATTGCAGACCTCCGAAGGGCAGAGGTTGTAGCGGCCGTGCGACACCACGCGCATGGCGTAGAGCAACTTTCCGTCGAGCATCTCCATGCGGATGATGCCGCGCTCCGGATCGTGCTCGCAGTATTCCTGGAGCAGCAGCACGCCGTCGGGCTGCCAGATGGAAGGGTCCCGTTCGACATGCGCGCGGAGCTCGTCGTACGAGCCGATCTTCTCGATGCGCGCTCCGCTGCCGCCTTGCTCGGGCTTCAGGAGCGCGGGCCATCGCCAGCTGCGCTCGTCGAGCAGACGCTCACGCACCGCATCGAGGTCGTTGAAAGCAATCGACCGCGGCGTACGAAGTCCAAGCTTCGTGAGGAGTGCAGCCTGCGCCGTCTTGCTCAGCTCGAGAGCGAACGCTCGCGCGCCGTTCACCACCGCGACCCCGCTCGCCTCCATGGCCTTGAGGTACGCGAGTGCGAGCGGCACCGCGCGAGCATGGCCGCGAACGTAGGCGCTCGGGCTCGCCTGGTTGAAGACGAGCTTCGCCGCGATTGGATCGCCGGGAACGAACGCAGCGCGCTTCAGATCGAAGGCGGCGTAGCGGACCCCGCGGTCCGCGAGCGCGTCGAACAAGGGTTTTTGCCACTCCGGGTGTTCATAGAGAACGACGAGGTCGTGCGGGGCCATCGCCGACACGCTAGCAGACGCGTCGTCGTCAGGCCGACGACCGCGAGCCTCCGTGCATCAATGTGCATCGCCAGCGCACGCTGCGAGGCACTCCGCCCGCTTTGCCTCGCACGCGGCAGCATCCGTCTCGTGATGGCCAAGCATGTGGCAGTCGTGTTGCACGGTCCCGTCCTTGTCGTGACCGTGACAGGCGCGTGCGAGGAGAGCACATGTCGACTCCGGCGCACTCGAGGCGCTCACCGGGCCCTTGCTCGTGGAGCTCTCGGGCGCGGCAGCCGCGGGCGGCGCCGCCACGGGAGGTCCGCACGCGATGCAGACGAAGAGAGCTCCGGCGGTGACGAGGAGGATGCGGCGCGGCATCCGCGTTCCATAAACCCTGCCGGCGCGCGCGACAACCTCTCCATCTCGTGCTCGCGACTCCTCCCGTCGTCACTGTGCTCACGCGCGCGATGGACGACCGCGCCGAGCGCGACGCAGGATACGAACGATCCAGAGCGCGGCTCCGCTGGCGACGGCGAGGGCGGCGAGCGCGGCCGCGACGATGAGCAGCGGATGATTGAAGCTCTCGCGTCCGCGGTAATCCATGATGTGGAGCGACCAGAAGAAGTCGTACCAACGCCAGAGATCGTTGCGCCGCGCGGTGACGTCCGCCGTCCGCGCGTCGACCCATATGACCGTTCCTCGCGCGTCCGCCAGCCGAACACGCCACGCGGGAAGCGGATGGTCACGGTATTCGATGGGTGCGTCGCGCTCGACGAGGGACGCCTCGAGGGCGAGCGGCGCGCCTCGCTGATCGGCGCGCGCCACGTTCTCTGCTTCGAGGCGCGTGACGGGCCTCACCGCTCCGCTTCGAGCGTCGAGCCGAAGCGCGGCGTGATGAGGACCGCGCGCGATCCAGACGGGGCCCTCCGGCGTACGGCGCAGCTCGAGCGTGTCGACCCGAGCCACCGCCGCCGCCGCGACGGCGAGCGCTGTCGACGGCGCGAGCAGCGCGGCCGAATCCTCGGGTTCGAGCCAGCGGTCGGCGTCGAGGTGCTCGCCACGAACGCTCTCGATCGAGCACGAAGCGAAGAAGAGCCCGGTGAGAGTCCAGATCGCGAGCTGCGACAACGCAACGGCGGCGAGCCAGCGATGTGCGGCATAAAGGAATCGGTTCACCACTGCCTCTCGCGATCGCAGCATGTTCGATGCCGTACCGAGCGTGTGACCCGGCGCATCACACCCGGACGGTGCGCGCGCGCTGGTCGCCCGTTTGAGGTAGAAGGGTGCCCGGTCGAACCATATGCGAAACACCAGCGCACTTGCCCTCGTACTGCTCGTCGCATGCGCGAGCGACGACCTACCACCGCCGAGCTCTCCCCGCGACCCTGCAAACGCGCGCGCGCCCGAGCCTCGGTTCACCCCGAGGCCCAACCCGCTCGAGCGGCCGATCGCTCCAGCGCCCGGTGCAGACGCACCCGAGGCGGCGGGGCACGCGGGGCATGGGGCCGCGAGCACGGCGCCGGCCGTGACGAACCCGCACGCAGGTCACACGATGGGCGCCGGTGCCTCGGGCTCCGCGATGCCGATGCCCATGCCCCCGACCTCGGGCTCCGCGTTGCCGATGCCCATGCCCATGCCAAAAGCGCCATGAAGATCGCGGTCGCGCTCTTCATTCTTGCGCTAGGCAGCGCGGGCTGCGCCTCGACGTCCCCGAAGGACGGCTTCAAGGACCTCGCCGCGCAGGTCGAGAAGCAGAGCGGCCACCGCGTCCAGTGGGATCAGGGCGGCGACGACGACCGGAAGGTCGCCGACGCGCTGACGAAGTTGCTCGCGAACGACATGACCGTCGAGCAGACGGTCCAGGTCGCGCTCCTCAACAACCCCTCGCTCCACGCGATGTACGAGGAGCTCAGCATCGCCCAGGCGGACGTCGTGCAGGCGGGCCTGCTCCGAAACCCTGTCTTCTCCGCCGGCGTCACCACTGGCGAGCGAGATGCGCTCGACCCGAACATCATCTTCGGGGTGACCCAGGACTTCCTCGATCTCCTCATGATCCCGGCGCGCAAGAAGGTCGCCAAGGCGCAGCTCGAGCAGGTCAGACTTCGGCTCGTCGACGAGGTCCTCGGCGTCGCCGCACGGACGCGCACGGCGTACTTCATGCTGCAAGGCGCCGCGCAGATCGTCGCGATGCGCGAGGTCGTGACCAAGGCCGCCGACGCCCAGATCGAGCTCACCACTCGCCTGCACGAGGCAGGCAACTTCAGCGATCTCGACCTCGCGAACGAGACGGCCGCGTTCGAGCAGATCAAGCTCGACCTCGGGAGAAGCCAGGCCGATCTGGTCTTCGCACGTGAAGACCTCGTGAAGCTCCTCGGGCTGTGGGGCAACGCGGCCGGGGGCTTCCGCATCCAGAGCGGCATGCCCGACTTGCCCGCCGACGAGGTGACCCTCGATCAGCTCGAGAGCTCCGCCATCGCGCAGCGTGCCGATCTCGCCGCGGCGATGCAGCAAGCCCAGACGCTCGCCTACGCCGCGTCGCTTGCACGTTCCACGCGATGGACCGGCGCGATCAGCCTGGGCGCCGAGGTGGCACGGCTGAAGGACGGCCGCGTCGTCGTCGGCCCGAACGCGTCGATCGAGCTCCCGATCTTCGATCAGCGTCAGGCGGTCATCGCGCGCCTCGATGCGCTCGTCCGCAGCGCTCGACTCATGGTGCGCGGCCTCGCGATCGACATCCGCAGCGACGTTCGACGCGCCCGCGCGCGTGTCGTCACGACGCACCGCTTCGCGACCCGCTACAAGGACGTCATCGTCCCGGCTCGCGAGAACGTCGTGCGCCTCATCCAGGTCCAGTACGACGCGATGCTGATGAGCGTCTTCCAGCTGCTCCTCGCTCGGCAGATGGAGATCAACGCCTATCGGGAGTACCTGGAGTCGGTGCGCGATTACTGGATCGCGCGCTCCGACCTCGAACGCGCCGTCGGAGGCCGGCTCCCTGGCGCGCGCAGCGCCGTCGCGCCGCCCGCCCCTGCGGCCCCCGCCATGCAAGGTGCGCCCGATCCGCACGCGAATCACAAGCCGTGAGGTGAAATCATGTGGAACCGCCGTCAATTGCTCTCGTCTGCAGCGCTCCTCGGGGGCGCGTCGCTCCTCAAGACGCGCGCCGCCAGCGCGGACGCCATCCCCACGACACCGTCGACGCCCCACTTCGACCTGCCGCCGAACAAGGGACCCTTTCCGTACGTTCCCGTCGAGACGCCCAACGGCGTGACGCTCCCGTGGAAGATGGAGAAGGGGGTCAAGGTCTTCCATCTCGTCGCCGAACAAGTGGACCGCGAGTTCGCGCCGGGCATGATCGTCAAGTGCTGGGGCTACAACGGCATCAGCCCCGGTCCGACGATCGAGGCCGTCGAGGGTGACCGCGTTCGCTTTCTCGTCACGAACACTCTCCCGGAGCGTACCAGCGTCCACTGGCACGGGCTCTTCTTGCCGAACGGGATGGATGGCGTCGCCGGTCTGAACCAGCCGCACATCGAGCCGGGCGAGACGTTCGTCTACGAGTACACGCTGAAGCAGAACGGCACGTTCATGTACCACCCGCACTCGGACGAGATGGTGCAGATGGCGCTCGGCATGATGGGCATGTTCATCATCCACCCGCGGGTGCCCGAGAACCCGCGCATCGATCGCGACTTCGCGATCATGCTCCACGAGTGGTTCATCGCGCCAGGCACCGCGCGGCCGAATCCTGCAGTCATGACGGACTTCAACATCTTCACGTTCAATTCGCGGGCGTGGCCGGGGACCGCACCCCTGGTCGCTCGAACGGGGCAGCGCGTGCGCGTCCGCATCGGCAACCTCAGCATGGACAGTCACCCCATCCACCTCCACGGCTACCGCTTCCTCTGCGTGGGCACGGACGGCGGGAAGATCGTCGGCCAGGGCCAGTGGCCCGAGACGACGGTGAACGTGCCCGTCGGCTCGACGCGCGACATCGAGTGGGTCGCCGACGTGCCCGGCGACTGGGCGTTTCATTGCCACAAGTCCCATCACACGATGAACCCCATGGGCCACGAGATGCCCGTGTTGATCGGCGCGAAGCAGGGCGACGCCGAGGCGCGCGTCCGGGAGGTCCTTCCCAACTACATGGCGATGGGATCGGCGGGCATGGGTGGGATGATGGACATGGGCCGACCGAAGAACACGCTGCCGATGATGACCGGCGAAGGACCGTTCGGTCCCATCGAGATGGGCGGCATGTTCACCGTCTTCAAGGTCCGCGACGGCATCACCAGCTACGGAGACCCCGGTTGGTACAAGCACCCGCCGGGAACCGTCGCGTACAAGCTGACGTGACCCAGCGCTCAGGTCTGCTCCACGCTTGACGTGCCACGCTGCTTCGCGGGCAGGGTGATGTGCACGGCCGTTCCGCCGTCCCCGCCGGCGACGTCACAAGTGATGCGCCCGCGGTGCGCTTCCATGATGCTCTGCGCGATGGCAAGCCCGAGCCCGACGCCGCCGCGCTTCGTCGTGACGAACGGCTCGAAGAGCCTCGCACGCACCGCGCCTGGGATCCCCGTTCCGGAATCGCGCACCGTGAGGACCGCGGCTCCTTCGGCATTGGAGGCAATCTCCACGGCGATTTTTCCGCCGGACGGCGTTGCCTCCGCCGCGTTCGTCAAGATGTTCACGAAGACCTGCCTCAGCCGACCAGGGTCGGCCGTCACGATCACGGTCGTGGTGTCCGCCCGGACGCTCACGTCATGACCGTCGAGCGCACCGCTCGCCTCGAGCCGCTCGACCCCGTCGCGTGCGAGCGCGACGAGGTCGAACGTCTCGCTCGAGAGCTCCTGAGGCCTCGCGAGATCCAGGAGACCCTCGACGATGCGCCTGCACTGGTTCGCCTCCTCCTCGATGACGTCGAGGCCCTCGTCGTCGCGCGCGGGTGTTCGGCGCATCGTCTTCACGTAGCCGAGGATCACTCCGAGCGGATTGTTGATCTCGTGCGCGACACCGGCGGCGACCTGCCCGATGGACGCAAGCCTGTTCGCGCGGAGAATCTGCTCCTGGTGGCGCTCGAGATCGGCGGCCATCTCGTCGATGCCGTGGGCAATCTCCGCGAACTCGTCCGTCCCCGTGAGCCGAGTGCGACGCTTCAGATCTCCCCGACCGAGCTCTCGCGCCGCGGCTCGAAGCGCGGCGACACGCGAGGAAATCGAGCGCGTCGTGAGGACGGCCGTGAGCACCACGAGTAACGCCGAGAGGCCGAAGCAGAGGAGCGCGGTCCACCTCGTGCGCATTCGAAGCCGATCGGCACGCGCCTGCGCGGCCTCGCTGCGCTCCTCGAAACGCATGCTCAGCTCCTCGACGGTGTCGAGCGCTCGAACCACGACGAGCTCAGTCGCGGCGTGGAGCTCGCGCACCTTGTCGATCTCGCCTCGCTCGATGGCCGGGAGAGTCTCGGCGCGAAAATCCTCGTCGTTCTTACGCACGAGCACGGCTATCTCGTTCGCCCGCGCGCGCTCATCCGCGGTGTCCGAGGCGGCCCGCATCGCGATGACTGCATCCGAAGTCGCCTTCGCGATCGAGCTGTAGTGGTCGAGGTGCGAGCGATTGCCTTCGATGATCGTGTGAGCCTGATGAATGTACTGCTCGCGCACGAGGGCAGCTACGCGGTGCCCCGCATGCTTGGCACGATCGAAGTGGCCGACCTCGGCGTCCGCCGTGTCGAGCTGGCTCATGGCTCGGAGGATGACGACGAGGGCGATCGCGAAGAGCGCCAGATTCGAGCCGAACGCGAGCACGAGACGCCGCGCGACCGCGGAGCGACGGGGCGCGTCGGAGGCTGGCACGGCGGCGAGCGGCATGGTTCGTAGTCTAGACCCCGCCGTGAACCGCGACGCGGTACACGCGCGTCGACGAGCTCAGGGCGTGACGGTGTAGACCCCGACCATCCCGCCTTCCATGTGGGTAGGGACATGGCAGTGATAGAGCCAGTCGCCGACGTTGTCCTCGGTCCAGTCGAAGGTCGTGTACGTCCCGGGTCCCATGTTCACGTTGTCGGTGAGGACGCCTTCGGGAGTCACCCAGCGATGGCCGTGCACGTGGAACGTGTGAAACTCGGAACCGATGCTGATGACGCGCCACCGGACGCGATCGCCCAGCTTGGCCTGGAAATGGGGGCTCCATTCCTCGTAGGCCCGTCCGTTGATCGTATGCATGTACTGGTGGCCGCCGCGATAGGTGCCGACGTTGCTCGGTCCGGCATCCCCCGTTCCGACTCCAGGCAGCTGGCTGTAGCGGCCAAGCTCGAAGTCGGAGAGGAGCACGACATTCTCTTGCGCCGCCTTGGGCTCGTCGGGCGCGTGGACGACGAGAGCTCCGAAGAGCCCTGCGCTGACGCCGTCGGTCTCTCCCTCCGCGCCGGCATGGTCGTGATAGGGAAACGTGCCTGCGAAGACGGCGTCCCATTCGACCGTGATCGTCTGGCCGGGCATCGCGACGCCGTTCTTCACGCCGTCGCTTCCTGTCGGAAAACGAACGACGTGGGTGTGAGCCGAATGCGGCGCAGTCGCCTTATTCGTCAGCTTGATGACCACATGGTCGCCCGCATTCACATCGATCGTCGGCCCGGGGATCGCCCCGTTGTAGCCGATGGCCTGGTAGATCGCGCCAGGCGCGACCTCCCAGTCGAACTCCGTGATGGTCAGCTCGACCGTCTTGGTGACGCCGGTCGCGGGATATTCGCGGGTGGTCGCGTTGGTCAGGGGGGAGGCGGGAGAGTCGCTCTTCGTGCCGCACGCCGGGACGACCAGCGCGAGGCCCAGGCCAAGCGCCGCGAGCAGCGCCTGCGCGCGGGTCACGGCGTGCCGCACTTCTCAGCGGACATCTCCGACATCTCCGAGCCCCGTATCGTCATGACCTGGTAGCAGTACGTTCCCGGCGCCGCGGCTCCCTCGTCGTGCTGCGAGGTGGCCGTCCCGGGGAGCGAGAACGCCTTCGCGTAGGTGCCCGCGTCCTTCTTTCGCCAGAGCTCGACGCCGGTGAGGCCGGTGCCGTTCAATTTCCACGTCACGTGCAGCCCGCCGGCCAGCGGCTCGACCGAGATCAGCGCGGGCGTCGTGGGCTTGCCGCTCGCCGCCTCTGCGCCGCTGTCGACCTCGCTCGCGCCGGAGTCCTCGGGCATCGCGTGCTCGCCCGCGTCGACCGGGGTCGGGGTCGGGGTCTGCGTCGTGGTGCTCGAGCAAGCGACGGCGGCAAGGGCGAGAACAGATGCGACGGAAAGGACCGAGTACTTCATGGAGGATCTCCAGACGCGTGATGACGCGTGATGATCAACGAGGCGCCCCAGGTGCCGGGCGACCTCGAAGATGCAAGGTGTGCGACGCCAGACGCTAGGGCAGCGCGACGGCGTCAGCAAGTGACCGCACGGGTCACAGTGTGCACCGTCGGATTACGCCACGGCGCCCCTCCTCGTTGGTGGCGGGCACGAGCGCGTGCGCGATGTGCACGGTGGCGTTAGGGAGGCGATGCCCGCCCGTCAGTGCGCGCACAAGACGAGCGCGCAGCAGGAAACCCCGGTCGCTTTTGCATGAGACGACTGGAACGGAGCTTGCTTCGGCGCGCGCGGGGAAACTGGAGGACGGATGCCGAGAAATTTTCGAATCGCAGCGGTGGTGACGATGGCGATGCTGGCTGCCGCGTGCGGAGGCTCATCCGACAGCGCACAGCAGAGCGCGCCGGCGCCGGCGCCCGCCCCCGCGGAGCCCGCACCGACGCTCGCGGAGCGCGTCGAGGTCGACAACGTGGCCGTCCTCCAAGGCACGACAGCGACGATCGTCGAAGATGGCATGGTCAAGAAGAAGCGAAACGCGCCCGTCATCGCGGGTAGGCCAGGCATCGTAAGAGTTCACGCCCGCGCGATCGACGCGAGGGCGCGCCTCCCGAAGCTCGCCGCGGAGCTGCGGATTGCTACGCCCGGCAAGGAGGACCTGATCGTCCGCGCGGAACCCAGGTCGCTCGTCGAGCGAGATGACGCCGACCTCGACACGACGTTCAACTTCGACCTCGCGGCGGACGCGATCGCCGCGACGTCCACGCTCTCGGTCGGCCTCGAGGACCCTTCCGCTCCCGGCGATCGAGCCAGCTTCCCGAACGACGGGTCGACCTTCCCGCTCGGTGCGCGCGACGACGCGCCTACGCTGCGCGTACGCTTCGTTCCCGTGCGCTACGATCAGGACGGCTCGGGGCGGCTACCGAAGCTCGACGCGGCCAGCCTCGAGGCTCACCGCCGTGCGCTCTACGCGATGTATCCCACGCGCAACGTCGTGGTCGACGTGCGCGAGGCCCTGCCGTGGGCGAACGCAGTCGAAGCGAGGGGCAAAGGGTGGGACCAGCTCCTCGACGCGATCGTGGACGCGAGGCACACCGATGCCGTCGACGACGACGTCTACTACGTCGGTGTCTTCACGCCGAAGTCGTCGATCGACGAGTACTGCGGCGACGGCGGCTGCATCCTCGGTGTCGCGCCCGCGGCGCAGCTCGAGGAGGTCGGACTGCGGGTGGCGATGGTCGTCGGGTACGAGAGCTACGGCGCGAACGGCACCCTCGCTCAGGAGCTTGCCCATGCGATGGGCCGAGAGCATGCGCCGTGCGGCGGTCCCGATGGGCCCGACGAGAGCTATCCCTACGCCGGGGCGAGGATCGGGGTCGCCGGTTGGCACATCCTCGACAAGAAGCTCGTCGACCCGGGCGGTCGTTCGCGCGACTTCATGTCCTACTGCGGTCCCGTCTGGATCTCGGACTACACGTACAACGGACTGTACGATCGCATGGTCGACGTCGCGAAGAGCAAGCGCGTGGGCAAAGGTGGCGGCCCGACCAGCAGCGGGGGCGGCCCCGGTGCGGGTGGCGCAGCAACGACGCGGCTGCGCAGCTACCACGTGATGGAGGACGGCTCGCTCTCGGAGGGCGCGCTCGTCGATGTCGTCGCGCAGAACGGCGTGAGCAGCGGCATCAAGATGCACTACGAGGATGCGGCCGGGCGCACGGTCGCCGTCTCCGACGCGGCGTATAGGCGCTTCGATTCGTTGCGCTCAGGCCTGTTGCTTGCTGCCGAACCGCCGAACGGCGCGGTGCGCGCGCGCGTCGAAGGACTCGAGGTCCGTCCGCTCGAGCTGAGCGTCAGCCGTTCGACACTCGGCCCGGCGCGTTGAGGCGCGGAGGCGTCACGAGCGAGCGTCAGTGATGCGCCCGCGGACGTACGCCGCGACACGTGTCAGCAGTCGCTTCTCGGCGGCGGTCAGTCCGGGAAGCGTGCGAGCGAGCTCGGCGGCGAGAACGTCGAGACGAGCCGGTGCGATCACCGAAGCCCGCCTTTCGAGAAGCACCCGCTCCACCGGTGGCAAGGTAGCGGCAAACTCCGCGAACTGCTCCGGTGAAAACGCGTTGAGCTGCGCACGAATCTCGGAGAGAACGCCGAGATTTTGCACGCGACCGATCATGAATCCGTGCGAAGGCTCGTCCGCTCTGCTGCCGAACGTTTGGAGGCGGTCGAGCAGCCGTTTTTCTGTCTGCATCAGGCGCGTAAAAGAACGGCGACTCGTCGCGGCCACCTCAGTCATGGTCACGGGATCGTCCGCAGCCGCGCGTCGTTCGAATACGTTTCGCTCCACCGGCGAGAGCGTTTGCATGAACGTGACGAGCTGCGGAGCGGGAAGACCAGCAACGATCGTGCGTATCTTGCGCAAGACCCTCGCATGACCGACGGTCGAGTCACTGAGCTGAGCTCGAATGGCTTCCGCCCCGCCGGTGGCGTACGTTCGCGCCAGCTCGATGAGCTTGAGGAGCAGCCGTTCTTCGATTTGCCGCGCGCGCTCTCGTGAGAGCGTCCAGCGCGACGCCAGGGTCGCCAGCGTCACAGGACTCGGATTGCGAGCCCGCTCGACAACGACGTCGCGTTCGTGCGCGTTGAGCATCGGCAAGGCCGCGGTGAGCCCGTCCTCGCCGAGCGTCTCCACGATGCGCCGTATCGAGTCGAGCACGCGCCCCTTGTATTGTCGCTGCGTGAGCTTGGCAACGAGCCGCCGCTCGACGGACTGGAGCTCGCCGACATTTCGGACTCCGTAGCCCCGCCGGAAGTACTCGAGCCCTTCGGGTCGATCGCGTAGGACGCGCTGCGTGATGACGCCACATTCGACGGCGCTCAACGGATCGCAGAGCTCGGCAAGGGAGCGACGCGAGAGCAGCCCCCGGACGGCGTGTCTCAGGAGTACGAGGTCCTTCGGCGCGGGCGGCGGAAAGACGTGGTCGAGGACTCCGCGAGCATTCGCCACGCCCGCGAGTGGCGGGTTCGAACGGTGTAGCAGTTGCCTCGTCGGCGCCCCATTCGTGTGGATCGCCGCCATGAGGTCTGCGTCCTTCATCGCGAAGTATTTTTGCTTCAAGTGATGGCGTGCTTCGTTGCCGTCGAGCTTGTTCGCTGCGCTCCGCAAGGCTGCAACCACGGTGATGAGCTGCCGGCCGATGGAGTGCGCGATCCGCAAGAGTGGCGTTCTTGCACGCGCCAACGCGAACTGTGTGACGACGCTCCGCTCGGTTTCGTTGAGACCGCACGCATCGAAGAGACTCTCTAGCGCGACACCGTCCGACGTTTGCTCGTAGACAGCGGCCGCAATGCGTTTCGCCACGGCTTCGGACTGGGCCACCTCGAACGGGCCACCGCCGAGCCAGCGCTGGAGTCTCGTAAGGAGGCGTCGCATAGCTCGGGAGCGCGCCTGGGGAGTGCTCCAAGTGCTCTTGACCGCAGGTAGGAGAGCTGCGTGTCGTGTCCCCGCACTGAGCTCCGTCACCAGCAGGCGTTCGCGTGCATCCAGAAAAGCGACAACCTCGGATTCGAAGCGCTCGCTCCGAGCCGCTTCTTCCAGCGCGGTTCTCAGCGCTTCGAGGCGTGTCGTCCGTGCATCACGCGCGCCCGTGCCTGCCCCACGAAGCGCCGCCACATCGGGGTGACGGCGGTAGACGACGTCGCTGAGCAGGCGTGCGAAGGAGTCCATCGTCTCGACGTTGAACCCGAATGTCTCCGCCACTTCGCGGCGCAACACCACGAGGCGCACGCGAGGCTCGTTGCGAATGCGCTCGACGACGAAGTCCTCTACACGGCTGGTCCAACCCGCAGGCCGGTGAGGAGCCACTGGTGCTCGCTCGTTTGCCGAACGAGCGTTTCCGTCGACCATGTCAGGACGAAAGTAGCAGAATTTCGAGCAATCCTGCGCGCGACCGGGCAGGCTGGCACCGAGCGTCGGGCAAGGGTAAGCACCGAGAGGCCATGCCAGTGCTCGTGACTCGTCTGATTTCCGCCGCTCTCCTCGGTGCAAGCCTCGCCGGCGCGATCGTCCTCGGCTGCGGATCGTCATCGACGAGCGACGCTCCCGGCGCGGCCTCGCCCGATGCTGGCCGAGGAGGGCAGCCCGACGCAGGCCGGCTCTCCGCGCCGTTCCATCCGGACGGCGCATGTCCGATCACCATCGAGACTCCCGACCTTCTCGTCGGAATGCATGTTCCCGAGGGCACCGCGATCGCGTGGAGCTCGAATCCGCCGTCGAGCGGACCCCACTACGCGACATGGGCGAACTTTCAGGACTTCGCGCAGCCCGTCGATCGCGGATACCTCGTCCACGACCTCGAGCACGGCGGGATCGTTCTTTCCTACAAGTGCGAGGGCGCAGCGTGCGCTCCCCTGCTCGACGGTCTGCGCAAGCTCCGCGAGGCGATCCCGACCGACTCCCGCTGCGACCCATCGATCCGCGTGCGTGTCACGATCGCGCCGGATCCACTTCTCGACGTCCCGGTCGCCGCTGCCGCTTGGGGGTGGACCTACAAGTCCGAATGCCTGGATCTACCGTCCCTCGTGGAGTTCGCGCGCACGCACTACGCGCAGGGCACCGAGGACGTCTGCGCCCAAGGTAGAACGACGTTTTGACTCCGTGCGCCAGGTCGGAGTTGCGAGCTGGCCCCTCAGCCCGCGAGCGGGGACTCCGAAGAGCTGCGCGCCAGGCAACAGGAAACGATGGCCGCGCTCCGCGGGGCTGTTACTGCCAACCCACGATCCACTGGCGGATCGTCTCGCGGCCGACGTCATCGACGACCTGCGTTCCTGCCGGCGGCATGCCGTAGAAGTCGCGAAGCCCCATGCGGAGCCAGAGGCCGCTCCGATCCGGGTTGCCCTTGACGACGACGTCGGTCACGTCGTTCGCGAGCGTATGCTTCATCACCGTACCGACTGTGGTCGTGTAAGCGCCGGTCTCTTCGGGCGTGCTCTGGCCGACGAGGAGGCGGAGCCTCATCTTCGTCTGCGTGTTCAGCCGGACCGACTCGTCGTTGTGGCAGTGTCCGCAGTTCCCGTGCAAGTAACCGAGGGCGTCCTTCACCACGCCGGTCCCCGGAACGTCGATCACGGCTGGCGGCGCCGTGGACAGCCTGCCTGCAGCGTTCAATGCGCCGAGCGGGTTCGTGGCCGGGTCGCTGAGCTGGATCGCGCTCACGCCGAGCAGGACGTCGCTCACACCACCATGACAGTTCGCGCAATCCGTCTGGTTCGGAACGTTGTGCGTCGTGCCGAGCGCCGCCGTGGCGCCGAGCGGGCTCGCGACGGCGTCGCTGCCGTCCGGCTTCCAGACGTACGCAACCTGCCACCAGCTCTTGTTGCCGGTGCCCTCCCGGACCTTCATGAGAAGGCGTGTCTCGACGAGCTTTCCGTCGTAACGGAACTCCTTGAAGGCCTTCGTCCCGACCGGAAAGGTGAAGTCGTCGATGCGCGACGTGTCGATCTTCGTGCCGGGAGGCAGGCTCAGGAACCGCGACTTCTTCCCGCCGTCGGCCCAGAACTCGTAGCGCGGGGCGAAAGTGAAGAGCTCACCTGCGAGCGTCCGCGAGGCGAAATCCGAGTAAAGACCGGTCTCAGAGAGGAGCGCGGGCCCCGTGGTGGGTCCGAGCTCTCCGGCGTCATCGTCTACGGGCGGCCGGCGCGGCGCGCTCTCCTCGCTGCCTGCATCGGTGATCGGGAGCGGTGTGGCGCTCGACTCGGAGCTGCTGCACGCAGCGCCGAGCCCGAAGCACAGGGGAGAGGCAGCGGCAAGGACGAGAGAAATCCGCATCGGCGACGCTGCGCACTCTAGCTCAGCGGATCTCGCGAGCAAGCGGCGCTCGCCGCGATGGCCCTCTGTTCAGTGTGACCGCACGCCTCGACAGCAGCCCTCAGGCGTCAAAAGCGAACGGTGAGCTCTACGCGCGCGCCGGAGTACGCCGGGAACACCTTGCAGATCCCGCTCACACACTTCAGCCCGCCGCGCTGCTGCCCGCCGAAGACCTTGAGGTTGGACTGGCTCGAGAACCGGTAGAGGATGGAGCCGTTGAAGTAGTACGTCGGGAAGCCGAGCTGGGTCGTGTACTCGACGCCCTGACTGAAGACCCACTTCGGGGCGATCTTCAGCGCCGTGTAGTGCTCGCCCTGGCGCCACCACTCCGGACCGTCGGCCGTGACCCGGACGTTCTGGTTCTCCTCCTTGCGAAGCCGGTGGCGACCGGTGAGCTCGACGGAGTATGGGCCGACGACATGCTTCGTTAGCGTGTACTCTGCATGCATCTCACTGTAGTAGAACTCGCCGTTGTCCTTCGAGTCGTCGCGGCCGCCGGCCGAAGCCAGGAGCTGCGACTGAGCCTCGTCGAAGATCCATTCGATGCCCCCGAGGCCGTCCCAGACGCGGTTGCTCGTCGAGCTGGCGCCTGTTGCGCTGGTCGTGTGACCGGAGGCGTCACAGCCGCCTCCGGCGATCTCGCTCTTCGTGAACGCGTAGATGCCTTGGACGTAACCGAGCAGCTCGGACGAAATTCGGTAGTCGGTCCGGAGGCGGCCGCCATTCACGCACGCGTTGAAGAAGCCGATGGCGCTGTCCTGCGTGACGAGCTCGGCCGACGGAATGTTCGTGTAAGCCACGTTCGAGAACGCCGACGCACGCGTCTGATCGATCGCGCCCGTGACAGGGTAGAAATTACGATAGCTCTTCACCTCGAGCGTGCTGGTGAATCGACCGGCGTTCGTGGTCAGCGCGGCGTAGAGCGCGTTGCCGCTCGCATTCGTGTCGTTCGGATTGTTGTCGTGATGGAGCTTCTGGACCGCAGCCTCCACGTAGAGATTTCCGTGCTTCCATAGGCTCGGAATCTCGATGGACTGTCCGCCGATGAAGATCTCGCTCGCCGCAATCGTCGGCGTGACGGATCCCGGAATGGTCGCGAGCCATGTCTCCGTGTCGCCCGGATCGCAGCTCCCGAACGGGGAGTCGAACGTGCCGTCCGCGACGAACCCGCTCTTCTCGTAGTGGTAGGGCGCACATCGTGTAAAGCGTGCCCCGTGCGTCGAGAGGACGACCGGCAAGCCACGCCCCGCCTGGATCATCGCGCCGACCACGCGATCCGAACCGTAGATCGGCTGGGGCCCGAAGCGGTCGCCCTGGATCCCTCGTGCGGGGTCGGCGGCGATCGCGCGCGACAAAACCAGAGCGCGGCCGGTGGCTTCGTCGTTCTTGGTCGGGTTGAGGACGCCGCCTACGAGGGTCACGGAGAACGGATCGCTCGTCCACGTGAGCTTGCCTCCGCGGACCGTCGTGTCGATGCCGAGCTCGTCCACCTTGCGCAGCGACAGAACGAACCCGCGACCGAACTGCACGTAGGCATCGCCCGCCGTGACCTCGATGGTCTTCGACGTGTACTTCGCGAAGATCTTCGCGGGGTAGATGAAATCTCGGTAGCGCGACGAGTCGTCCCGCACGACGTTGTTCAGCTGCGTCGGCGCGATGCACGCGCCGCTCTCACCAGGAGCGCATACCGGCAGATCGACCGGGCGCCGCCAGTACACGGAGGAGTCGAGTCGCGTGCCGAGCGTGAAGCGGTCCCAGTTGAGCGCGAGATTCAGCCGATTGATCCACGAGCCGTACCCGTGATCCTGGATGTTCTCTCCCTCGCTCGTGCGCGCGTCGAACTGCTGCGACACGATCGACGTCTCCGTGACCTCGAGCGTCACGGGCTGGGCGTCGACGCTCGTCACGTCGAGCGCATGCGCGCTGCGCGGCGCGAGGCCGATCAGCGCGAAGGACGCGGCGAGGAGCGCGAGGTTTCTCAAGCCAGGCGAAACTACTTCGGTGCGGCGCCGGCGTCGACAGCATCGAGCACGCCCGCGACGTGCTGTTCGAGCGTCACCTCGTCACCAGGATTGTACCCATCGTGGACGTAGGTGATCTCGCCCTTCTTGTCGATCAACACCGTGAGCGGCGCGGATTTCTTCGGGTTGTAGACGCCCGCGATGTGCGAATCCTCGTCGAGGAGGACCGGGAAATCCAGGTTGTTTCGGCGAGCCCACGCAGGCACCTCGGCGACCGTGTCGGACGAGTCCATCGCGATCGCGAGGACGACGAAGCCACGGTGCTTCTCCTTCGCGTAGAGACGCCGGAGGTGACTGAGCTCCGCGAGACAGGGCTGACACCACGTCGCGCAGAAATCGAGCAGGACCGCTTGCTTGCCGAGATAGTCGCTGAGGCGGACCGTCTTTCCGTCGATGTCACGCGCCGTGAACTCGGTCGCGCGACCGCCGCCGCTCGTCGGAGAACCGGGCCCTCCTTCGATGCGCGCGCAGCCGGCGAAGCCGAGCGCGGTAGCCGAGCCGGCCAGCACGACGAACATCGTGCTGGCAGCGAGGGCAAACCTCACTGAACGGCTTGCGCGGGGTTCGCGTCGATCCACTTCGACCACGTCGTGTACTCGTCGGTCATCTTCGGGTTGTAGCCGACGCCAGACGTGAGGAGCTCCATCGAGCGGGCGTCGATGAGGCCGTTCCACGGGATTGCCGCTGCGTCGAAGAACTGGCCGAGATTGCCCTGCTCCGGATCGACGAAGAGCGTGTAGTTGACGCTGTGACGCTTCTGCCAGACGTCGAGGTCGGCGATCGTCGAGCCGGTACCACGCGCATCGCCCTCGATGAGCGCCTGGATGATGATCACCTTCTGCGCCTTGAGGCCAGGGACGAGCGGGACGAGCGCCTTCGCCTCCTCATTACACGGCGGGCACCACAGCGCGCCGGCCGAGAAGTGAATGAGCTTGGTCGTCTTCATCTCCGGATCGAAGTAGTCGGCGAGCGAGATCACCGTCGTGCCCTTCGAGGGATCGCCGTCGCGATAGCCGAGGAACTTGTAGTTCCGGATGATGTTTCCCGCACGCGAGCCGGCGCGCGCCTGGTAGCCGAGGTTGGTCGTCGGGTATGCCTTCCCGTACGGATTGACCTCGGTGCCTTGGCCCTCGACGGGCGACGGCGTTCCGGTCCCGGCGCCCGGGTCGATGCCCTTGTCCTGCGGAGGTGCTGTCGTTCCAGACGGCGTCGATGACGAGCAGCCGCCTGCCAGCAAAAGGGAGAAGACTGCGCCGCCGACAACTCTCGTCAATGTCATGGTCCTACCTCGGAAACGTGCTAGAGGCCGCTACCCTACTGCGGAGATGCTCTTGGTCAAGAAGGTATGGACCGAAAGAGCGAGTTCGCCAACGCGATTGCGTGCGGGCGCCCGCTGCTGCCTCAGGTTGTTCAGCGTTGCCCGGAGAGTTACATGAAGCCCCACGTTCTTGTTTGCAGTCTTGTTTCTACGGCTTTCATCGTTCTCCTGAGCGTGGCGTGCTCCTCGACGACCCCGGCGGCGCCAGCTGGTCCGCCAGTGTGCGATCCGACGCAGTGCGCCCCCAAGAACGAGTGCATCCCGGATGCGAGCGGCGTCTCGCAATGCCGGATCGGATGCACGGCGCAGACCGATTGCCCTTTCAACACGTATTGCGCGACGAGCTCGCCGCGGAACTATTGCGTCAAGCTGTCGGCGCAGCTTCCGAAGAAGCCCACGGGCCAATGGGGCTCGGCCTGCCTGCCGACCGGAGGGCTCGACAACAACCCGGCGTGTGATGCCGAGACCGGCTTCGCTTGCTACGGCACAGGAAAGACGGACGCGACGGCCTACTGCACTCTCTACGACTGTGAGAAGGACCTGGACTGCGCGGGCGGCTTCTACTGCGCGACGATCAACAACGCGCCGAACGTGAAGACGGACGTGCGCAGCTTCGGCAAGACGCGCACTGTCTGCCGCAAGCGAGAGTACTGCGCGCCGTGCGCGAGCGACGTCGACTGCGGCCTCATCGACGGCAAACAAGGTCGGTGCGTCGACGACGACGCCGGTGGAAAGTACTGCACGCCGACGTGCGCAACGACCAGCAACTGCAGGCTGGACGCTGCCTGCAACGGCACGACCGAGGACGGAACGAAGGTCTGCCGTCCTCGCGCCGGCGTTTGCAACGGAGACGGCTCGATCTGCTCGCCGTGCCGGTCCGATGCCGACTGCCCGATGGGCTTCTGCATCAAGGGCCCGTACTCCCCGGAGACCTTCTGCTCGGTGAAGTCCAACATCGCCTGCAAGCCGGCGAGCGGGACGGCGACCATCGTGAAGGGGGATTGCCCTGCATTCACGGCCTTCGCCGGCACACGCATCGGCTGTCAGTCGGCGGGAGACGAGACCATCCCGCAGGACCAGTGCATCGGCCTCATCGACTTCGGCGATTCAGGCGACATCGCCTGTTACACCAAGCACTGACGAGTTGAAGCCGGGATCGGAGCAGGCGTTCGCGCAGTCCCCTGGCGCCGGCTCTCCCCAGGCGAGGATGAAGGCGATTTTTCCGCCGCAAGCGGCCGCCAGGGCGACAGCCAAGCCGAGGAGGTCGCGGAGAGACCGTTCGCGAACGGACATCTGCCGAGCGTAGCGGCCGATTTTCGTTTGACGACGGGCACCGATGGCGCCAGAACCCGGGCTCCCAGGGGGGATTGATACGCATGCGCACTTCCGCCGTCCTCATCATCGCCGTAGCCCTCGTCGCCTGTGGCTCGAGCACCCCCGACGCCCCCGCCGCTGCGCCGCCCGCGGCTGCGTCGCCGCCTCCGTGGTCGATGCCCTACGTCCAGGGCGTGGAGGCGCTCGAGGACGAGAACCCCGATCCGAAAATCGTCGAGGTCACGCTCGCCGCGGGCCGCACGAGCACGTCGTACATCGCCGGCAAGAAGGCGCAGGTCTTCGCCTACAACGGCCTGCTGCCCGGTCCGCTCCTCAAGGCGAAGGTCGGCGATCGCGTGATCGTCCACTTCAAGAACAACCTCTCCGAAGAGACGACCATCCACTGGCACGGCCTCCGGATCTCGGACCAGATGGACGGCTCGCCGCGCATGCAGAACCCGGTCAAGCCGGGCGGCGAGTTCACCTACGAGTTCACCGTCCCCGACGCGGGCTCGTTCTGGTACCATCCGCACATCAACACGGCCGAGCAGGTCGAGAAGGGCCTCTACGCGCCGATCGTCGTGTTCGACCCCGCGAAGGACCCGACGTACGACGCCGAGCGCTTCCTCGTCCTCGACGACATCCGCCTCGAGGACGACGGCACCATCTCTCCCGAGAGCAGCATGGATGGGATGATGAGCGGCCGCTTCGGCAACCTGCTCCTCACCAACGGGCGGCCGATCAAGGAAGCCGTCGCGAGCGTCGAGCAGGGCACGGTCGAGCGCTGGCGCATCGTGAACTCCGCGAACGCGCGCACGATGGTGATCGGCGTCGAGGGCGCGACGTTCCGCGTCATCGCGACCGACGGCGGGCTCCTCCCGGAGCCGTACACGACCAACAAGCTCACCGTCGCGATCGGCCAGCGCTACGACCTCGAGGTCACCTACGACCAGCCCGGCAGCGCGAAGCTCGTGAGCTACGTCGAGAGCCAGGATTCCGGGGGCAACGCCACGACCGCAAAGCTATCGGCCTTCACCGTCGACGTCGCCGAGAGCGCCCGTGTGGCGCGCGAGATCGTGTGGCCGTCCGTCACGTTCCCCGACCGCGTCGCCGACGGCAAGGCGACCATCACGCTCGACGCGACGCAGACCGGTGACATGCCGTGGACCATCAACGGCAAGGCCGACTCGATGGATCCGCTGTTCACGTGGACGCAGGGCGCGACGCTCGACATCACGATCGTGAACAAGGTGGCGATGGAGCACCCGTTCCACCTCCACGGGCAGTTCTTCGAGATCCTCGACGCGAAGCAGCCGGGCCTGAAGGACGTCGTGCTCATCCCGCCGAACGGCACCGTGAAGATCCGCGCGTTCATCGACAACCCCGGCCACTGGATGGCGCATTGCCACATCCTCGAGCACGCGGAGATGGGGATGATGGCGGAGATCCTCGTCACCCCGGACGCGAACGCGCCGCCGATGACGGCGATGAGCCACTGAATCAGGCTACGGCGCGACCTCTACGCGGCCCACCTGCCCCATCATCGTGCAGTGCTCGCGGTAGTCGCAGAAGTAGTCGAACGTCCCGGCGGCATCGAAGGTGTGCTCGTACGTGAACGCGGCGGTGTGGCGCGCGCTGTCGAAGCCGCCCGCCTTCTTCGTGCAGTTCGTGCCTTCGGTCACCGTGTGCGTGCCGTCCGTCCAGACCCAGCGAACCGTGTCGCCGACTGCGATCTTCAGCTTGGCGGGCTCGTAGGCGAAGTCGCTCACGTTGACCGTATGCATCGTGCCTGACGTCGACCCATCCGGAGTGTCCGTCGGATCTGCGGTGGCGCCGGCGTCTGACGTGGGCTCGGTGCCGGTCGCGGGGGTCGATGGAGTCGAGCTGCTGCACGCGATCACGAGCGAGGTTGCGAGAGCCAGGACCGGTGCGCGGAAGCTACGAAGGATGGAAAGCATGAGGACCTCTTCACGCCAAACCCTAGCGAAGCCCATTGTATCGAGTATCAGTTTATTACGGACGTCGCTGTATAGCTCGCGCATCCAATCGCCGAGGTCTACCGGTGCGGTGCCGCCGTGTGCCACACGCGGCGAACCGTTACGCTGGCCGGGTGTCTCGTCACCTCGATCGCTCGTGGCTGCCTTTGCCACGTCGATCGCGCTCGTCGGCGCATGCGCCGTGGGCTCCGGGGGAGCCGACGGCGACGCCGTTCCCCTGATCGGCGCGCCCGACGCGTGCAGTGGGCGCGCGTGCAAGCGGGTCGTTTGCGGTGCGCGGCCGTCGACGCGGGTGACGGGCAGAGTGACCGATCCCGCGGGGCTCCGCGGGATCTACAACGTCGCGGTGTACGTACCGAACGGCGCGATCGCGCCGGTCCCGCACGGGCTCTCGTGCGAGCGATGCGTGAGCCGTAGTGTCGACGCGGCGGTGAGCACGCTGACCGACGCACGCGGTGAGTTCGTGCTCGACGACGTCCCCGTCGACGTGGCCGTCCCGATCGTTGTGGAGATCGGCCGCTTCCGGCGGGTGGTCACGATGGACGTCCCGGCGTGCAAGGAGACGCGCCTCACCGACGACGCGGTCCGGCTGCCGCGCAACGCGGCCGAGGGAGAGCTGCCTCGGATCGCCGTGACGACCGGCGCCTCCGACGCGCTCGAGTGCCTCCTGCGGAACATCGGCATCGACGACAGCGAGTTCGCGAGCGGCAGCCAGGAGCGCGGCCACGTTGCGCTCTTTCGTGGCAAGGGCGGTGGCGGCGTGAAGAACGTTCCCGTACCGGAGGCCTCCGATCTCTGGAACGACCCCGCGCGGCTCGCGCTCTACGACATCGTCGCGCTCTCGTGCGAGGGCGACGAGGCGAACGAGAACAAGGGCGGTGACGATCCGCTCGCGCGCCAGGCGATGCACGACTACGCGAACGGCGGCGGGCACGTCTTCGCCACCCACTTCCAGAGCACGTGGCTGAAGAGCTCGCCGGCCGCGGACTTCCGCGGCGTGTCGACGTGGGACACGACGAAGGACGTGGGGACCGACTACGCCATCGACACGAGCTTCCCGAAAGGACAGGCGTTCGCCGAGTGGCTCGCGGCGAACGGCGCCTCGCCCGAGCTCGGGAAGATCAGCCTCGACAACGTGACGTTTTCTGTTGGCGACGTGAAGGAGCCGCCGGCGCAGCCGTGGATCCGCAGCGTGGGGAGCGGTCGCGTGCGGTACTTCTCGTTCAACACGCCGATCGGGACCCCGCGCGAGGCGCAGTGCGGGCGCATGGTGTTCGGCGATCTCCACTCGTTCGGCCTCGGCGGCAGCGATTTCCCGGACGGCTGCCTGACAGGCCCGAACGCGCTCTCACCGCAGCAGCTCGCGCTCGAGTTCCTGCTCTTCGATCTCTTCGCCTGTGTGGACGACGACCGCGAGCGCCCGACGCCGCCGCGCTAATTACCTTGCAGCAAGCCCGCAGCCGACGGCACATCAGGCGATGAACTTTGTTCGACGGCTCTGGACGCTCCGCGCGCTCGCCACCCTCGCGCCGCTCGCGGTCGCCCTCGGAGGCTGTGGCGCTGCACCGGTGCGGCCCGACTCGCAGCTGATGGCCGGGTGGGTGACGGCGGACCTCGACCTCGGTGAGGCGACGGTGCAGGTCGACCACCCCGCGAGCTGGCCGACCAAGTCCGGCAAGAAGGCCGAGGCGTTCCCCGCGGGCGACATCCGGATCCTCACGACGTCAGCGGGCGGACCGCGCATCCACGTGACCACCCTGCCCACGGGTCCGGGCTTTCCGACGGCCCCGCGCGAGGTCGATCAGAAGGTCGAGTCGATGCTGATGGCGGCAGCCTCGGCGGTGTCGCGCAAGGCTCCTCCGCGCGGAGACATCATGCGCGTCGACGCCGTGCACGGCGGCACCTACCAGGTGGTGAGGCTCGATGACGAGTCGGTGCCCGCGGACTCCACCGATCCCGAAAAGTTCAAGTACCTGACGCTCGGCGTCCTCGCGCACAAGGGCTGGATCGTGAGCTTCACGATCTTCCATCATGAGCCTGCGCCCCCGCAGGGCGAGGAGGTGCTCGGCGTCGTTCGCACCGTGCGTGTCGTCGCGAAGGCGCCCGCGCACTGACGCGGTGCGTGCTCAGCGGGGGATGTTGAGCATCGGGATGGCGCCGCCGCCCGAGTAGACCGGGAGCTCAGGGATTCCCGCGCCAACGGCGCAGGAACACGGGTGCAGCCAACGCTGCAAGCACGAACGCCGCGCAGAGGAACCAGGGGCGCCAACTCGGCGCCGTCATCCTCGCGCGCCTCTCGCCTCGCCGACCACCCCACCGTCCGCCTCCTTCGAACGCGGACCGGCGAGCCCTGTGGAGGGCGAAGCTCCAAGGGTGCTGGAAAAGCGGCGGTTGGTGGCGTGCGCGAGACGCGGCTGCGCCAAGGCGCGACGTGTCG
>JANXVA010000476.1 GCA_025351875.1 Myxococcales bacterium | reverse complement strand
TACGGTCATTTCGTGAGACGTCCGTCCAACCACGCCGGCAGATACCGGAGAAGGTACATGCCGATGCTGCGCCGGATCTTTTTCGGAGCCACCATGTTCGTCCTCGGCGGGGGCTGCGCGAGCTCCAACGACAGCCACGGCCCAAGGCGCGAGCTTCTCCTGCAGATTCATGGGACCAACTCCTCTGAGCTGGTGTCGACAGACACGCCGGTCCTCGCCGGCGGCGCGTTCGGGTTCGTGGGCAGCGGCGACTTCACCGAAGCGCTGACGGTTCACAGCTTGGACGAGAGCATCGTCCGCGTCATCGGCTCGGACAAGCTTTGCGAGACCGGAACGTGCTTGGTCGTGTCGGCGTGTGAGGCCAAGCGGGCGGGCGACGTCCGCTTCGAGGTCACGGACGCGCGCGGCGCTGTGATCGGTCATACCGACATTCATGTCCGAGAAGCGGTATCGGTCAGCTTGAGCGTCGCGATCGCGCCCGCGATGGGAGGCGTTTACGCGACCGCCGGGTTGCCGATCGCTCCTGCGCCCGACGGGATCTACGAGGTGGCGAACGGTAGTCGCTTCCAGATCCTCCCGCGTCCCCTGGACGCAAGCGGCGCGCCGCTCCTTTGCCAGGATCGCTGCGCCCGTATCGAACTGGCAGGAGATGGGCTCATCAAGCCAGAGATCGGGCTCATCTTCACCGCGCGTGCCGCGGCCAAGGGAACGACGACCCTGACCCTCTATTCCGGCGCGGTAAGGACCCAGGGGTCGATTCGCATCACAGACTGACGGCGCTTTTGCGGGGATAGACAGCGTGGTTGGACCCGCCACCCGCAAGAGCGCGGATTACGCTGGCAGCCAGATGGGTCTGGTCGTTCCGATGACGCGGCACGGTTCGTTCGCTCCTCGGCGTAGACCGACGACGCCGCGCATTCCGGTCGTCGCGATGTGCCTTGGAGGGACTCCCCTCTCCATGTTCGGCTCACTTCCCGCAGTTTACGCGGCGTCCAAGAGTGGACCGAGGCTCAGGGCACGTGCGACGGCCAGAAGGGTCCGAGTGGCCGTCAGCCGCGCACGGACGGACCTCGCGGCACTGAGCGCGACCCGCCCTACGCCGAGGACCGGCGACCGACGGCGAGGTCGATCGTGTCCCGGACATGGGATATACGCCGTTCGGACCGATGCCGACCGACCCCGAGTGGAGTGACCTGAAGATCATGCTCGCCCTGTCGCGCGCGGGCTCGGTTGCGGGCGCCGGGCGCGCGCTCGGGGTCGATCAGTCGACCGTCAGCCGTCGTCTCACCGCGCTCGAGGAGAGCGTCGGTGCGCGGCTCATCTTGCGCGGCGGTCGCGAGTTCTCGCTCACGGCCGAGGGACGCGCGATGTGCACGGCCGCGGAAGCAGTGGAAGCGGCGATCGCGGAGGCCTCGCGCGCGGTGCGCGTCGCGAAGCTCGACGTGTCAGGCACGGTCCGCGTCTCGTGCCCCCCCGCGTTCGTCCCGCACATCTTCTCCGCGATGGCGACGGTGCGGGACAAGTACCCGGCCCTGATCGGCGAAGTCGGCGGCGCCTACGGCACGGTGGATCTCGCGAAGGGCGAAGCCGACATCGCGATTCGCGCTTTCCGACCGACCGAGCCCGATCTCGTTGCTCGAAAGCTGAGCGATTGCGGTTGGGGCGTCTACGCGTCCCGCGCGTATGCCGCCCAGAACGGCCTTCCGAAGACGACCAACGACCTCCCGCAGCACGCCCTCGTCGTCTTCGCGCCGGCGATGCATAGCGTGGCCGGCCTTCGCTGGATGGACGACCATCGCGAGAACGCCACCCGCCTCACGCGCGTCGACAACATCGAGATCGCGGCGGAGGTCATCGGGGGGAACGGCGGTATCGGCGTGCTGCCCCATTTCGTCGCCGCCAAGCACGCAAGTCTCGTGAAGGCGCTCCCGGAGACGATCTGGAGCAACGTGATTTACGCCGTCGTCCACGAGTCCGCCCGCGATACCGCTCGCGTTCGCGTCGCGTCGGACGCGTTCGCCGCCTATTTCGCGGCGAACGTCACCCTCTTCGCCTGACTACTTGATCCCGACGACCATCGAGTCGGGACCGACGAGCGCTTCGACGCGTGTCATCTTGAAGCCAATCTCGCGCATCCACGCCACGCAGTCGGCGCCTGTGTAGTCGAAGCCGCCCGGGGTCTCGATGAGCATGTTGAGGCTCATCATGAGACCGAAGGCGTTCTTGTTCCGCGCGTCGTCGATGATCGCATCGTAGATGACGAGGGCGCCGCCCGCGGGAAGCGCGTCGTACGCCTTCTGGATCAGCAGCTTCTTCTCCGCCAAGTCCCAGTCGTGGAGGATGTGGCCCATGAGCACCACATCGGCGTTTGGGATCGGCTCGGTCATGAAGCTCCCGCCCGTGAACGTGACCCGATCGGCCACGCCATTCACCTTCGTGTACTCCTCGAACACCGGCGCCACTTCCGGAAGATCGAAGCCCACGCCGCGCATGTGCGGACTCGCGAGCGCGATCTGCACGGCGAGGTCGCCCTGCGCGGTGCCGGCGTCGACGAACGTCTTGTAGTCGCTCCACGGGAACTTCTTCGCGATCGTCATGTTTGCGCCTCTCGAGAGTCCCGTCATCGACGCGAGGAACTGCTTCAAGCGCGCGGGGTCGGCGTAGAGGCCTTCGAAGAAGCTCTTGCCGCCGCCCTTGATCTCACTCTGCGGCAGGCCCGTGCGGAGCGCCTCGGTGAGGTGACCCCAGAACGGGTAGAGGCGCGCGTTGGCCATCTCGAGAAGGCCGCCGATGTACGACGGCTTCTTCTGATCGAGGAAAAGATCGGTCTCGCGCGTGTTCGCGTACGAGTCGTTCGTCTTCCGGAGGAAGCCGAGCGCGCACAACGTGTCGAAGAAGTCGCGCGCCCCCCGCTGATGGAGCCCCATCCGCCCGCGAAGCTCGTCGTAGCCACGCGGTCCCGAAGCGAGCTCCGTGAAGAGGCCCATCTCCACGGCGGAGAGGAGCGTCTTGCTGGCCCAGAAGGCCATGCCGACTTCGAGGATCTTGGCGGGGTTCGGTTGGTCGTGTTCGCTCATGAAGAGAGAGTGCCCGCCCGCCGCAGGACCGTCGATGGGGAGGTCTGCAAGTCTCGCGTGCAAGAATGCAGGTGGGGCCAGCGACTCGAGATCGGTCGCTTGCGAGTGCCACAATGTGCGCTAAGGTAAGTGATGCGGCGCTTGCTCATCGGGGTCCTCGCCACGTTCGCGTTCGCGTGTGGCATGCCGGCGGGGGACGAGGCCGCGAGCGACGCCGACAGCGAGGACGCGCTGACGAGCAAGGACGCGCAGATCGTCGACGACGTCTTCCGCGGCGAGCTCGTGGCGGCTCCTACCGACGACGCGAAGAAGGCGATCACGCGACAGCTGTTCTACGTCGTCGGCCCGCTCACGCGTATGAACGCGAATGCGCAGGTCGGACGCGTCGTGCTCAGCGAGGTGGCGGAGCGCATCGAGAACGGCAAGAAGCACATCACGTACGCGGCACGTCTGCCCGTCGCGTGGCCGAAGGCGAGTCGCGTCCCGACGTCGCAGGCGTTCGTTCTGCCGCGTGACCTCGGCGCGATCGACGCGTTCAACTCGAGGTACGACGGCACGTGCGGCGTGCGCGAGGAGTCCGTCGAGCTCGAGGCCCTCTGGTACGACTTCGACCCGACGGCCGCGACCTGCCACCTGCGAGAGACGGACGTGCTCCGCGTGAGCGCCACGGTCGAGCGCGACCCCGCCGTCACTCGCGGAAAGTACCCGCAGTACGATCTCGTATGGAGTGACGGCTCGCTCGACGTCGTGTCGATCTTCAACTCGACGGATGGAAGCGGACGCCGCGAGCAGTACCAGCAGTTCGTCGACGCGACGAGGACGTCACTTGCGGGCGGCGCCATCACCGAGAATGCGCACGGTGCCTCGGTGCTCCGCGACATCACGATCCGCGGCAAGGTCCGCGTCCAGGGACAGGACCGCCCCGTCACCGTCAATGCGATCGAGCTCGGGCAGCTCTTCGAAGCCGGTCCCGATTTCGTCGAGCGCTACGGGGCGCTGAGCGAGAAGGCCGACCTCGTCACGTACGTCGGGCATTCGCACCTCGGGAAGAACACGCGTGCGCTCTCCGAGATGAGCCGCGCCAAGGCCGGTAAATACCAGCTCTTCGTCTTCAACTCGTGCGACTCGTTCGCGTACGCGGACCGAACGCTCTCGGACCGACACGCCGCCGCGAACGGACCGACGGACCCGAGCGGCACGAAGTTCCTCGACGTGATGACGAACGTGCTTCCGTCCTACGTCGACAACGAGAGCACTTCGCTGCTCGTGGTCGTGAAGGCGCTGATGCGTCGCGACCGGCCGAAGACGTACGACTCGATCCTCGCGGGGCTCCCGTCGGATCAGATGGTCGTCGTCTGGGGCGAGGAAGACAACACGTTCAAGCCCTGACGCGCCTGGTCGTTTCCGGCTGGATGCGTGACTCTGGCGATGCTCGCGACCCCCGGGCAGGAGGAGATCGCGGAGTGGCCTCACGCTCGACACGCCATGAGACAACGTCGGCCCGCGGCCAATGATGGTCGGCCGACGCGCCGGTGCCTGCGCAAATTTGCGCAACGCGTTCCTTCGGTCGCGCACGGCGGATCCACCGGCGGGCGAGCGAGATGGGGAGGGTGCGGGCGGCTGATGGCTTCGATCCCGCGGGTTTCGCCGGGCGCCGGGGTGGCACGCCGCCTGCTGGACGAGATGCATGTACGCGCAGCCCACGTTCGGAACGATCGGTCGGAGTCTCCTGGTTGCGATCGCGATCGTGTTCGCGGCCGGATGCGCGGCGCCCGGCGCCGACGAGGAGGACGACGAGCCGGCTGCGGACAACACGGGCGCATCGTCGCAGGCCTTGAGCGCCACGGGATTCAAGTACGGCTTCCAGAACTGGGATCACGACGGGGCCAAGAACGACAACCCGGTGGCGATCATCTTCGTCAGCAACAAGCCCGATATGGTCGACCGCGTCTACGCGTCGGTCGAGGCCGAAGGGCTCACCCACTCGGGCTCGAAGATGTCACTCTCCGGCGTCGGCGGCAGTCGCCCGGGTGTGAGCGCGACCGATGCGTGGCACGCAGAGTCGGCCGGGCGGAAAGGCGCTTTCGGCTGCTGGGGGCACTGCACCTCGAAGACCGACATTCACATTCGGACCTACGGAGCGGACGGTCGAGCCGGCACGCAGGTCTATCAGGGGAGCGCCGGCATCCGGCCCTACTACCTCATCGCAACAGTCCACTTCGACGTGAACGAGAACACGCCGCAGGCCGACTTCGGATACCAGGACAAAGCGCGTTCGCTGCTCCTCGCTCGAATGATCGGTGCGAAGAAGTGGAGCCAGATCGGCGCCGTGAACGTGCAGAACTCCTGCAACGGCCGCGTCAACGCCTCACACATGTGCCAGCACGACGGCAAGGCGCTCATCATCGACATCGACGGCTGAGCCATCGCTGCGGCCGGTGAACGCACCCGGGTGGGCGGCACACTTGCGCCCGGAAGGGTGACCGCGGGGCTCGTCTCTTTACTGGGCTCACGCGAAAAGTGCGCGCCGTGCTCGACGCGAACGAGCGCTGAGAGACAGTCGGGTCCGAGTGACCTGCTCGACCGACTTCGGCGCGCACGGTCACTTGGGCGTGCGGCTCGCTCGGAAGACGTGGGTCTCGACGAGGGTGCCGGTGTCGACCACGGGCGGCATCTTGAACGCCACCGTCAGGTACATGCGGCAGCCGTCCGGCGAGAGCCACGTCGGGGATGCAGGGCCTGCGCCCTCGACCGAGGGGAACGGCACGGGCACGTCGAATGCCACGTCGAGCTTCTTTCGTTGCGTGACGTAGACGTTGTACGTGTTCGTGGTGTCGGCCTTCGTCAGCCACATCGTGAGCTCGTCGGCCGAGAGGACGGGGTGTGCGTACGTGGCGCCGGCGGCGGCGGGCACGACCTGCACGATGTCGCCGTAGGACGTGCCCTGCTTGGCCGCCACGAAGATGCCTCCGCCGGACCTGAAGTAGAGACGCGACCCGTCTGCGTTGGCGTACGGGTCGTCACTGTCGGACGGCCCCGCCACGAACGTCAGATCGCCGGCGGTCGTGAAGTTGGTGGCCGCGTTCCCCCGGCTCGCGACGGCCACGTGCGTCGACCCCGCCACGAAACCGGTCGTGTTGAAGAACATGGTCGTCTGGTTGGCGAGGAGCGTCGGGTTGGCGGCGCGCTTCTCGTAGTTGACGTCACTGAGCAGCGGAGAGCTCGTTCCGAAGGAAACGTTCGTCGAGTTGCGCGTCGCGAAGAAGAGCTCGTCGATGAACGCAGGCGTCGCGCTCGGTGGCGAGCGCCGTCCGTAATAGAGGGTCTGCTCCTCCGGAGAGAGGCGCGCACCGTTGACCGCGATGCCTGGATTGTTCACGCCGCCGAGCAGCTCGGGCGCATCGAACGCCGCGAGCGGGGAGCACACCTTCGCGGCGTCGGCGGCGTCTACATCTTGCGCGTCTCCAGAGGCAGCTTGATCCGCGACCGCCCCGTCGCCAGGTCTTCCTCCTTCGGAGCCGCCGTCGCCCGTCGCACCGTCGGAAGCCTGCGCGGGATCGTCGCCGACACACGCAACCACGAGCGTCGCTAGAGCCACGAGCGCCGACGGAACGAGCACGAGGAGGAGAGCGCGGGAGCGAAGAGTCATGCGTGCATCCTAGCGGCGATCGGCCAAACTGCCGCAGTCTGACTCCGGCGTGTGCATTCGAGCAGTGCGACATTCGGCCGAGCTCTTGCCCAGTTACGAAGCTCGTGCGGTTCGGAGCCGTGACCGCCACGGAGTGGTGCGCTACATTGCGGGGTTCGTAAGACGAGCGCGGAGTGGCAACATGACCGAATCAGCGATCGTGTACACGGAGGCTCCTGACTGCGAAGGCGCCGCAGCGGAGCTATCCGAGAAGGTGTCTGCTGCGCTGTCGTGCCAGCAGCCGGATGCGCTGATCGTGTTTGCATCGCCGCGCTACGACCCCTCCGAGCTGCTCTCCAAGCTGATGGCGTCGCTACGCCCCGGCGTGCTCGTGGGGGCTTCGTCCGCAGGCGAGTTTGCGGGGCAAGTACGTGGTGACGGTGCGTGCGTGATGGCGCTCCGCTCGGAGACCATCAAGTTCGCGGCTGGAATCGGACGGGGGTTGAGCGCCGACCGAGCAGCCGCGGCGCGGGCGGTCGCCACCTCGTTCAAGGGGCTCTCGACCGACGATTATCCCCATCGTGCGGCGCTCGTCATGACTGACGCTCTGGCGGGGCATGCCGATGAGCTCGTCGACGAGCTCACCCTGGCGACGTCGGGTAGCTACCAGTTCTTCGGGGGCGGTGCGGGCGACAACGGGCAGTTTCAACGCACGCCCGTCTTCTTCGGAACCGAAGGAGCGACCGATGCCGTGGTGGCCCTCGAGATCTTGTCGAAGAAGCCCATCGGTGTCGGCGTTGGGCACGGCTGGGAGCCCGCCACGCCGCCGATGCGCGTGACGGAGGCGGTGGGTAGCCGGCTCGTGAGCCTCAACGGTGCGAGCGCCGCGCAAGTCTTCCAGAAGCACGCGGCGGCCACCCAGCAGGCGCTGGACATCGAGGCACCGCTCCCGTTCTTCCTGCACAACATCATCGGCATCGAGACGGGCGGCGGTTACCGGCTTCGCGTGCCGCTCGGTATCAACACGGATGGCTCCGTCGCTTGCGCGGCCGACATCCCCACCGGGGCGCTCGTGCACATCATGCGGACGACGGCGAAGTCGGCCGCCGATGCGGCCGCGCGGGCGACGTCCAGCGCGGTTCAAGGGCTGAACGGGAACAAGCCCAAGGTCGCCTTGTTCTTCGACTGCGTCGCCACGCGCCTGCGCCTCGGCGACGCGTTCGGCCTCGAGCTGCAATCGCTCGTCGACGCGTTTGGCGATGCGGGTTTCATGGGCTGCAACACCCATGGGCAGATCGCGCGGGCGTCCGGGCAGTTCGGAGGCTTCCACAACTGCACGGCTGTCGTCTGCGTCTTGCCCGAGTGAAGCCGTGCCAAACGAGCTGACAATACTTCGTCTCGCGGTCCGGCTGTCAGAAGTCTCCACGAGGACTCCTGTGTCCGAGGCGCTCTCGGCGCGTCTCGGCGTCACACGGCTTCTGGTGTTCACGCCAGA
>JANXVA010000601.1 GCA_025351875.1 Myxococcales bacterium | reverse complement strand
GCTCGTCACGGCGGAGGCCGATCTGCTCTCCGCGAAGGCGAGCCTCTCCGCGGCCGAGACGCAGCTCGCCCTCACCGAGAAGAACGCCGATGCGAGCCTCCGGCAGGCCAAGGGCGGCGTCGTCTCCGCCTCGGCGATGGCGGGCTCGTCGCGCGCCGGCATCGACCAGGCGAAGGCCGACGTCGACGCCGCGGAGTCGCGGCGCGCGCTCGCGGAGCTCGACCTCCGCCGCTCCGAGAAGCTGCGCGCCGATGGCTCGGTGGCACAAGCCGATCTCGATTCGAGGAAGGCAATGTTCGACCAGGCCGTCGCCTCCGTCGCCCAGGCGCGTGCAAGAGAGCAGAGCGCCATCGTCGGCATCACCAACGCGGCCGGCTCGATCGAGACGGCGCAGGGTCGCCTCGTCGCGGCGCAGGCCGGGCCCGAGCAGATCCAGGCGGCACGCGCCGCCGTCGCAGTGGCTCGTGCACGCGTCGCTCAGTCCGAGGCGGCGCTCGAGCAAGCGCGCCTCAACGTCTCGTACACGCAGGTACTCGCGCAGGTACGTGGTCTGGTGTCGCGACGCAGCGTCGAGGTCGGGCAGACGGTCGACCCCTCGCGCCCGCTCATGGCGATCAGCGCGCTCGACGACGTGTGGGTCGTCGCAAACTTCAAGGAGGACCAGATCGCGGGCATCCACGAGGGCGAGCGCGTGAAGCTGAAGATCGACGCATTTCCTGGGCGCACGCTCGGCGCCCACGTCGACAGCGTGCAGGCAGGCTCGGGCGCGCGATTCTCGCTCCTTCCCCCCGACAACGCCTCGGGCAACTTCACGAAGGTCGTGCAGCGCATTCCGGTGCTCATCCGCATCGACGACAAGCCGCAGGACATCACGCTGCGCCCCGGCATGAGCACCTACGTCACGGTTGAAACCGGACACTGAGCGAGGCCATCGTGAACGGCACCGTCACGGGCAACAAGGCTGGGATCACCTTTGTGGTGATGTGCGCGGCGCTGATGGCGCTCGTCGACATCACGATCGTCAACGTCGCGCTCAACGACATCCGCGCGAGCTTCGGCACGCCGATCGACCAGATCGGCTGGGTCTCGACGGGCTACATGATGGCGAACATCGTCGTCATCCCGATGACCGGGTGGTTCCAGCGGCGCTTCGGCTTCCGGCGTTATCTCGCCGGGTCCATCATCCTCTTCACCGTCGCGAGCGCGCTGTGCGGCCTCGCGTGGAGCCTGCCTTCGCTGGTGCTGTTCCGCGCGCTCCAGGGCCTCGGCGGCGGCGCGATCATCCCGACGGCGCAGACGGTCCTGTTCGCGCGGTACCCCAAAGAGGAGCACGGCATGGCCGGCGGCCTCTTCGGCCTCGGCGCGGTGACGGGACCGCTCCTCGGTCCGACCATCGGAGGCTATCTCATCGACTGGTCGTCCTGGCACTGGTGCTTCCTCGTCAACGTGCCCCTCGGCATCCTCGTCGCGATCCTCGCGCTACGGTTCATCGAGGAGCCCGGCTTCGAGCCGTCGAAGCAGAAGGTCGACGTCTTCGGCATCGCGCTTCTCGCCGTCGGAATGGCCTCGCTGCAGTACGTCCTCGAGGAGGGAAATCGAGAAGGGTGGCTCGAGAGCACCACGATCGCCGTGCTCATCGGGGTGGCCGCGACTGCGCTGATCACGTTCGTCGTGCACCAGCTCGAGAGCGACCATCCGATCGTCGATCTGCGCATCTTCAAGAACATCACGTACGCGAGCGGCACCGGGATCAACCTCCTCATGGGGCTGGCGCTCTTCTCCGGAAATTTCTTGTTCGCGCTCTTTTGCGGCTCCGTCCTGCACTACTCGGCGCTCGACATCGGAAAGGTGTTCCTCGTCTCTGGCATGTTCCAGATCGTGCTCATGCCGCTGGTCGGACGCTTCGGCGGGAAGGCCGACCAGCGCGTGCTCCTGGCGCTCGGGATCGTCGGCGTCGCGCTCAGCCTCTGGATGAACGCCCACCTCACGGAGCGCTCGGGCTTCAGCGATCTCGTCGCCTCGATGTTCGTGCGCTCGATCTCGCTCGCCTTCGTCTTCATCCCGATCACCGTCATCGCGCTCTCCGACGTGCCCGCCGATCGGCGCGGCAACGCCACGGGCCTCTTCAACCTCACGCGCGAGCTCGGTGGGTCGATCGGCACGGCGTGGATGGGCCTGCTCGTCGACCGGGGCACCAAGATCCACACGCTCTACCTGTCCGAATCGGTGACTCCCTACAACCCGATCGTTCAGGAACAGTACGCCACCATCCGGGGCTCCCTGGGCTCGCAGACGGCATCGCCCGCGCTCGTCCCCGAGGTGGTGCTCGCGATGAAGGTGCGGGTCCAGGCGCTCGTCCTCTCGTTCCAGGACGGCTTCCTGCGCGCGACGTTCGTGTTCCTCGCCGCGCTCTTGCTCGTCCTCCTCCTCAAGAAGCCGAAGTCGGCGGCGGGCGCGGCCGGCGCGCACTGACCTCGAGAAGCTCGCTCAGGTCTCGGCCTTCGGACGCCGAGCACCTTGGAGGATCTCCTTGGTGGCTCCCTCGTTCACGTTCTTGAAGGCGATCTCGTTCTCGTCGAGGTGGTGCACGGGCAGCGTGCGCGGCCTCACGAACGCGAAGTGGACGAGCACCGCGACAGCGAACATCCCGGCCCCGAGGAAGCGGGTCTTCGGGTACGTCTCCTGGAGGAACGACGCGCCCGCGAGCGCAACGACCAGCGCGCCGATGCTGCCGAGGGTCGCGTAGCGCGCGTGTGACCAGCGGGCGTTGCAGCTCGGACAGAGCGGGACGACGAAGCTCGCGCGCACGCGCATCAGAAGCTGCAAGAGCACGCCGATGATGCAAAAGATGAGGTAGCGCACCCAGACAGGCGACCACGAGAAGATGACCTCACGACGCGTGATGCCGTCGTGAGCGCCGCACTTCATGCACACGTCCGGGAGCGGCGCGTCGTGGGAGAGGACGAGCGCCTTGCCGTCGAGATGCGCAGAGTAGCCGCGCTTCTTCTTCTTGCGGGGCTCCGGTTCCACGCTGCCGAGCGTAGCAGGTCGCCGAGTCAGTCGGCCGTCGTGCCGAGCTTCCGCTCGAGGGCCTCGAGGTGCGCGCGCACCTCGGGATCACTCGTGCGAAGCGCCTCGACCTTGCGGACCGCGCTCATCACCGTCGTGTGATCGCGATTGCCGAACGCGCGACCGAGCTCGGGGAAGCTGCACTTGAGGCGCTGCTTGCAGAGGTACATCGCGACGTGACGCGCGAACGCGATGCTCTTGTGGCGATCCTTCGAGACGAGATCGCTCGTGCGCAGCTTGAAGTGGTGACAGACGACGCGCTGGATGTCGTCGACGCCGGCCTCGCTCGCGCGCGGGTTCGACGTGAGGGCGAGCTCCTGGCGCGCGAAGTCGAGGTCGACGTGCTTGCCGAGCAGCGAGGACTTCGCGGCGAGGCGGATGAGCGTGCCTTCGAGCTCCCGAACGTTGGAGCGGATCGCCTGCGCGAGGAAGAGAACGACCTCGTCGGCGAGGTCGATCTGCTCGATCTGCGCCTTCTTGCGGAGGATGGCGACGCGCGTCTCGAGCTCGGGCCCCTGGATGTCGGCGACGAGACCCCACGAGAAGCGGGAGACGAGGCGCTCCTCCATCTTCTCGAGCTGCTGGGGATACTTGTCGCTCGTGACGATGATCTGCTTGTCGGCCTGGTGGAGCGCGTTGAACGCGTGGAAGAACTCTTCCTGCGTCTGCGTCTTCGAGGCCAAAAATTGAATGTCGTCGACGAGGAGAAGATCGCATCTCTCGCGGTAGCGCGCGCGGAACTCGTTCATGCGCCCCTCCTGGAGGGACTGGACGAACTCGTTCACGAACTTCTCGGCCGAGACGTAGAGGATGCGCGACGACGGGCGCTCCGTACGGAAGCGGTGCGCCACGGCGTGGACGAGGTGCGTCTTGCCGAGACCGGTGCCGCCGCAGAGGAAGAGCGGGTTGTGACGGGGACCACCACCGCCGGCGGCGGCGATGGCAGCCGCGTGCGCGAGCTGGTTCGACGGGCCGACGACGAAGTTCCCGAACGTGTACTTCGGGTTCAGGCCTTCGATGGGCGGAGGCTGCGAGGCCTTGCCGCCACCGTTCTGCCCTACCTCTCGGCCGGCCGCATGACCGTTCCAGCCGTTCGCCCGCGTCGAGCGCGGAGGCTCGATCTCGGTGAGCTGCATGCCGTCGGCGTCCAACCCCTCGGACGAGGCCAGGCGCACGGGAGGGATCGGGCGGTCGGGCATCATCGCGCGCGGTCGTACGGGCAGCGCAGGCTGACCATTGCCGAGGGCGACGGGGCGATCGAGGTCACCTCCGACACACCACGCAATCTGGATGCTCCAGCCCGTCTGGCTGCGCAGGAAATCAATCATGGTCGGGAGGAAGTGCTGATCGACCCACTCCCGAACGAACTCGTCGCGAGCGCGCAGGCTCACGATGCCGTCGGTCATGCCGTCGAACTGAACTCCTGAAAACCACTGTTCGAAGCTCGCTGGCGATTTCGCCCGCGTGAAAGCCACGGCTTCGTTCCAGAGCGTGTCGTGCTGCATCACCATCGTTCCAGCCGAATGCGAATGCCAACAGCAACGCACAGGTTCTCCACAGGCTGTGGACTGGCACCTCCTCGCGGCTTTCCAGCGCGAGGCACGTCCCAGTCTTTAGGCCTTGGTCGAGAGGACCTGGCGATCGGACAAACAATCCACAGCATCGAGCGGGCTGAACCCATGCCCCGCACCGCTCGAAGCTATTTCCACCCCTGTCGTACGGACGATCGCCGATGAGCACTCCACCTCCGCCCCCGGTTTGCTCCCTCCCGCGAGAGGGAGGAATCGAACCGCTAGGCGCAGGGTCGGAGCGCTGATCGCCGACCTCCCGTAGTGACCGGAGAATGGAAGTAGCACCCTCCTTTTTCCGTCGTCATGTCCATTGTTTCAAAAAGGTGTAAGTCAGCGCAGTAGCTAGGGTTTATTCCTTGTAAACCACCTGTGAATTACGTGCTGTGCGCATGCAGCTTCGCACACGGTGGATAAGTGCCCGTCGCCGTTCCGTTATCGGAGCGTTGCCGTAGCGACACTCTCTCGCCGCCGCGGAGTTTCCGCTGTTCGGTGTGTCAAGGGTCGACGAGGTGCCTGAATTCAAGGCTCGCGCGACCGTTCATCGGGCAGCCCCGAACGGGTGTTGTCGAAAATTGTCCCTTCGGCTCCTGCCTTGGTAGGGCTACGGCGGTGCGGCCGACCAACACCCCACCGAAGACGTTGGGGCCCCTAGCTCCCCGGAGAGCAGCTGCGATCGCGCTTGCGCTCGCGTCCATGTGCCCCGGGATCGCATTCGCCGATCCGTCCTCCACGAGCATCGAGCAGGGCTACGAGCTCGGCGAGATCCAGCATCCGCGCTCTGTCGCGATGGGAAACGCTGCGCAGGTCTTCGGCGGATCGACGACGGCAGTGTTCGTCAATCCGGCGAACCTGCCGCTTTATCGCGTCTATCATCTCGAGGCGCTAGCCGCCTTCGGGCCAGAGGCGCGACGGCAGAGCTACGGCGGCGCGATTGCCGACTCGAGCACGTCGCGGCTCGCGGGCGGATTTGGCGGGACCTGGTCGCAGATGGATCCCGACGGGATAAAGCGCCAGTTCACCGATCTGAGGCTCGCGATCGCGTATCCGCTCGGCGATCGCTTCAGCCTCGGCGCGACCGGGCGATTCTTGCGCATCGGCCAGAAGGTTTCCGCCGGCCCGCTGGGCGCAAGTCTCGCGTCCGACGGCACCCGCGAGGAACCGGTGTTCAGCGAGTTCACGTTCGACGCTGGCGCCGCCGTGCAGATCAGCGAGAACATCCGCGTCGCCATGAGCGGACGCAATCTGACGGCACCTGGTACGGCCTTGGCGCCGTTGGCCCTCGCAGGCGGGATCGGGTTCTCGAGCGCGACGGTGACGGTCGAGGCGGACTCGCTGGTCGACTTCACGACGTTCGGCTCGGCGAGAGCGCGCGCGATGCTCGGCGCGGAGCTGCTCGTCGCCGACCGCTTCCCGCTTCGTGCGGGCTACCGCTACGACGCCGGCATGAAGACGCACGCGGCGAGCCTCGGAGTCGGCTACGTCGAGCGGAAGTTCAGTGTCGAGTTCGGTGGACGCCGCGATGTCGTCGCGGATCACCCCGCGACGCTGCTGAGCATCGGTCTTCGCTTCTTCATCGACTCCGCAAGCGGCGGGAGTGGAGATACGGGCGAGACGTTCTAGGGCGGCGTCCAGAACCGGATGCAGAGATCGTCCGACGCGTGACGGACGGCGAGCACCGGTGCGATCGGCGCCGTCGCCGGGGGCGCGGTCGGGCGCGGGGAAATCGCGAGCGGCGTCGGGTCGGCGTCGGGGCCGCAGAGGCGAGCTTCCACGCGTGAGGGCGTCGGCGCTCCGGGCTTGGTCGAGAGGTTCAGGCGGCCGACCGTGAGCGGGGTGCCGCGCGAGGCGCCGAGGCGGATGACCAATCCGCGCGCGCCCGTGCTGTCCTCCTCCGGGAGATCGAGGACCGTCCGGATGCGGAGGGCCGCCATCGAGCCTGGTGCGAAGGCACGCGTGAGGGACTCGCGCTTGAGGTGCACGACGATGCCCGCCATCGAATCGCGACCGAGGAGCGCATGGGCCGACGCAGGGCGATGAGGAGCGCGATCCGTAGCGAGCGACTCACCCGTCTCGTCTTCGGGCTCGAGCGCCCCGTCTCCGACGGCGAGGAGGTGAGCGTCGATCGCGCGCGGCGCCCCTGGAGCGCCGAACGCCACATAGAAATCGAGCGCCTCGTTCTTCCACTCGCCACGCGGCAGGTTCACCTCCACGGCGACGACGAGCTGGGACTTCAGCACCTCGACCTTCACGCGCGGGATGCTCGGCAGCATCGGGAGTGGGGCGAGCGGCACGGCCGGACGCGCGGGCGGGCGGGGCGCAGGCTTCGGCGGCGCGCCCGACGCGAGCCCCGCGACGAGCGACCCACCGAGGAGCGCAGCTCCGAATGCCGGGCGGCCCCTCACGACCTCACCCGTTCACCCGAGCGCCGCTTCGAAGGCGCGCGCGATCGCCGCTGCTGCGCCTTCGGGGACCGGATCGGCGTCGAACGCGGGACCACACGCGAGGCTCGTGAGGTGCTTGCCCGCTCGCGGGTTGCGGAACCAGTCGTCATCGAAGCGGCCGACGAGATCGCCGAGGAACGCGTGCGTGCCGAGCAGCGCGACGAGACGTGACGCGTCCGTCGGGCGCGGCTCCGGCCACGCATCGCGCATCGCCTCGGGCAGCGGCGCAGCGAAGAGGCGCGTGCCGAGCTCCTCGAACGTCGTCGAGGACACGTGGTCCTCGGACGCGAGCAGCGCTCGCGCGGCGATCAAGCGTGCATGATGCAACATGGTCGTGCGGAGCATGCGCGTCTGCCCGCTCGCGAGCCGCGAAGGGAGCTCGAGGACGTGCTTCTGGAACGACGGCTCCGCGACGACGTGGGCGACCGCGAAGCCGAACCGGAACGACGGCGTTGGATACGGGTCGCGCGCGAGACCGAACGGCATCGAGCGCGGCGCGCCCGCCGTGCGCCACGCGGAGCCCCACGACGCCGCGGCCCGGACGAAGGAGGCGGCGCCGAGGGGCTCGGGCATCCGTCCGGCGTCGGCGCCACGCGGCGCGAGCGCCTTGAAGGCCTCGTCGAGCCAGCGCTGCGTCAGCCGCGAAGGCCAACCGTCGCGGGCGTCGCGGGCGAGACCGAGCTCGATCGCGGACGATGCGCGCCAAGGGAAATCCGCCTTCTTGCGCCACTCGCCGAGCAGCTCGAGGGCGAGCGGCTCCGTCGCATCGAGCAGGGCCCGCGCCGCAGCGCCGACGTCGATCGAGGTCGCGAGCGCGAAGGGATGCGCGAGCCCGAGCCGGTGTGCCGCCTCGAAGCGTCGCTCGCGACGCCCCTTGCGGACCGCGCCGACCGGGGACGCGAGGTTGCCGGCGCGATCGAGCGCGGCGGCCGCGCGCGACGGGTCTGGCGCTCGAACGATCGAGGCGAGCGCATCGCCGTAGGTGTGAGCTTGCGCCTTCTGGTCGTCGGGGGCGGGCCCCGCGGCGCGCGCGGCGGCCACGCGCTTGGCCTCCGCGACATGGCTCGGGTGCAGCTGCGGATCGAGCGCGTGGACCGCTTCGGCGTCGGCGAGCGTCAGGTCGAGACCGACCCTCGCCTGGAGCAGCTCGTAGATCCAGCGGAGAAGGCCGTCACGTAGCGGCACGTCGAGGATCGAGGGCTCGAGCTCCTGAAGGCTCTTGAAACTCGCCATCGTCGCCGTGTGGCGGACGCCGTCGAACACATCGAACGAGCGAGCCCGGTCGAGCGATTCGGCCGTGCCGGCGGTAAGCCAGCCGCGAAGCTGCTCGAGACGGCCGACGGCGCGACGCACGTCACGATCGAACGAGAGGAGGTCGATCGCTTCGCGCGGCATCAGCCGTGCACGGTAGCTCGAAAATCACGCTCTGCGAGCGCGTGTACGATCGCGCCCTCGGCTTCGGCCAGGAACGCGAGGCGATTCTGGACCATCGAATCGACCTCGCGCTCGTCGACGGGCGGCCTCCCGAGCACGCCCTCCCCTCCCGTCCCCCGCCAGTGCGACCTCAGCGCGTCGCGCGCGAGGTCGACATAGATCCGGTAGTGACGCGCCTCGCACGCGAAGAGCTCCTCGTAGAAGACCTTGAGCTCCGACGACGTCCCCGCGGGAAGAGCGTCGACGAGGAGCTTGAAGCGCTCGCTCGAGCGAGCCTCGATGAGCGCCCCGACGAGCAGGCGATCGGTGAGCGGCGGAACGTCGGCGTGGGGGAGGCGGGCCATCGCACGACGGAGCTCGCCCGCGTAGGCGTCGATGGGGGGCGAGCCGAGCTCGAGCCCGCGACGCTCGAGGAACGCAACGACACGCCGGAAGTGGTCGAGCTCCTCGCGTGCAAGGTCCGTGAGCGCGCGCACGAGAGAGAGATCGCCAGGATGCCGGAGCACGAGAGAGAGAGCGTTGTTCGCGGCCTTCATCTCGCAGTGCGCGTGATCGACGAGGACGGCGTCCAGGTCTTTCACGGCTTGCTTCGCCCAGGACGGATCGGTGGCTACGCGCAGGCAGAACATCGCCGCTCAGATAGCACGGGGCCTCTCGAGGTGCCCCTACGTGGTCGGGCTTCGTCCTCGGGATTCGTCTCATGTCGACGGAGCGGAGCGCCGGTGCGTCACCCGATCCTCGATCCGCCGGGAAGAGAGGCCGACAGGGGGAAGCGCTCGGTACGCGCAGGCGGTGTTGTGATCGCAGGTCAACCTTCGCGCGGGGGCTCCCGCCTGCAGAGACGTGCCTTCGGCTCGCACGCTGTCGGCTTGCCATTCGTCCCAAGGCCGTCGGATGCAGACGGGAGCGGGAGACGGAGACGGAGACGGAGACGGGAGCGGGAGCGGGAGACGGAGACGGGAGCGGGAGACGGAGACGGAGACGGAGACGGAGCGGGAGATGGAGACGGAGCGGGAGACGGAAGACGGGAGCGGGAGACGGGAGCGGGAGCGGGAGACGGAGACGGGAGCGGGAGACGGAGACGGAGAGCGCAAAAACCGAGGTCGGGGTGTGTGCAACCGGGGACATCCCAGACACTTCAATCCGAGGACATCACTGACACTCTCTTCGATCCTTCATCCGGCCTTTCGATGGAGTGAATTTCAAACCGCCACGCCCTTCCGTGAGAACCCCGACGGAGAGAGCTCCG
>JANXVA010000414.1 GCA_025351875.1 Myxococcales bacterium | reverse complement strand
GCCAAGGTCCTCCTCACGCAGGACGGCGCCTGGCGCCGCGGCAACGTCGTGCCGCTGAAGAAGATGGCGGACGTCGCGCTCGAGAAGACGAAGACGATCGAGCACGTCGTCGTCCTTCGCCGCATCGGCCACGAGCTCGCGCCCGTGCAGATGAAGGAGGGTCGCGACGTGTGGTGGGAGGATCTGCTCGAGCGGAAGCCGAGCGACAAGGCCCTCGCGCTTGCGAAGAGCCCCGCCGCGTTCGACGCCGAGCACCCGCTCTTCATCCTCTACACGTCCGGCTCCACCGGAAAGCCGAAGGGCGTGCTCCACACGAGCGCGGGCTACCTCGCGGGCGCGCACGTCACGTCGAAGTATGTCTTCGATCTGAAAGACAGCGATCTCTACTGGTGCACCGCCGACGTCGGCTGGGTCACCGGGCACAGCTACATCGTGTACGGCCCGCTCTCGTGCGGGGCCTCCTGCATGATGTACGAGGGTGCGCCGAACGCCCCCGACTGGGGCCGCTTCTGGAACATCATCGAGAAGCACGGCGTCACGGTCCTCTACACGGCGCCGACCGCGATCCGCGCGTTCATCCGCGCCGGCGACGAGTGGCCCACCAAGGCCGACCTCTCGAGCCTGCGCCTCCTCGGCTCGGTCGGTGAGCCGATCAACCCCGAGGCCTGGACCTGGTACCACCGCGTCGTCGGTGGTGGCCGCTGCCCGATCGTCGACACGTGGTGGCAGACCGAGACCGGCTCGATCATGCTGACGACGCTCCCGGGCGCATGCTTCTCGAAGCCCGGCGCGACGGGGCTCCCGCTCTTCGGCGTCGACATCGCGGTGGTCAAGGACAACAACACCGAGTGCAAGGCGAACGAGGGCGGCAAGCTCGTCATCAAGAGCCCTTGGCCCTCGATGGCGCGCACGCTCTACAACGACGACGCGCGCTTCCGTGAGGCGTACTGGAGCCAGATGCCTGGCGTGTACTTCACCGGCGACGGCGCGCGCCGCGACGAGGACGGGTACTTCTGGGTCGTCGGCCGCATCGACGACGTGCTCAACGTCGCGGGTCATCGCATCGGCACGGCAGAGATCGAGAGCGCGATCGTCAGTCATCCCTCCGTCGCCGAGGCGGCGGCAGTGGGGCGTCCCGACGAGCTCAAGGGGCAGGCCCTCGTCGTCTTCGTCACCCTGAAGCAAGGGTTCACAGCGGACAAGGCGCTGAAGGAGTCGCTCGCGCACCACATCGACAAGGAGATCGGGAAGTTCGCGCGTCCGGACGCGATCCGCTTCACCGACAGCCTGCCGAAGACGCGCTCGGGGAAGATCATGCGTCGGTTCCTGAAGGACGTCGCCGCGGGCACCGCGACGACGGGCGACACGTCGACGCTCGAGGATCTGTCGGTCCTCGCCAAGCTCCGCGCCGACGAGGACTGAGCGCGTGCCGGGACCGACCTTCTGGGTGCTCGAAGCAGTCGGCGCTCTCTGCGTCGTCCATCTCTGGAGACGGGCCTCCGGAAGCGCTCCCAAGAAGGCGTTCTGGACCGTCGTCGTGCTCGTCCCCGTGATCGGCCCGCTCTTCTACGGCGCGCTCTACGAGGCGCCGAGCGTACAAGACGAGGACCAGCGCGCCGCGGAGGACGACAGAGGCGGGGACGACTGAGAACGCCGCCGCTCGGCCCTCGGCGCAAGGGGACGCACCACCTACAGGGTCGCACGCTGGCGCTCGTTCTGCGCGAGCCACCAAGTAGGTCTTTGTCGCGGTAGTTATTCTCTTTTCGGGCGAATTTCGCGGGGTAGAGAGCGGCGATCTCGGGCGTATGAAAGTGCGGCCGTGATGGGTGGGACGCCCGCTTTCGAAGCTATGCTCGGAGGCTGCCGCTTGCCCGGGTCGAGCGCGGAGAACTTCAGAAGAAATGGCGGCGACGTACAGCTCACTCGTAGGACTCGCCGTCGGCGGGAAGTACGAGGTGCGGCGCGTGCTCGGCATCGGCGGCATGGGCGTCGTGTGCGAGGCGGTCCATCTCGACCTCGGCAAGAAGGTCGCGATCAAGCTGATCGACAAGACCATGAAGGAGAGCGAGCTCATCGTCGCTCGCTTCCGTCGCGAGGCGTTCGCCCTCGGCCAGCTGCAGAGCGAGCACATCGTCGACGTGTTCGACGTCGGCGCCGATGCTCGCGTCGGCCTCTACATGGTCATGGAGCACCTCCCCGGCGAGGATCTCCAGAGCCGGCTCGAGCGCGACAAGCGGCTCGATCTCACCACCTGCGTGATGATCGGCCACCAGATGGCGCGTGGCCTCGAGAAGGCTCACGCGGCGGGTGTCATCCACCGCGACCTCAAGCCGGCGAACGTCTTCCTCACGACCCGCGACAACGGCTCGCTCCTCGTCAAGCTCCTCGATTTCGGCGTGTCGAAGCTGCTGAACGACGCGGGCGGGGCCCGGATCACCGGCAGCGGCGCTCCCATCGGAACGCCGCTCTACATGTCGCCCGAGCAAGCCGAGGGCAAGGACGACACCGACGGTCGCGCGGACATCTGGTCGCTCGGTGCGGTGCTCTATGAGGCCCTCGCCGGCGCGCCGCCCTTCGCAGATCGCGGCAGCTACCACGGGACCATCGTCGGAATCCTCACGTCGCGCCCCAAGCTCCTGCGCGACGCTGCGCCGTGGGTACCCCACGAGCTCGCGAAGGTCGTCGACGCGATGCTCGTCCACGATCGCGATGCGCGCATCAAGACCGCCGAGCAAGTGACGAAGCGCCTGCTCGAGGCCTATCCGGCCGTCCTGCCGGACGGAACGGGCCGTCACACCGCCGTGATCGTACCGACGGCCCACGCCGTCGATGCGACGGGCGACACGGAGATCTTCACCTCGCAGGGCTTCCAGAGCGCGCAGCGCTCGAGCCGTCCGAGCGGCGAGATCCCGGAGGAAGAGGACTCGAAGCGCACCGTCCCGAACGTCTCGTCGTCACCAGGCGTCTCGAGCGACGCGACACGCACGGCCGCAGCCACGCCGATCGAGATGGGACGCGACTCGAGCACGTCTTCGTCGCCGCCCGTCGCGTCGGGCGCGAGGAGCACGGGGCCGAAGACCGATCCGCTTCCCTGGCAGAGCAGCGCGTCGTCGTCTGCAAGCGGCGTCGCGATGCCGGGAACGCCCCCCATCATCGAGCCCCTCGCGCTCGGCGACCGGGTGCCCGACACGCAGCGCGACACCCAGCTCGCGGTGCGCGCAGAACGTCGCCGTTGGCTCTCGGTCGGAATGGTCTCCGCGGCGGTCGCCGCCGTCGCGCTCGGCGGCTACTTCGCTGGCAAACGTGAGCGGTCAACGCCACCCGAGGCTGCCGTTCCCACCGCGAAGGTGACCGCGACGGCGACGAGCGCGAGCGCTGCCGCGAGCCCCGCGGTCGCGCCGAGCGCGCTTCCCTCTGCCGCATCTGCTACCTCCGCCACTCCCACAGCGTCGGGGACGCCGTCGAGCCAGCCGAGCGCCGCGCTCGCACCCGAGCCGCCGAAGCCGCAGCACCGTCGTCTGCGGCGCCAGGCTGCGCCGGCCGACAGCGCTGCCGAGCCGAAGCCCGAGCTGCCCCCGGCGCCGGTTCGCGACAACCCGTTCGACCCGCAGTGAGCGGCCACCGCTGAGACGCGAAGACGGGCGGGGGCGCGTGCCGCTCAGGGCACGCGCCTCGTCACGCCTCAGGGCTTCTTCGGCGCCGCTTTCGGCGCGGGCTTCTCGGGCGGCGGCGGAGCGGTCTCGATGTGGAACTCGACGCGACGGTTGTTGGTCCGCCCCTCGTCTGTGTCGTTCGTGTCGATCGGCTTCTCGAGGCCGAAGCCCTTCGCGGCGAGGCGCTTCTTCTCGATGCCGAACGTCGTGAGCCACTTCACGACCGAGGCGGCACGGCGCTCGCTGAGGTTCCTGTTCATCCCCGCCGAGCCCTTGTTGTCGGTGTGGCCTTCAACGCGGATCTTGGTGAGCTCGGTGTGATCCTTGAGGATCGTCCCGACGGCCGTGAGCAGCGGATCGCTGTCGCGGAGGATCTCGGCGCTGCCGGTCTTGAACTTGACCTGCTCCGAGATCTTGAGCTGTCCGTCCTCGATGCGGACGAGCGGGCAGCCGTTCTTCTTCGGATCCGGATCGGCGGGGCCGGGACTATCCGGGCAGGCGTCGACCGGGTCGAGGATGCCGTCGCCGTCGCGATCGGGCGGGCAGCCGTTCTTCGCCGGATCCGCGTTCTTCACGCCGGCCACATCCGGGCACGCGTCCTCGGCGTCGGTGATGCCGTCGCCGTCGCGATCGGGCGGGCAGCCGTTCTTCGCCGGATCGTCGTTCTTCACGCCCGGAACGTCCGGACATGCGTCGACGCTGTCGAAGATGCCGTCGCCATCGCGATCAGGCGGGCAGCCGTTCTTCGCGGGATCGGTGTTCGCGACACCGGGAACGTCGGGACAGGCGTCCTGCTCGTCGACAATCCCATCGGCGTCACGATCGCTCCTCTTCGGCGGCGGGGCCGGAAGCGGACAGCCGTTCGTCTTCGGGTCGTTGGTGCGGACGCCGGGGACCGTCGGGCAGGCGTCCTCGCGATCGAGGATGTGATCGCCATCCGAGTCCTTGTCGGCGCCCGGCGCCCACTCGGCGCTCAGGACCGTACGAAAGACAGGCGCACCCCAGCCACGCGTGAGGCCCGAGCCCATGCCGAGGCCGAAGCGGAAATCCTGGTGGGTGTAGTGACCTCCGATGAGCCACTCGAGCGGCGTCGCCTTCTTGTCACCGAACGAATCGGCGACCGTGCTGCCGTAGATCTCGGGCCCGAGGAGGAGCTGCTTCTTCTCGAGGAGGCGAACGCCGGCGCTCGCCGCAATCGTGAGCTCGGTGCCGAGCGAGTCCGTCTCGGTGAGCGAGCGGTAGTTGAGGCCGAGGCGCCCGGCGTACGTGAAGATGTCGACGTCGCCGGCGACCGACGCGCGCGGCGAGAAGCGAGTGCTGCCGTCGCCGGTGAAGTTCTCGCGCGACCCGGTCGGCACGTAGAGCGCGAAGCCGATCGCGCTGTTGAACACGCTGCCGTGCTCGCCGAGCAGGCGGACGTCCGCGCTCACGCGGATGTCGCCGAAGGACGTCCCCGGGTCCTTGAAGGAGGTCCCGTTCGTGGTCGGGGCGTCACCCGTCTGGTACAGCGCGATGGGGATGTTCAGGCCCGCGCGCAGGCGATCCCAGAGGACGAGCGAGCCGCCGAGGTGCGCAAAGACCTGGTGCTCGACGATCGCGCTCTTCTCGTCGCCGTTCGACTTGTAGACGACGAGCGGCTTGTACCCCCAATCGCCCACGAGACCGACCGCCGGGCGCACGTGGCCGCGGAGATCGATCGAATCGAGGACGAACCAGTCGCTCCCGCGGTCGGCAGGGTCGAAGCGGTTGAGGGCGAAGCCCTTGGCTTGTGCGGACGCGGTGCCGCCAGTGAAAAGTGAGGCTACGGCGAGAGCCGTAGCGCAGAGAGCCGACTTGGCGAATCGCATGACACCCCTGTCCACGAACGTCTGGGGCCAACTGCGCCCGATGAGAAACGCGGCGATGTTAATCTGCAGCGCCGAGCATGCACAATGCATGATTTGACTTTTCGGCGGTCCGGGCGCCCCGGTTTTCCACAGGTGACCTCGAAATCCCCGCATTTCTGGCGGACACTCGACCGACCGGGGGATCGGCGAGCGTCATCGTTTGAGCAAGCTCGCGAGCCCTCGAGGCAGCGCGTCGGTAGCGCCTTCGGCGGGCGCATGGCCCTCGCGAAGCAGGCGCTCGAGCGGCGCCGTCGAGAGCGTGTGCCAGTAGAGGATCTCGCCGGGCTTCGCGGTCCGTGCACGCCCGAGCGCCGCCGCGAACGCCTTCGCGGTGTACGTCGGATCGAGCGTCAGCCCAGCCTGGCGAGCCACCTCGGTCGCCGCCGCACCGGCCTCGGTCGCGTGGCCATAGCCTCGCCCCATCCACTGACCTTCGACGTCGATGCGCTTCGCGGCACGAACGCCGACCGCGACGGGTAGGCCAGCGAGCGCCGCCGTCTTCTGCGCGAGCCGTCGCGCGAGATGGCGCACGACAGGCGTAGGCGGTGCGACGACGACGCCGAGCACGCGGGTGCGAAGCCCCGCCTGCTCGAAGCCCACGGCGAGCCCCGCCGCCGTGCCTCCGGAGCCGAGCGCGACGACGACGACCTCGGGCTCGGGTAGCTGACCCGCGCGAACCTGCGCAGCGAGCTCCTCGGCCGCGTCGATGAAGCCGAGCGACCCGAGCGCGTTCGAGCCGCCCAGCGGGACGAAGTAGGCGTCCCCGCCCCAGCGCGACGCGATGTACGGGGGCGCCAGGCTCCATGCTGGACACGCCGTTGCGCGGAGGCCGTGCGCGAGAGCGACGCGGAGGTTCAGCTCCGCGTGCGGCGACGCGGGCTGGGGCACGAGCACCGCGTCGACACGGAATCCTTCGCGCGCACCATAGACCGCACACGCGACGACCTGATGACTGCCAACGGCCCCGACGGTGAGCAGGCGTGTCTTGCCGGCCTCCCGCGCGGCAGCGAGCAGCAGCTCGAGCTTGCGGACCTTGTTGCCGCCATAGAGGTCGCTGGTGAGGTCATCGCGCTTGATCGAGATGCCCATCGGCCCGACCTCGACGGGCGTCGGGTAGGTGCCGAGGGGCAGACGGGACGCGCGGAGCACGGCACCATCCTAGGCGGTATGCGTCTTTTTCGCGTCCGCGCCGGGTCGCTCGTCCGGCGGAAACAATTCGGAAACGAACCCTGCGCCAAATGAGGCAGAGAGACGACAGTTCACCCTTGGAATGTCCCGAGGGGTGGAGTCTCATCACCCGCCGCCGACATGAAGAAGATCGAGGCCATCATCAAGCCGTTCAAGCTCGACGAGGTTAAAGACGCCTTGAGCGAGGTCGGAGTGCAAGGAATGACCGTCACGGAGGTGAAGGGCTTCGGCCGCACCGGTGGCAAGAAAGAGGTCTACCGAGGCTCCGCATACGTCGTCGACTTCGTCCCCAAGGTGAAGATCGAGATCGTCGTCCCTGATGAGCTCGTCCACGACGTGCTCGACGCGATCGAGAAGAGCGCCAAGACGGGCCGGATCGGCGACGGAAAGATCTTCGTGAGCCCGATCGAGGAAGCCGTACGCATCCGCACCGGAGAGCGCGGCAAGGACGCCATCTGACAACGCTCTCGTGTCGAGAGCGATCACCGCAGGAAAGATCATGAAGCCGAAGGAAGTTTTCGAGCTCGCGAAGAAGAACGACGTGAAATTCGTCGATCTCAAGTTCATCGATTTCCCGGGCGTCTGGCAGCACACGACGCTGCCCGCGCACCGCCTCGACGAGGCTCTGTTCGAGGACGGAATCGCGTTCGACGGCTCGTCCGTCCGCGGCTGGCAGCCGATCAACGCCTCCGACATGCTCATGGTGCCGGACCCCGAGTCGGCGAAGCTGGATCCCTTCTTCGCGCACTCGACTCTGTCTCTCACCTGCTCGGTCTTCGACCCGATCACGAAGCAGCCGTACTCGCGCGATCCGCGCCACATCGCGAAGAAGGCCGAGGCCTACCTCCGCCAGACGGGCATCGCCGACACGTCCTTCATGGGACCCGAGGCCGAGTTCTTCGTCTTCGACGACGTCCGCTTCGATCACTCGAAGCCCAACGAGGGCTACTACTACCTCGACAGCGCCGAGGGCGCGTGGAACTCGGGTCGCGAGGAGTATCCGAACCTCGGCTACAAGACGCGCCACAAGGAGGGTTACTTCCCCGTCCCGCCGACGGACACGCTGGCGAACTTGCGCATGGAGATGATGCTCGCGCTCGAGGCCTCCGGCATCGAGGTCGAGGTCGGCCACCACGAGGTCGCCAGCGGCGGTCAGTGCGAGATCGGCATGAAGTTCAATCGCCTGCTTCCCTGCGGCGATCAGCTCATGTGGTTCAAGTACATCGTGAAGAACACGGCGCGTAAGCACGGCAAGAGCGCCACGTTCATGCCGAAGCCGCTCTTCGGCGACAACGGCTCGGGCATGCACGTCCACCAGTCACTCTGGAAGGACGGCAAGCCGCTCTTCAGCGGGGACGGCTACGCGGGCCTCTCGCAGACGGCGCTCCACTACATCGGCGGCATCATCAAGCACGCAAAGTCGCTCGCGGCGTTCACGAACCCGACGACGAACAGCTACCGTCGACTCGTACCCGGGTTCGAAGCGCCGGTGAACCTCGCCTACTCGAGCCGGAACCGCTCGGCCTCGGTCCGTATCCCCATCACGGGCCCGAACCCGAAGACCCGTCGCATCGAGGTTCGCTTCCCGGACCCGAGCTGCAACCCGTACCTCGCGTTCAGCGCGATGCTGCTCGCCGGTCTCGACGGCATCCAGAACAAGATCGATCCGGGTGATCCGCTCGACAAGGACATCTACGCGCTCAGCCCCGAGGAGCTGAAGGGCGTCCCGCACATGCCGGGCAGCCTCGAGGAGGCGCTCGACGCGATGGAGAAGGACCACGAGTTCCTCCTCCGCGGCGACGTCTTCACGAAGGACGCCATCCACGAGTGGCTCGACTACAAGCGGACCAAGGAGCTCAATCCGATCCGCATGCGGCCGACCCCGCACGAGTTCTTCCTGTATTACGACATCTGAGATCGCACGCCATCTGACCGAGCCCGCGCGACGCCTGCCGACGCGCGCGGGTCACGGAACCTGGGTGAAGACGAAGTCGTGGCCGGCCGGGCCGCTGTACGAACCAGCCTTCGAGTGGCAATCGACGCAATACGGGACCGCGGCGCCGTTCGACGTCGCTCCCGCGCCGTCGCGGTCTTCGTACCAATACCAACTATCGCCCGCCAGTCCCGCTCGCGAGTGCAGCGCAACGGCGTGCCCAATGACGACTCCTCCGACGCCGTCGTAGAATTCCTTCACGTTGGCGGCGCCGGCCGGGAATTCGCCCGCGCCCGAGTGCTTGCTGAGCTTGTCGTTGGAGCAAACCCGGTGCGCCCCGTGCGGCGACACGGCGGAGCCGGCAGTCTCGATCGGCTCGCAGTGCCAGCTGCGATAGGCGCCTTCGGATAGCCACTGCGCGACCGCGCTCGCGGCGCCTGTCGGCGGCGTCTGCGAGTCACCCCGCGTCTCGGGCTGGGCCGGCGGCCCGTCCGCCGGGCCGCCCGAAGCGTCGGTGCCGAGGACCGAGCCGTCGGCGCCGCTCGGATCCTTGGCGGCTCCCGCGTCCACGTCACGCGGAGCGTCAACTCCTCCTGGTGCCACGGTGGAGGCACAGCCGCCGGATACCAGAAGCACGAGTAACGGCGCGCCGATCGCTATTTTCCTAACCATCGTTACAAGAGACGTTGCACGATTGGACAATTGACGATGATCCCGACGGAGCCGTACTTCGCGCCTCCCGGTCCGGTGAGGAAACCGCGTTGCGCCATTCCTAGAATCTGAAATTCTTCGTTGAGCCTGGAGCGGTATCCCTTGGCAATCGCATCCGCCGTCCACTCCCCGAGATTGACGTCCCACAGCGGGCTGTAATCGGTCGCGATCGTAGGTATTCCGCCGAGCACGTTCAGCGGGGAAGTCCCGTCGACGATGGCGCTGTTCAGGCCTTGGCGCTGCGGATTCACCTTGCCCGGCTGGAGGTTCTGCGGACCGTTGACGGTGAGGAAGATGCGTTCGACGGCGCTGAAGGCTCCGTCGTCACCACCCACCCGGACGTCGACGAGGCCCGGCGCGACCGTCGCGCCCTCGAGGGCTGCAGCGAGCGGGACGCTCGCCTCGGTGCTCAGGTAGAGAACGGGGCGCCCGAAGCTGAATCCCGTGGTGAGGGCGAGCGTGACGGTGCGAGCGGACGGACAGATGTGTACGACCTTGTCGTGGACGAGCGCGTGATTCGCGGCGCCAGCACACGACGGCTCGAGCTCTGCCGCCGACGCGCCGAACGCGATCATGGGAGCGTTGTAGGTGCGGCCACCGGCATTGGTGAGCGTGACCAGCGGGCTGTAGTCGGCGTCGCCGACCGAGCCCGGGTTTGCCACGCTCGGAGGAAACGGAGAGGGCGCGCCCGCCGTCACGGCGCGGGTGGCGCTGAAATCCACGGTGCCGGACTCGAAGATGATGGACCCGTCCGCGGCGAGCTCGCCGCTGCGCGTCGACTTCCCGCCCTTCAGCGCGGCGTACCCGAGCTTGGCGGAGAAATTGAGGCCCAGCGCGGCCGCGTTTCCCGCATCGTCGGTGTCGGTGAGGATGTGCCAGACTGGCTTGCCCGTCGAACGAATGACTCCGCGGTACAGCGGAAGTGTGATGGTCCCGGCGGTGAGGTCGACCTTCCCCGCCTTCATCAGGAGGACGGGGCCGACGAGCCGCGGGTTGACCGAGGACGGCGGCGGACCGAAGTAGGTCGCCGGAACGTCGGCCCCGATCACGGCCGGCGCCGGGGAGATCTCGTCGAGGACGCTCCCGGTGGCCGGCGTTCCCGGCTTGGCTTTGATGCAGCTGAGGGCGACTGCTCCGCCGCCTTCGGGGGTTGCGCCGGCGTCGAGCGCCGTCACGTCCTTGCCGTCCGCGCCGTCCTTGCCGGCGCCGCAGCCGAGCGGCGCGAGCATCACGAGTCCACAGAGCCATACCAGGGATGAATTCAAGTAGCGCATGAGTACCTCCGCACAATCGAAGTTGGTCGAGCAGCGCCCGGGGTGAGCATCACAGCAATCGCTGGACGATGGGACAGTTCACGACGATTCCCGTGGAGCCGTAGGGCTTGCCGCCGGGACCCGTGAGAAATCCCCGTGACACCATTCCGAGGATCTGAAATTCGTCGGTCATGCGAGATCGATATCCGTTGGTCACCGATTCCGCCGTCCACTCACCGAGATTGAAGTCCCATAGCGGGCTATAATCCGTGGCGTTGGTGGGGATACCGCCCAGGACGTTGAGCGGGCCATTGCCGTCGATGATGGCGCTGAAGAGACCCTGGCGTTGCGGGTTGATCTCCTTGGGCGCGACGTTCTGCGGGCCGTTGGTGAACGCGAAGAGCCGCTCGACCGGGCTCGTGAACGTGTCGTCTCCGCCCGTCAGTACGTTGAGGAGCCCCGGTGCGAGGGTGGCCTCCTCGAGCGTCGACGCGACGGGATCGTTGGTGTCCGTGCTCAGATAGAAGACAGGACGCGAGAAGCTGAAGCCGGTGGTGAGGTTGAGCGTCACGGTCCCGTCGCGCGGGCAGATCTTGACGACCTTGTCGTGGACCTTCTTCTTGTCCGGGCTGCCGGTGCAGTAGGCGTTCAGGGTCTCGGCGGCGACGTCGAAGGCGATCATCGGGGCGTTGTAGATGTGACCGCCCCCGCTCTCGAACTTCACGATCGGCGTGTAATCGGCGTCACCGACGGAGCCGGGCTGCTGCGCCTTCGGCGGAAACGGCGCGCCGGGGTCGCCGGGGGTGAGCGAGCGATCAGGCGAGAAGTCGACGGTGCCGCGATCGAAGGTCAGCGAGCCGTCTCCCTCGAGCGTCGCGTGGCGTGCCTTGTCGCACGCGTTCGCGTAGGTGAGCTTGGCCGAGAAGTTGAGACCTAGCGCGTCGGCGTTGCCGCGGTCGTCGGTGTCGGTGAGGATGTACCAGATGTTGCGACCGTCCTTGAGCTGACCCCGATAGAGCGGCAGGGTCACGGTGCCGAGGTTCGCGTCGACGACACCGGACTTCATCAGGAGGAGCGGCCCGACGAGCTCCGGCTCCACCGAAGAAGGAGGCGGCCCGAAGTACGTGACAGGAACGTCCGCGCCGATCGACGGCGGCGAGGGCTGTATTTCGGTATCGGCGAGCGAGAGCGTGCCGATGCCGAGCACCGCGGTGAGACAGCTGACACCGAGCAACGCGCGGTAGCCGCGCCGACGAACCAATGAATTAATGGCCATTCGAGCCTCCTGACGTCGCTTCGTGACACACGCACGCGCCAGCTCGTGGCGGCGTCAGCGCGAGAAGTCGTCGGCACTACTACGACGGCGCCCGGAGAAGGTTTCCAGATAAGTGCACAATCGAGCCGTGCGCTGCGCTCTCCCTCGCCTCGCTTGACGCGACCGAGTTAGTTGACTAACTTACTCACGTGCTCGACAAGCGCGACCGGCTCATTCGATCGGCGAGCCGCGTCATCCACGCGAACGGCTACGCCGCGACCACGCTCGCTCTCGTGGCCAAGGACGCCGCAGTCCCGCTGGGGAACGTCTACTACTACTTCAAGAGCAAGGAGGCGCTCGCGGCCGCGGTGATCGACGATCGCGTCGCGGAGCTCCGTACCTTGTTCGCTTCAGCGGAGGAGGAGTCGGATCCCGTCGAGCGGCTTCGCGTGGTGGTGTCGGCGTTCGAGGCCTCGGCGGAGATCATCGTCGCGCGCGGATGCCCGTACGGCAACCTCTCCCAGGAGCTCGACAAGAGGGACGACGACCTCGCGGCTCGTGGCCGAGAGCTCTTTTCCGTACAGCTCGACTGGTTCACCGCCCAGTTCCGTCGTCTTGGCGCGGGACGGAAAGCTGCCGATGCGGCGGCGGAGCTCCTCTGCGCCATCCAGGGCGCATGTCTCGTGGGTCTCGCCTTCAAGGACGCGGCCCTCTTCAAGCGGCGGCTTCGCGACATTTCTCGCAGGCTCGGCGACTGATTCAACCCCTATGGCAGGACACGAATGCGAACCACACTGGTGATCTCGATGATGGCGCTCGGGGCGTGTGGCGGAGAGAGGGCTGCCCCGAGCACGCCGGTCGCTGCGCAGACGAGCACCAAGGCCCCCTGCAGCGCGTCCGACAAGCCGGCGCCGCCGAAGCTGGGTGAGACGCCGGCGGATCGGCTGGGTACGTCGCCGGCGGGTCTGGGCCTCAAGGTCGGTGACCGCGCCGGCGACGCCACGGTCACCGACGTCACGGGCAAGTCCCTGCCGCTCTCGGAGATCTATCCGCGGGGGCCCACGTTCGTCGTCTTCTATCGCGGCGGATGGTGCCCGTTCTGCAACCAGCAGCTCCACGAGCTCGGCGTCGCGATGCCCGAGTTCGAGAAGAAGGGCATCCGAATCGTCGCCATCAGCGTCGATCAGCCCTCCGAAGAAGCGAAGACGCAAGCCAAGCAGGGCGTGCCGTTCCCGATGCTCTCGGACTCGAAGCTGGTCGCGCACACGGCGTTCAAGATCGTTCATGTGCCGAGCGACGCCGAGCAGAAGGCGCTCGCCGGCTACGGAGTCGACCTCGTCGCGTTCTCCGGAGAGGGCCACAAGAACTTCGCGACTCCTGCGATCTTCCTCGTGGACCGCTCCGGCGTCGTTCGTTTTGCGCACGTCGATGAGGACTACAAGACGCGACCGAGCCCGAAGCAGCTGCTCGCGGTAGCGGAAACGGCGCTCGCGAAGTAGTACTTCCGAAGGACACCATGAGAGTACGCGCCGCCATTGCCTACGAACCGAACAAGCCGCTCGTCGTCGAGGACGTCGATCTCGAAGGCCCCAAGGCCGGCGAGGTCCTCGTCCAGCTCGCGGCCACGGGCATCTGCCACACCGATGACTTCACGCTCTCGGGCGCCGATCCCGAGGGGCTCTTCCCGGCGATCTTCGGGCACGAAGGCGCGGGCACGGTCGTCGACGTCGGCCACGGCGTGACCTCGCTCGCCAAGGGCGATCACGTCATCCCGCTCTACACGCCCGAGTGCCGGACGTGCAAATCGTGCCTGAGCCGCAAGACCAACCTGTGCACCGCGATCCGCGCCACGCAGGGCAAGGGCTTGATGCCGGATGGCACGAGCCGCTTCTCCATCGGCGGCAAGAAGGTGCACCACTACATGGGCTGCTCCACCTTCTCGAGCTTCACCGTGCTGCCGGAGATCGCCCTCGCCAAGATCCGGCCCGACGCGCCCTTCGACAAGGTCTGTTACATCGGCTGCGGCGTCACCACGGGCGTCGGCGCTGTCATCAACACCGCGAAGGTCGAGCCCGGCGCGAACGTCGTCGTGTTCGGTCTGGGCGGCATCGGCCTGAATGTCGTGCAGGGTGCACGCATCGCGGGCGCCGACATGATCATCGGCGTCGACATCAACCCGGCGCGTGAGGAGCTCGCCCGCAAGCTCGGGATGACCCATTTCGTCAATGCTGCTCCGTTCCGTGATGGCGGTGGCGACCTCGTCGCGCACCTCGTCGAGCTCACCAAGGGCGGGGCCGACTACTCGTTCGAGTGCGTGGGCAACACGACGCTCATGCGCCAGGCGCTCGAGTGCTGTCATCGCGGGTGGGGGGTCAGCGTCGTCATCGGCGTCGCGGGCGCCGGCCAGGAGATCTCGACGCGCCCCTTCCAGCTCGTCACCGGGCGCGTGTGGAAGGGCTCGGCCTTCGGCGGCGCACGCGGGCGCACCGACGTCCCGAAGATCGTCGACTGGTACATGGACGGGAAGATCGACATCGACTCGATGATCACGCACACGCTCCCGCTCGACCGCATCAACGAGGGCTTCGAGCTGATGCGCGCGGGCAAATCGATCCGCACCGTGATCACGTACTGACTGCCCCCGAATCAGGTCAATGCGCGTGGGTCGACGTGCACGTGCCGTAGGGACCGTTCCCGCCGGAGACGCCGCGGTACCAGAGGCCATCGTGGCACTGGTAGAAGACGTCGTCGGCCGAGGACTGGACGCACGCCCCCGCATCCATGCTCTCGTTCATCGTCGGTGAAAAGCATCCGCCGCCGGACGCACCGCCGGTGTTGGCGGGGGTCGGAGCGGGAGCCGGGGCGTCGTGGTTCCCCGGGGCCGACGGATCGGCCGGCGCGGGCGGCGTGCCTGCGCCTCCCGCGCACGGACCACCAGGATCGCTGCCGAAGAACTCGTAGTGCCATCGCTCGCTCGGTACCGTGCGCCTGAAGCCGAACCGAGCGGCGTTGTTGGCGACCCACGTCCAGTCGCCCGTCGCGAGATCGAGCGCGCGGCCGTTCTGGTGGTTCGAGTATCCCGGCCGGGCCGCGAGGTTGCCGCTGTTGCACGACCCGGTCTGGTAACACTTGTAGAGATATTGCTGCTCCGCCTGCGAGCGGAAGCCGCTGTTGATCGAGAGCGTGACGCCCGCGGCGTCGGCCGCTTGCTGCATCTTGAGGAACGCGTGCGCCGTCGGCTTCGCGGTCGCCTTGCCGCCGACGGTGATGACGCTCATCGCGTACGGCGCGCCGCTCTTGTAGCCCGTCGCCCCTCTCTCCGTGCAGCTCACGGGGCTGCGCAGCTCGTCTGCGCTCGAGCCCTGCGGCTCGCTCTCTTGCTCCTCGTCGTCGCCGGTGACGGCCGCGCAGCCGGAGCACGCGAGCGGAACGATTAACGACCACAACCAGAGGCTCTTCTTCGCAGCGTTCACAGGCACCTCACATCTCCGCTCTCGCACGAGCAGTAGAGCAAGGTGTAGGCCAGGCTCTCACAGCGCGAAGTGCCGTCGTTCGAGGATGCGGGTGGTCCATGGGGACTCGGATCATGTCGACGCCACGCACCTAGATCACCCTCGCGCGTAGGATGGAGACCGTGAGTGGGAGCGTGCTCATCGGCAGAGAAGCGGAGCTCGAGGAGCTCTCGCGAGCCGTCGCGAAGAATCGGATCGTTTCGATGACGGGAGCGCCCGGAGTCGGAAAGACGGCCCTCGCGAGCGCCTTCGCCGCATCGAGACCCTCGGTGCATTGTGCACTCTTCGGGGTGGCTGGCCCCGATGCGACGTGTCGCGAGATTGCGCGCGCCCTCGGGCTCTCGAGCGCGGCGACGGCGACGGCGACGGCGACGGCCGAACGGATCGGGCGGGCGATCGCGAGTCGCGGGAAAATTCTCGTGGTGCTCGACGACGCGGACCTCGCCTGCGCCGTGCTGGCCAAGCTGCTCCCGAGCTGGCTACGCGATGCCCCGACCGCCCGCTTCCTCGTCGCCGCGCGCACGAGGGTGGCTCTTCCGGCCGCGCAGCGCGTCGCGCTCGGGCCGCTCGAGATCCCGCCGCCGCGCGAGCAGACGCTGGCCGCCATCGAGAAATCGGGCGCCGTGAGGTTCTTCGTCCGCTGCGGAGCCGCGGTCCAACCGGGCTATCGCCTCACGGCGAGCACGGCGCCACACGTCGCCTCGATCGTCCGCTCGCTCGCGGGACTGCCACTCGCGATCGAGCTGTGTGCCTCGCGCGTCGTCGTCCTCGGTGAGCGCGAGATCGCTTCGATGCTCGCGGAGCGCCTCGACTCGCTCGACACGACCTCCACGGCATCCGGAGGGAGAACGCTTCGCGGCGCGTTCGCGCTCTCGTGGGACCAGCTCGACGAGGGCGGCGCCCGCGTGCTCGCGGGCTGTTCCGTCTTCCGGGCCAGCTTCGATCTCGCCGCGGCGATGGCGATCACCCGACGCCCGCGGCTCGAGACCGCCGAGGCGCTCGAGCGCCTCGAAGAGTCGTCGCTCGTACGCGCGTTCGAGCCTCGCGAGCTCCCCGGCGCACGCAGGTACGCGCTCCAGGCCAGCGTTCGCGTCTTCGCGGCCGATCGGCAGACCGCCGCCGAACGCACCACGACCGCGCGCCTGCACGCCGAGCACTTCGGGGCGGGGAGCGGCATCGGACCGCCGCGCTCGCCCGACGTGCTCGCGCTCGATCGCGACGACCTCGAGGCGGCTCTCGGCTGGGCGACCACCGAGGGTCGAGCGGCGATGGCGGCAAAGGTCGCGCTCGCGCTCGCGCCGCTGGCCCTGGCGCGCGGTCCGCTCGCGGCGTTCATCGGACGGGTCGACGCGTTGCTCGAGGCGGGAGGCATACCGAGGGCGCTCACCGCCGAGCTCCACCTGGTGCGGGGTCTCGCGCGTATCCATCACGGCAAGCGCGACGCTGCGCTGAAGGACCTCGAGGCCGCACGTCGGCTCGCGGCACAGGCCGGAGTCCTGCATGTCGAGGTGCTCGCCTCGAGCAAGCTCGGGCTCGTCATTGGGCTGAAGGGGCGCTTCGCGGACGCGCGAGTGCACTTCGGGGCCGCTACGAAGCGGCTCGGGGCTGGCGCCGACCCCGGCCTCCGCGGAATCGTCTCGAAGGACCTCGCCAATGTCCTCTCGGAGGAGGGGCGGAACGGCGAGGCCATGATCGAGCTCGCGCGAGCACGGGACCTCCTTCACGTGGCGGGCGATGTGCGAGAAGAAGGCTTCGTGCTCATGATGCTGGGAAGCCGCCTCCTCGACGACGGGCAGCTCATCGATGCGCGGCGCGACTGCACGGCGGGGCTCGACGCGCTCCGTGCCGCCGGCGATCATCGCTCGGCCGCGTGGTGCGAGGTGTTGCTCGCGCTCGTCGACAGCGAAGAGGCCGACCTTCTCGGTGCGCGCACGCGCCTCGACGGCGCGCTCTCGGCGTTCCGCGCGATCGGCGACACGCACACGGAGGGCATCGTCCTCGGGTACCTCGGTCACGTCGCGCTCGAGCAGGGGGCGCTCGCGGATGCGGAAGGCAGCTACCGCGATGCGCGCGTGAAGCTTGCCGACGTCGGCGACCGAGGTAGTGAGGCGATGGTCACGGCGGCGGCAGGGCTCGTCGACTTGGCGCTCGGTCGCGCGGCATCGGCACGCGAGAGCTTCGCGCGCGCCCGTGTTCTCCTCGACGGTGACGGCCGCGCAGCGCGCAGCGAAGCACTCGCGATCTTCGAGAGCGTGCTCGCGCCCGCGGGCGAGCCCCCACCCGCCGACGGCACCTCGGAGGAGGTTCGTTTTGCGAAGCGCGTGGTCGCGAAGGTCCGCTCCGCCCGCGAGCCCCGAAGGAGGTCCCGCTCGACGACCTCGGACCGCAAGCTCGTGCTCGACGCGAAAGGCAGCTGGCTACGCACGCCCTCCGGCGAGGTAGTGAAGCTCGCTGCCGGCGGAGCGTTGCGCGCGATCGTCAGCCGCCTCGCCCACGATCGCGTCCGCTACCCCGGCCGCCCGATCACCCTCGGCACACTCGTGCGCGTAGGATGGCCGGGCGAGACCATCCTCCCGGCCGCGGCGAAGAACCGGCTCCACGTGACCATCGCGCGCCTCCGCCGCGCGGGCCTCGACGGCATCCTGCTCCACGACGACGAAGGCTATTTCCTCGACCCGACACTCCCCACACGCCTCGCGAACGAGGGCGAACGCGCAACGTAGAACACGCGTTTCCGCGCCGCCCCACCGCCGAACAGCGAATCCGAGAGGATGAACTGGGACGGAGCCCGACCTGAAAGCCTACCGAACTGCGGGGAAGCTCTTGCAGGCGGCGTCGAAGGTGTCGAGGGCCTTCTGGAGTGAGCCGGAGAGGTCGCCGTCGCAGATCGAGCTGAACGTGCCGTTCTTTCCGGCGAGGCCGACGAAGCTCTTCAGGCGCTTCGCCTCGGCCGCGTTGCCGAAGGACGACTTGCACGCCTTGTCGCCCGCGATGACCGCGGTGGCCCAGCGGCCGGGGCCCTTGGCTGCCGTGTCGAGGACCGACACGTAGTCGGTGAGCGGCTGGACGTGATCCATCGTCTCGCACGCGCCGTCGCCCTTGTAGATGAAGTTGTTGTCCTCCCGCGAGCAGTCGTCTTCATCGGTGAGGATGACGACGGCGAGCAGCGCGTCGGGGCGGAGGAAGCCGGCGTTCGTCCCGTCGGCGACGCGGTCGGTCAGTGAGAGCTTCAGCGACTCGAGCGGCATCTCGATGCTCGGGCCACCGGTGCCGACCTTCGCCAGGCACGAGAAGCGCGTCGCTTTGTCGGCGTCGGTGTGATCGACCCAGCGCGTCGCTGCGCCGCAAGACTTCGTGTTCTTGAACGCGCCGTCATCGCCCTTCTCGTCCATCGGAATGTTGCCGAATCCGGGGGCCTCGATCGAGTACTTCACGTCGCGGCCCGTCGTGGTGACGGCGACGCGGTAGTCGAGCTTCGCGCCGCTCTTCGTCTTGAATGAGTCGAGCACGGTCACGAACTTCGGAAAGTTCGCGGCGAGGTTGGTCTGCTCCTGCTCCATCGAGCCGGAGTCGTCGACGACGAAGATGATGTCCATCTTCTGGCACTCGTCGGCCGCGGGGTTCTCGCCGGCGGGCTTGCCGCCGATCGTCCCTGCGGGCGCGGGTGTCGTGCCCGTTCCGTCCGCCGCGGGTGTCGTGCCGTCGCCGAAGCCTTCGCGGGACGACGAAGAACCGCACGCACTCGCAACGACAGCGACCAAACCTGCAAGCCCGAGGACCGAGAGCGACTTCAGCATGGCTCGTTGATACCAGGACAAAACGCGACGGGCCGCCAAAGGCGACCCGCGCGATGCACTAGAGACTCCCACAAAGGAGCCTTCTTTCAGCGTCTTTCAGGCTTCGGCGCTGCCGCGCTTGTCCTTCTTGCCGGCCTTCTTGCCGGCCTTCTTCGAAGGCTTCGCGGACTTCTCGGCCTTCTCCGCCTTCTCCGCCTTCTCCGCCTTCTTCGCGTGGGCGCCGTTGCCGTTGCTGCCGTTGGAAGAGCCGTTCGTGCCGTTGGACGCGGACTTGCGGACGATCTCGGTGCCCTTCACCTTGCCGCCGAGCAGGTCGGACGCCATGACGGCAGCCCGGTTGACCTTCTCCCACGAGAACTCGGGACGCCCGAAGTGACCGTACGCGGAGGTCGCGTGGTACTGCGGCGCGAGGAGGCCGAGCTCGTCGATGAGCGCCTTGGGGCGCATGTCGAAGTGCTCCTCGACGTACTTCTGGAGCTTCTCGTCCGAGACCTTGCCGGTGCCGAACGTGTTGACGTAGATGCCGACGGGGCGCGCGACGCCGATCGCGTACGCGACCTGGACCTCGCAGCGCTTGGCGATGCCGGCCGCGACGATGTTCTTCGCGATGAAGCGCGCGTAGTAGCAGGCCGAGCGATCGACCTTCGACGGGTCCTTGCCGCTGAACGCGCCGCCGCCGTGACGGCCCATGCCGCCGTAGGTGTCGACGATGATCTTGCGGCCGGTGAGGCCGCAGTCGCCCTGCGGTCCGCCGACGACGAAGCGCCCGGTCGGGTTGACGTGGAACTTCGTGTTCTTGTCGATGAGCTTCTTGGGCATCACCTTCTCGATCACGAGCTCCATGACGGCCTCGCGGAGCGCCTTGTACTTCACGCTCTCGTCGTGCTGGGTCGAGACGACGATCGCGTCGCACCGCACCGGCACGTCGTTCTCGTACTCGAGCGTGACCTGCGTCTTGCCGTCGGGGCGGAGGAAGTTGACCTTGCCGCTCTTGCGGATGTTTGCGAGCTGTCGCGCGAGCTGGTGCGCGTAGTCGATCGGCGCGGGCATCAGGTTCGGGGTCTCGTCGGTCGCGTAACCGAACATGAGGCCCTGGTCGCCGGCGCCCTGCTCCTTGTGCAGGCCTTCGCCCTCGGTGACACCCTGCGAGATGTCCGGGCTCTGCTTCTCGACGGCCGAGAGGACGGCGCACGTGTTGCCGTCGAAGCCGATCGCGGAGTCGTTGTAACCAATCTCGAGCACGGCGCGACGCACGATGGACGGGACGTCGATCGTCGCCGTCGTCGTGATCTCACCGGCGACGACCATCATGCCGGTCTTCGCGAGGGACTCGCACGCAACGCGCGCCTTCGGGTCCTGCGCCAAGATGGCGTCGAGGATCGCGTCGGAGACCGCGTCACAAAGCTTGTCCGGGTGACCCTCGGTGACCGATTCCGACGTGAACTGGTAACGTGCCATTCGCGACTCCTGAGGAAGATTTCGAGGCTTCCTACTAGCGCGTCAACGGCGCGCTGCAAAGCCCTATCAAGCCAGGATTAGGCCAGGTTTCGCACGAGAACCGCCCCTCGAGCTCGTGCTCGGCGGAGGCGCCATCAGCCTTTCGGCTTCTCTTCGTCACACGGCTCGGCGCGCGGACGCGGCAGAGCGACGGCCTCCATCGGAGGCGGCGTCTTGGAGAGACGGGGCGCGACCACGCTCGGACGCACGGCGAGTTCCACCTCCGCGCCGGGCAGCGCGGCGATCGCGAGCGTCGCCGCAGGCTCGAAGACGAGCGGCGCCGTCGGGCCTCCGACCTGATCGTAGAAGTGCGCGGTGACGCGGCCCATGCGCTCGGGGCCGAGCTCCTCCCACACGGTCCGCCACGTCCGGCCTTCGCGAATGGCGTTCGTGAAGTCCTCGGCGGTGGGGAACGAGACCGTGTGATGAAGCACCGTGTGGCGGACGAGCGCGAGCCCGCCGTCCTCGAACGTGCGGAGGAGCGACTCGCGGCTCGCCTCGATGCGCGGCGGCTTCGTCGCGGCATCGGGCTCGAGCTCGCGGAGGGAGCGCGCGAGGATCTCGAACGGGTCGCTCTCGTCTGGCGGCCCGAAGGTGAGGATGCCGACCTTGCCGTTCGGGGCGAGCGAAGCGGCCCATCGCTGCAGCACGGCCGGGCGGTCGGTGAGCGTCCAGAGACCGAACGCGCAGACGATTGCGTTCCAGCCGCCTTCCCCGACGTCGTCGGCCTCGGCACACTCGCACGTGACCGCGGGGAAGCCGGCCTTCTTCACCTGCTCGTCGCAGACGCCGACCATCTCTGCGTTCGGGTCGGTCGCGCGGACCTTGCCGCGGTCGCCGACGGCGCGAGCCACGGCGAGCACCTCGGCGCCCGGGCCGCACCGCGCGACCATGACCCGCTGGCCTTGCACGAGCGCGAGCTCACGAACGAGATCCGTGTGATACGGAACGAACCGCGGCACCCATTCCTCGATGTAGCGCCGGGCGGCGCGGTCGAACGGCGTGGCCATCGAGGGCGAGCATAACGCTTAACCGGCCGTGGGGAGAGCCACGACCACGTCGGAGCTCAGGGGCAGGTATCCGAGAGCGTGCAGCTGGTGTTCTGCACCTGACAGTTCGCGGCCTTGCAGCACAGACCGACGTCCTTGTTGACGCAGCGCGCGCTGCACGAGCCGCCGTCGCAGGAGATCCCGGGCCCGCACATCGTGTTCCTGCAAACGGCGGTGCCATCCGCGGAGGTCGTCTGGATGCCTTTGGTGCAAGAGCCCGGGGCCGTGCAACGGACCGTCGCGCGGTTGCGGGCGATCGCCGTGATGCGGCTGTTGATGCAGGTGTTCCCGTCCTGACAGGCAATGTCACAAGCCTGTGCCTCGATGCAGGTGACGCCCTGATCGCACGAGCCCTTGCCCTTACCGGCTCCGTTGCCGCAGACGACCTGGCACGTCTCCCCACGACATTCGACCGTCGAGTTGACGCACGAGCTCGTGCCGGTGCAACCGATGGCGCAGAGACCGGCGTCGCACTCGACGCCCTGGGTGCACGAGCCGTTGCCGGAGCACGTGATGGTGCAAGCGACGCCCGAGCACGTCACCTTGTCGTTGATGCACGTCGTGTCGCCGTTGCACCGGACGTCGCATGCCGTGGCCGCGCCGCAGTTGACGCCCTTGTCGCACGAGCCCTTCGCGTTGCACGCGACCGCGCAGGGGATACCCGGCGGGCAGACGACCGGAGCGTTCAGGCACTGCGACGCGCCACACGTGAACGTACACCAGCCGCCGTCGCAGACGCCGCCGTCGCAACCGGCCGCGCAGTTGGCGGGGTTCACGTCGAACGAGGCGTCGAGCGGCACGATGTCGATGATCGTGTCCCCCGAGTCGGCTTCCATCGCGTCGGGAACGGAGCCGCCGTCGGGAAGCTGGGCGCCTGCTTCGGAGCCGCCGTCTGCGGCGCCGCCGTCGGGCTCGAGGGCTCCGACGACTGTGATGCCGCATCCACAGCCGAGCGCCACGAGAACGGCGATCCGCACCCCAGGAAGCTTCACGAAACGAGCATAGCGCCATCGAACTCAGGCCGCGGAAGATCCTTCGAGACCAGGCTGACAGTGCGTGGCTCGTCGACTAGTCTGCCTTCGTCATGACCGACCCCGCGCTGCGCAAGACCTCGCTCCACGACCGCCACGTGAAGGCCGGAGCGCGGATGGTGCCCTTCACCGGCTTCGAGATGCCCGTCCAGTACACCGGCATCGTCGACGAGCACCAGGCGGTCCGCACGGCCTGCGGGATCTTCGACGTCTCGCACATGGGCGAGCTAGAGATGCGAGGCGAGCACGCCGCGGCGGTCGTCGATTACCTCATCACGAACGACGCCTCCAAGCTCGTCGACGGCCAGGCGCTCTACACGGCCTGCTGCAACGAACAGGGAACGATCCTCGACGACCTCATCGTCTACCGCGCCGCGCGGGAGCGCTGGCTCATCGTCTGCAACGCCTCCAACCACGACAAGATCGCGGCGGTGTTCAAGAAGGCCGCCGTCGATCATTGCGAGTTCGACGACCGCACCGACGCCACGGCCCTCATCGCGCTCCAGGGACCCAAGGCCTTCGACGTGCTCTCCCTCGCGGGCGGCGACGCCGCGAAGCTCCGCGAGCTGAAGGCATTCCACTTTCGCGATGCGATCGTCGCGAACGTGCGCTGCACCGTGGCGCGCACCGGCTACACCGGCGAGGACGGCGTGGAGATCTTCTGCGCCTGGGACGACGCGCCCGCGCTGTGGGATCAGCTCATCGAGCTCGGCCGCCCCCTCGGCCTGAAGCCCGCGGGCCTCGGGGCGCGTGACACGCTGCGACTCGAATCGCGGCTCTCGCTCTACGGCAACGACATCGACGAGACGACCAACCCCCTCGAGGCCGGCCTCGGCTGGGTCGTGAAGCTCGACAAGCCGATGTTCGTGGGCAAGGAGGCGCTCGAGAAGATCAAGGCGGCTCCCCTTCCCCGCAAGCTCGTCGGCTTCGAGGTGCTCGGACGCGGCATCGCCCGCCACGGCTACCCGCTCCGCGACGTCGATGGCAAGGAGGTCGGCATCTGCACGAGCGGCAGCCCCGGCCCGACCGTCGGCAAGAGCATCGGCCTCGGCTACCTGCCGACGGCGATGACCGCGATCGGCACCAAGTTCCTGGTCGATTGTCGCGGAAAGAACGTCGAAGCGGTGGTCGTGAAGACACCGTTCTACAAGCGCAGCCAATAAAGAGAGAATCGGACTGTCATGAACATCCCCGCGGGCCTCAAGTACACGAACGACCACGAGTGGACGAAGGTGGACGGCAATCGCGTCACCGTCGGCATCACGTCCTTTGCCGTCGAGCAGCTCGGCGACATCACGCTCGTGAATCTGGACGTGAAGGTCGGTGACGCGATCGCCGCCGGTAAGGCGTTCGGCACGATCGAGAGCGTCAAGACACTCAGCGATCTCTTCGCTCCCGTCAGCGGCAAGGTCGTCGAGATCAACAAGGACCTCGACGCGAAGCCCGAGCTCGTCAACGAGGACTGCTACGGCAAGGCATGGATGGTCGTCATCGAGGCGGCCGACACGAGCGCGCTGAACAGCCTCCTCGACGAGAAGGCGTACGCTGAGCACGTCAAGGAGTCGGCGCACTAGCGACCTTCCGGCGCGCCAATGTACGTCCTCCTCGCCATCGTGACGCTCGCGAGCAGCGGTGCCTTCGCGCTTGCCGTCGCGATCGCCGGGCGCTGGGCCGCCGGATTGCCGTTCGGCGAGCGAGCGCTTCGCGACGCGTACTCGACGCGCATGGACGCACCGCCCCCGGCGCTCTCGCTCGCACTCGCGCGCGCAGCCGGGGGGATCGTAGGGTGGTATCTCGCGTCGAGCTTGATGATCGCAGCTGGGTTGTTCGCCGGCGGCGATACTCACGTCGATGAGACGAGCATGCGTGTCCGCGTTTCGCCGCACGGGCCCGCCGCGAGCGCCGGGGTCCAGGACGGCGATCGCATCCTGTCGCTCGACGGCGAGGCGGTGCACGACTGGAACGGGCTGAAGCGCGCCGTCGCCGTGCACGCGAACCCGACGGTGCGCATCGACGTCGAGCGTGAGGGACGAACACTCACCTTCGAGGCGACTCCGCAGGGGGCGCCGCCGAAGCTCCTCGTGAGCCCTCCGGCCGAGCAGGTGGAGATCGGAGTCGGTCACGCGGTCGCCGAGGGGCTCGTCAGGCCGGCAAGGGTAGTCGTCGCGATGGTCAGCGGATTCGTCCACCTGTTCACGGACACCGGTAGCGCAGAGGTGTCGGGTCCGGTCGGCGTCGTGCAAGAGACGGCGTCCGCGCAGCGCCAGGGATTCACGACGGCGATGCGCCTCGTGGCTGCGCTCATCGCCTACGTGCTCCCGTACTTCGCGGTCATCTCGATCGTGCTTGCGTTCCGATCACGTCGCCAGCGTGAACGGGCAGCTCGGTGAGCGGTCCGCTCGGGGCCCCTCGGAGCCACCCAAAGCGAGGTACGCTCCGGTCATGAGCGGCCTCACCGTCCCTGGCTACGACGTTTGGGGCCTCATCGGCGAAGGAGGCATGAGCGACGTCTGGCTCGCGAAGCACGAGGGCCTCGCCGTGCCGGTCGTCATCAAGACGCTGCGTCGCGCGCTCCTCGAGGCCCAAGGGCCGGAGATCGCCGCGGCTCGCGTGCGGTCGGAGGCGCGTCTCATGGCGCGCGTCGCGAGCCCGCGGATCGTGCGCGCCATCGACGCAGGCGTCGTCCCTGGCTCGGGCATTCCGTTCCTCGTCCAGGAATACGTCGACGGACTCGACCTCGCAGAGCTCGACCGCCGGCGCCGCGGCTCACTCGGCGTCGGGCTTCCGCTCTGGCTCGTGTGCCACATGATGCGGGAGATGGGGCTCGGGCTCCGCGCAGCCCACCAGGCGGGCGTCGTGCATCGGGACCTCAAGCCGTCGAACATCTTCGGCGCGCCGGAGAGCGGGATTCGCCTCGGCGACTTCGGCATCGCCGTCGCCGTGTCCGACGGCGGCGTCCGCGACAACGCGGGCACGCTCAAGTTCATGGCGCCCGAGCAGTTCCGGGGCGGCGAGGTCGGTCGCTTCACGGACGTCTGGGGCGCGGCGGCGACGGCGTGCGATCTCCGCTACGGCCGTGCGCCGTTCGACAGCGTCGAGGAGATCCTCGACCCGGCCAAGCCGGCACGGATGCCCCCGCCCGGTACGCCGGCGGAGGCGTACTTCCAGCAGCTCCTCCGCGCGATGCTCGAGAAGGACGTGCGCCGGAGGCCAGAGGACATGTCGGCGCCGCTGCACCACTTCTCGATGCTGGGGCGCGCGCTCGAGCCACCGCAGCTGGCCGCGAGCCGCCTCGACGCGAGCACGCTCCTCCTCGGTCCCGTGAGGGTCTCGTTCAAGGTCGGAGACATCGCCCGCGCGGAGACACAGGCCATCGTCTCGAGCGCGAACTTCGAGCTGAAGATGCGAAGCGGCGTCGGCGAGGCGCTACGCCTGCGCGGCGGCGATTCGATCGAGACGGAGGCGATGAGCGGAGGCGAGCGACCGCTCGGCTCGTGCATCCGCACCGAGCCCGGCGCGCTGTCGACGAAGCACGTCTTCCACGCGGTCAGCGCATGGAACGAGGTGTCGTGCGTCGGCCGCGCCTTCGCGCGCGCGCTGCTGCTCGCGGACGAGCATGGCTGTCATACGCTCGCGGTTCCGGCGCTGGGCACGGGCGCCGCGCGCGTCGGCATCGAGATGTCGGCCAACGCCATGATGACGACGCTGCGCTGGCACGCGATGCTGGGCGGCATGCGCTGCAAGGAGATCACCGTGTGGCTCGACTCCGCGCCGAAGCAGCGCGCGTTCCAGGAGGTCGCGGAGGAGACGTTCGGCCTCGGCGAGGTCGGCCTCCTCCGGTCCGTCGACCTCGGCCTTCCCGTCGAGGGCGATCCCGCGACCGCCGCGACCGCCGAGGGCGCGACGTTCCTCGATCCGCGCATGTCGACGACGGGGCGAACGTAGGGGCTATTCGGTCTCGACGCGGTTTCGACCCGCGCGCTTCGCGCGATAGAGGGCCGCGTCGGCACGCGAGACGATGTCCTCGGTGTTGAACGAGTTGCGCTCGTCCGCGGCGGCGACGCCGGCGCTGAACGTGATGTGGCGGAGCTCGTCGGTCGGGCCGAGCGCGATCGGCTGATTGGCCAGGTTCGTCCGGAGGCGGTTCGCGACGACCCGCGCCGCCATCCCCCCCGTATCGCGGAGGAGGAGGATGAACTCCTCGCCACCGTAGCGACATGCAACGTCGTCCTCGCGAAGCTGCGCCTGCGCGACCTCGGCGATGTGACGGAGCACACGGTCGCCGTCCTCGTGACCGTAGGTGTCGTTCACGAGCTTGAAGTGGTCGAGGTCGAGCATCACCAGCGAGAAGGGGCGCTTGTGCCGCTTCGCGTGCGCGATCTCCTCGCGGAGGCGTCGGTCGAAGTAGCGACGGTTGAAGAGACCGGTCAGCCCGTCGTGCGCGGCGTTGTCGAGCGCGAAGCGAAGCTTGTTCTTGAGCTCGCGCTGGGTGCGCGAACGCTCGCAGACGGCGCGGACCTTTGCGCAGAGGAGCGTCCCCGACAGCGGTTTCGTCAGGTGATCCACGGCCCCTTGCTCGATCATCTTGAGCATGTCGGCTTCGCTGGGGGTGCCGTCCGTGAGGAGCAGGATCGGGATCGACGCCGTGTCGGGGTCGCCGCGGAGCTTCTCGAGCACGACCCAGGAGTCGTCGCCGGGCATCACGAGGTCGAGCAGGATGCAGTCGAGGGTCGCTGCCTTCTCGACAGCGACCTCGAGCGCGCGCAAGCCGCTCTCGGCCTGCACGACTCGCATGGCTAGCGCTGTCATGTGCGTGATGACGGCACGGCGCGTCGCCTCGTCGTCGTCGACGACGAGGATCTCCCCCGGTGCTACCGGCGCGATGGAGATGAGCGAGTCCCGGTCGCTCATGCGGCGGAGTCTACTCCACCTTTGGCCTCGTCGCCCGCCGTCGTGCTCGTGCCTGGTACAGCCCCGGTGACGACCAGCAACGCGCCCCCCAGGATCAGCGCACCGCCCACGAGCGAGATCGGTCCGACTCGCTCCCCCATCATCGCCGCCGCGAGCAGGACCGCGACGAACGGCTCGAGCAGGGTGAGCACCGACGCGTGGCTCGCCGCGACACGGCGCAGCCCCCAGACGAACAGGAGCCCGCAGAGGGCACCCGGGCCGAGGGCGCCGAGCAGGACGACGACGAGCGCGCTCTTGGAGACGAGGGCGTACTCCTGGGTCGGGACGAGCGCGAAGAGCAGCGGCGTCGCCACGAGGCCGTGGAAGAACATCATCTCGCTGCCCGAGAACGAGCGAACGAGTCGCTTGTTCACCAGCACGTTCGACGCATAGAAGACCGCGCTCCCCGCGCCGAGCGCGGCGCCGACGATGTCGTTGCGACCGAGACCGACGCGCCACGGTTCGAGAAGGAGGACGAGCCCCGCAAACGCCACGGCGACGGCGCCGAAGGTGCGCAGCCGCGCCTTCTCGCGCAGGACGATCGGAGCCGCGAGCGCGACGAAGATCGGCGTCAGGTAGTGGGTGAGAACCGCGATCGCGACGGTCGTGCGCTGGTAGGCGGCGAAGAACAGCACGACGTTGAGAGCGTCGCCCACGCCGAGCCACGCGACGCCTACCCACTCCCGGAGGGTCGGCCGCACGCGGACGCGGTCCCGGAGCATGACGGGCAGGCTCGCGAGCGTGAGGACGGCCATCAGCACGGCCGACTGGAGCGCCGCCGGCATCGGGGCGTTCTTCAAGATGAGGGGCCACGTGCCCCACCCCATCGCGGCGATGGCGACGAGCCCGAGGCCAAGCTGCCTGCTCCTTCGTGCGTCGCTCACGTCGGCTCAGCGAGCCCCTTCAGCTTCGCCAACGTCGTGAGCGCTTCGAGCGGTGTCATCCGATCGAGGTCGAGGGCGCGGAGCATGTCGAGGGCCGGGCTCGCGGGCGTGGGCTCGGCGGAGACGTTCGCGGTGGCGCCCGCTCCGAAGAGATCGAGCTGCGGGGCCCGCTTCCCGCGCGCGGGCTTCCCACCGCCCGGAGACGCGGCTCCGCCCTCCAGCGAGCCGAGGATCGCGCGCGCTCGAGCGAGCACCGGCTCGGGCAGTCCCGCCAGGCGGGCACACGCCACGCCGTAGCTCTGCGAGGCTGCACCGCGCTGGACCTTGTGGAAGAAGACGATGTTCCCGGCGTGCTCACGCGCGCTCACGCTGTGGTTCTCGGCGCTGGCGCAGCTGGCCGTCAGATCCGTGAGCTCGTGGTAGTGCGTGGCGAAGAGAGCACGACAGCCGACGACGTCGTGGAGGTGCTCGGCGACGGCCCAGGCGATCGAGAGGCCGTCATACGTGCTGGTTCCTCGGCCGATCTCGTCGAGGACGACGAGCGAGCGGCGCGTGGCGCGGCGAAGGATGTTCGCGGTCTCCTTCATCTCGACCATGAACGTGCTCTCGCCACGCGCGAGGTTGTCGCTCGCGCCGACGCGTGTGAGGACGCGGTCGACGACCCCGATCTTCGCGCGACGCGCGGGCACGAACGACCCCATCTGGGCGAGCACCACGGCGAGCGCGACCTGACGCATGAACGTCGATTTACCGGCCATGTTTGGGCCGGTGACGATCCAGAGTCGCGAACGATCCGAGGATGCTTCGGCCATGGCGTCGAGCACGACGTCGTTCGGAACGAAGCGCCCGGCCGCGGCGAGATGCTCGACGACCGGATGGCGTGCGTCCTCGAGGATGAGCTCGCAAGAGTCGTCGACGTCGGGCCGCGTGTAGTCGTCGCGATGAGCGAGCTCCGCGAGCGCGCTCGAGACGTCGAGCGTTCCCAGGCGCGCGGCCACGGCGCGAAGTCGTTCGGAGTGAGCGGCGAGCTGCTTCACGAGATCGCTGAAGAGCTCGCTCTCCCGAGACGCGAGGCGATCCTCGGCGTGCGCGAGCTTGTCGGCGAGCGTGTCGAGCTCCTCGCACGTGAAGCGCTCGCCGGTCGCGATGGTCTGCTTGCGGCGCCACTCCCGAGGGGCCTTCGCGAGATGCGTGCGCGTGACCTCGATGTACCAGCCGAAGACACGCGTGAAGCGCAGCTTCAGGCTTGGGATCTGGGCTCCCTCGCGGAGCCGCGCCTCGAGGTCGACGATGAGGCGCTGTCCGTCGCGCGTGAGGGTGCGGGCCTCGTCCAGCTCGGGGTCGTAGCCGTCGCGAAAGACGCCGCCGTCGCTCGAGCGCACCGGCGGATCGTCGACGATCGCGCTCGCCAGGAGCGCATGGATGTCCTCGGCGCGATCGAGAAACGCAACGCTCCCCTTCTTCGCCTTCGCCTTCGCGGCAGCGGCCTGACCGACGTCGCTCGGGGCGCCCTCCAGGCCGAGCGCCTCGCGCACCCCGGGATCGCGACATGCAGCGAGGGCGGCGTCGATTCCGGGGAGCTCGGCAAGGGACGTACGCAGCGCGAGGAGCTCGCGCGGACCGATGCGGTCGACGGCGAGCTTCACCGCAAGCCGTTCGATGTCGGCCACGCGGTCGAGACGAGCACGGATCTCTGCGCGGAGCCCAGGCTGCGTGACGAAGAGCTCCACGCCGTCGAGCCTGCGGCGGATCTCGACCACGTCGGTGCGCGGGGCGAGCAAGCGGCGACGAAGGAGCCTCGCGCCGGGTGACGTGCGCGTGAGATCGATCTGCGAGAGGAGAGAGCCGACCCCCTTCGCGGAGTCGCCGTCCATCGTGCGAACGAGCTCGAGGTGCCGCTGGGCGGAGTCGTCGAGCATAGCGTGTCGCCAAGCTCGTAAGAAACCAGCCGACTGATCGGCAGCTTCCGGCCGGGCTCGCACTCCTGGGCGAGCCCCACGCAGCGCGCCGCGGCCACGAGGGCGAGGTCGCTCGCGCAGGCCTTGCGTGCTTCGCCCGTGCCGAGCACGCCGTCGAGCGATGCCAGCGCGCCAGCGAGGTCTCGCGTGGCGCCTTCGAGATCGCGAACGGTCGCTCGCGGCAGCGCCGCACGAACGGCCGCGAGCAGCTCGGACGAGCCCGTACCGCCGAGCACCTCGCGAGGGTCGAGGCGAACGATCTCGGAGAGCGCCGCCCCCACGCTCTCGGCCTCGCATGCGCACAGCTCACCCGTCGAGAAGTCGAGCGCGGCGATGCCGACCCGACCGGTCGTGGCGTGGACGTCGAGCGCGGCGAGGAAGAGGTTCTTGCGCGCGTCGAGCCCGCTGTCGTCGTAGGCGATAGAGGGCGTCGCCACGCGGACGACCTCCCGCGGGACGATGCCCTTCACGGTCGCCGGATCCGCCATCTGCTCGCAGATGGCGACCTTGAAGCCCTGATCGAGCAGGCGCTGGACATACGCCGCGCCCGCGTGATGGGGCACCCCGGCCATCGGGATCGGGTCCTCCGCGCCCTTGTTTCGGCTCGTCAGCGTGAGCTCGAGCGCCTTCGATGCGACGACGGCGTCATCGAAGAAGAGCTCGTAGAAATCTCCCATCCGGAAGAAGAGGAGCGCATCCGGGTGAGCAGCCTTGGCGGCGAGGTATTGCCGCATGCCCGGAGAAGCCGCTCCGCTCGCCTTCGCCATGGCGAGAAGGTCTGTCAGAAGTACGGAGCGCGCGCAACCGTGACGGCCCGCAGGTCGATGAGCACGAGGCCCTGCGACGCGCCATCGACGACCGCGATCTGCCCCAGCGACTCGACGTACCGCATCGATTGCGGGTTCACGGAGATGGATCCGCCGCCGATGCCGACGAAGAGCGCGCGGAACTGGCCGCGTGTCGAGAAGGTGTACTGCGTATCGCGCGCGATCGGCGCCGGCGACGTCCCGGTCGCGTCCGTGAGCACTCCGCCGAGCACCGACATCGAGAACATCGGGTTGCGCACGGCGAGGGCGCTGTTGCGCTGCGTCGTCGCGAGGTCGACGACGATCCCGTTCGGGTTCGTCGGCAAGCGACCGTTGAGCAGCGACTCGCGCGGGTCGCACGAAGACACGCAGCGGCCGGCCGCGTCCGAGGTCATGTGGCTGAAGAAGCCGACGCCCGGTCCACCGCCGACGGTCTGGCCGACTGCGGACCAGAGCTGCCCGGTACGCACCTTGAAGCGCACCTGGTTGTGGAAGCAGCACTGCATCAACTTGAGGTACGGCGCGTTCGACGGGTCCTTGTAGACGACCTCGCGGCGCTTCTCGGGCGTCGTGTAGAAGCGCCCGAGGACGACATGGTCGTCGAAGGCCTCGACGATCGGAAAATCGCGCTGGGCGTTCTGGTCGGCGGCGACGCCGAACGTCCGCGCGCATGCGTCCTGACGCGGCAGTCCCTTGCCGAGCGACGGATCCCAGCAGGCCTGGTCGATCTGCCAGTAGCCGTCGTCCGGTCCGAGGATGTCCTCGGTGAGCTGAACGTAGTCCGTCATCAGCCGCTCGCTGCGCGCCGGCACCTTCGCGCCGCGCTTCGCGAGCGCCGCGGAGATCGCGTTCGTCCGCTCGACGCCCTGCGCCCAGTCCTCGACACCCTTGCTACAGAAGCGAGCCGACGGCTGCTTCAGAGTCAGCGAGGCGTAGTTGTCATCGCTCGAGAGCACGGCGGAGAGGCCGTCGAATCCGGGCAGCGCGCCCTCGTAGGTGAGCTTCCAGTCCTGGTCGATCTGCGGATGCGGATCCTCGAAGGAGAACTTGATGTCGAGGAGCGGCGTCGTCTCGGAGCCGGGGCCCAGCTGCGGGAGGATCACTCCGGCTGTGGCCACCGTGGGCGTTCCCTGGAGGCGCGGCAGCTGGTTGCCGGAGGCGGTGTCGTCGCGGACGAGGACCTCGGAGCGCAGCGAGTGCGGCGCCGTCGCCGGGAAGAACGATTCATTCGTCACCGAGAGATCGGCGACCGTCGGCGCGTTGTACGGTCCAGCGCCGCCAGCGACCTCGGCGGGGGCGAGATCGGAGACCGCCTTCGTCATGTCGCGCGGACGGCGGCAGGGCGAGTCCCAGTCGTCGACGTCGATGGTGAGCACCTGGCCGTTCGCGAGTGTCGCGAAGCCGAAGATGCCGCGCAGCCGGCGCGGGCCGAGGTCCTGCCCGGGCTCGGTCGCGTTGGCCCGGTAGTAGAATCCGAGGTCGCCGAGCGGGTTTGCGTCGATGGCGGGGTTCGGGTTGCACAGCACGCCCGACGGCGAGGCCGAGCCGAACTTCAGCGGGTCGAGCGGAACGTCGTGGCGCGCAAACGCGACGGCGACGACGGGCGAGCTGAACGCGATGCGGTCCGGGGGCTGGAAGGGATCGAGCTCCGGATGCGGACGCGTCAGCGGGGTGCGCTGCATCGTCTTCGGGTCGGTCACGTCGTAGACGATGATCGAGCCTTCGGTCTGATCGACGGCGTAGAGGAAGCGCTTGTATTCGCGGGTCGGCGGCGAGAGGGCGAGCTCCTTCACCTTCACGACGCGCGCCGGGTCGATGAGGCTCGTCGCGAGCAGCGGAGCCACCTCGCGCGGCGACCCAGGCGTCGACAGATCGATGACGTGGATGAACGGGACCGCGTCGTCCGCGACGTAGAGCGTCTTGTCGTCCCGGACGACGGAGACGAGCCGCGGCGGATCGAGCGGTCCGAGGACGAGCGGGAGCGAGCCCGCGTCGACGGCCGCGACGGGCTCGCAGGCAGCGGCGTCCGGCGCAGCGGCGTCGGCGCCGGCGTCACCGGCGTCGGCGCCGGCGGTGTCGACGTTTCCGCAGCAGGGCGGCTTTCCGCAGCTGCCCGCGGGCGCGGGCCGGAGACACGTGAGGTCGGTGCCCGCATCGACGTACTTCACGCCGTCGTCCCAGTTCGCACCTCGCGCGAACGAGGTCGGGAGCGCGGCTTCGCCGATCAGCTCGATCGCGGACGTGACGGGACATGCCGCGAGCGAGCCGGGCTGGAGGATCGGTCCGTTCGGCGAGAGGTCGGGGTCGGAGCTGAAGTCGAGGGTCCCGTCGGGGTTCTTCTTCAGACCTCCGCGGCGAAACGGCCGCGGGTCGATGGTGATGATCTTGGCGGAGTTCAGCCGATCACCCGGCAGCACCACGACGAGCTCGTACTCGGGACCGTCGTCGGGAGCGCCCGCGTCGCCCCCATCCGCGGTGCCCGCGTCGGCGGCCTGAGCCGTCGTGCGACGCGGAATGATCGCGAGCGCACCCGGATTCTGCGGAAGCGCGCACACCGGCCACGAGGCGATGGACACCGGCTCGTTGTCGCGCGGGAAGCGATCGTCGGTATCGCCGAGCAGGCGACGCGTCGGGATGCCATAAATCGCGGCCTTGTTCGTCTCGGCGGAGCCGACGAAGGCCATCTTCCCGTCGGGCGTCGTGGCAACGTCGGTCGGCAGCGCGCCGACCGGAATGAAGTTGATGCCGGGCGTCGCGCGGCTCTGGTCGATGAGGCGCCCGGCCGACAGGTTGACGACCGCGAGTTCCCCGCGCGTCGACTGGGTGACGAACGCGTAGAGCTGCTTGCCGAACGCGTCGCCGTTCACGAACGCGGGGACGGGTGCGCACTCCTCCTGCGGTCTGCCGAGCGGCTCGCGCGTCGCGAGGGTCTTCGGGTCGTAGAGCTGCATGCACGCGACGTCCATCCGCTGCGCGCGCTCGAACGTGCGCACGGGGACGCTCGTGGGCGTCTGTGAGCAGGCGAAGAGCACCGCGGTCGCGGCGGGGAGCAGGGCAGAGGCGACGACGCCGAGGGCGAGCTTCGGGCGAGTCATCTCAGGATCCCTTCGGCGTCTGCGGACGGCCGAGCGTGAAGACGATGCGCTCGAAGGTCGAGCGGTCGACCTGCGCGTTGTCGAGGTCGATGACCTGGACGAAGGAGTTCGTGAAGCTCGCGAGGTACGCGAACCGATAGCGCCGGAGGCCCGTACCCGCCGCGCGCGGGTCGTAAGCGACCTGCGCGTGAGTCGCGACTTCGTTCATGTCGAACGGGTCGAACGTCATCGCGAACGGACCGAGTCCGACACGGATGACGTTCTCGACCTGCTCGGTGTCCGGGTTGAAGACGAAGACCGTCGCCGAATCGAAGCACACGGCGAACACACGGAGCCCGTAGGCGCCGTCACGCTCGACGACCGGCGCGAGATAGAGCTTCGACGGCCCCGCCGAGAGCGGGATGGTCGTATGGATGACGAGGCGATCGGGGTTGTAGGCGTCAGCGGCGGTCGCCTCGCCGCCCACGTCGCCGACGAGCAGCGATGCCGGCGAACGATTCGCGATGAAGACGCGCGCAGGCTTCTGTCCGCAGGTCTGGAGATCGCGGTCGACGTCGCTCGCCGTGCGGTTCTTTGCGGGATCCGCGGGGAGGACCTTCGCCTTGCACCGGATGCGCGGCGTCGGATCGACGACGATGCCGCGCGAGTCGTTTCCTCCGGCGCCGATCGCGACGGGGAAGCCGGTCTCGCGGTCGAGGAACGGACGGTGCAGTGACGACGGCGTGTTCCCGCCGAACTCGTCGGGATACTGGCGAAGGAGGCTGACCTCGGGGATCGAGCGGCTCGTCTGGAAGAACGCGGGACGCGGAAACGTCGTCGCGCCGAGGAACGCGTCGCGATCGTGGGGCACGGCGGTAGCGCCGATACCCCCGAACGGAACGCCGTCGAGAACGAACTGCAAGAACGGCCGTGGAGCGCCGTCGCCACTGGGGGAGTCGGCGTCGTTCCGGGTGAGGCCTGTCGAGAAGAGGCTCGTCTTCGTCTCGTTCTGGTGCGTGATGATGATGGACTCGCCGTCCTCGCTCATCGCGGCGCCGAAGGGTTCGCCGGGCATCGTGATGTGACGCGTGTTGCCGGCCTCGTCAGGATCGGAGCCCGCGGTGTGACCGCCGTCACAGCGGCCGCTGTTGTCCTTGCCGCACTGGATCGCGAACGGGCCGTACGGGACCCTCGGGTCTAGCGGAGCGATCGAGTCGGGACCGTCACGCTCGATGCTCGCCCAGGTGAGCGAAGCATTGCCGCGCACGGGACTGAAGAGGCGGTCGAAGCGACGCGGACCAAACGTGGGACACCCGGGCCCGGCGCTGCCGAACGCAGGCGACGGACAGATCGCGCTCTCACCTTGCGGTCGCGGCGACTGCGGAACGAGCTCCGAGGGGGTGTGCGAGAGGAGAAGATCGGTCGCGAACGCGCCGATGACTGCCGTGTCGCGAACGTAGAAGCTCGAGTCGACGGGAGGAGCGCACGTCTCTCCCAGGGTCGGGAAGGAGGGCGACCGCGCCGGGCACGGGTTGTCGCCAAGCTTGTCGCGATCGAGGATCGGGACGTTCAGGCTCCGCGGATCGGCGATGAGGGTGAGGGCATCCCGACGGATCAGCGCCAGGTCGTAGGACTGGAGTGTCCCGCCGTTGTACTGGAGGTCGAAGTCCGAATTGACGGCGTAGAGGACGGTGCCGCCGGCCGAGACCTGAAGACCCACGGGGTAATAGAAGGAGCGGAGCGGCGGCGGGCTGCCGTCTCCGGTCGAATAGCAGCTGGCGGACGCGCAGCCGACGGCGAGAGCGGCGAGGAGGCTCGCACGCCGCGCACGCGAAGCCACACGGAGAAGCGGCTTTTTGGGGGCGCGGCGGGCCATTCGGCGCGCAGCCTAGTGTTCCTGGTCCGCGGAACGCAACAGGTTACAGCCAGCGCCGTCCTCGGAATGATTCCGAGGCGTTTCGGCCGGCGGGCAGCACACCCACAGGCGTTTGCGGCCGCGATCGTGCCCGCGGCGCGGCGAGAGGCGCTCAGAGGTCCAAGATGATGACGCCGCGCTGACCCTCTTCGCTCTCTTCCCGTCGCTTCGGCTGGGGTGGTCCAGACGGCGAAATGGGGAGCTCGAGCTGGGGCTGCTCGTACTGCTTCCGCTCTTGTTCTTCGCGGCGGCGAATCTGTTCGATGATGAACGGAGGCAGCATCGATTCCTCCTCGAAAGCTCTACAGAATCAGTACGAAACGGGACCTGGGCCAAAGCGGCGACGTTAGATGGAAGCTAGCAATCTGCCCTATCTGGTCAAGTCTACGGCGCAAGCACGACCCATGGTCAGCCAGTGGTACGCTTCAAAGAGTACGTATGGGGAAGGCGCCCGTGCACGACAATCGTGAGCCGCGTGTCGTGAAGCGACGCGCTGCGCTCACGCGCGTCATTTTCGTAGGGTCGAGCTCGATCGGGCGGCGCGTGCTCCGTGGGCTCGAAGTAGGCGTAATTCTCGCGTTTCTCCTCGTCGGGAGGCACGCGATCGCGGCGCCCTTCGATCTGGCTGGAAGCGACTGGGAGGGGTGTGCGGAGCTGGTACGGCTGGCCCGTGCCGAGCTCGGCACGACCCGGGTGGTCGTTACGTCGCAGATCGACTTCCACGAGCTCAAGCCTGACGACGGGCTCCTCCTCCTCACCCGGAGCGGAATCTCGACGTCGACGAGCTCTCGAAGTTCATGCGCGCCGGCGGGCGGGTCGTCATGCTCGACGACTTCGGGAGAGGCGACTCGTTGCTCCGTCACTTCGGCATGGAGCGGGTCGCCAGCCCGCGGCGCCCGGCCGAGTTCCTCCGCAAGAACCCGCAGCTCGCGCTCGCCGAGCCCGCGAGCGCTCACCCCGTGGTGAGCGACGTCTCGCGCGTCGTCACGAACCACCCGACGGGCCTCTCTCATCCGGACCTCTCGCCGGTCCTCAAGATCCGTGGCAACGGTGAGCCCGACGTCGTCGTGGCCGTCGCCGGCGCGGTCGGCCAGGGACGCCTCCTCGCCGTCGGCGACCCGTCGATCGTCATGAACTCGATGCTCCGCTATGGGGGCAACAAGGCGTTCGCGCGTGGGCTCGTTCGCTACACCGTCGATCACGACTCGTGGGGCAAGCGTGGCGGGAGGCTCTTCATCGCCTCCGGCAACTTCGAGCAAAAGGGCGTCTATGGCGACGAAGAGAGCACGTGGAGCGACTGGATGCGCGCGCTGCGAGAGGCCCTCGAAGGCATGCGCCACGACGGGCTCCCGCCGTGGCTCGCGTACGCGATCGCCTGCGCGCTCGGCCTCGCGCTCGTCGTCTGGGTCGGTTCGCGCGCCGGTCGCCTCCACAAGCCCGTGACGCCTCGGTTCGTCCGCAAGGTGCCGGCCGTCGCGCAGGGAGGCGTGGCCGGGCACGCAGCCGTGATCGCGGCCCCACAGACGTCCCGGGTGCTCGCGATCCTCGAGCTGAAGAGCGCCCTCGAGGAGCAGCTCACCTCCCTGCTCGGTTTGCCCAAGGTTCCGGGCCATACCGAGCTGATGAACCAGGTCTCGACCCGGGGCCTCCTCGATGCCGAAGGGATGGTCGCCCTACGCAAGCTTCTGCTACGAATGTCGAGCGTCGAGACGATGGTCGTATTCCAGCGCAGCGGAGGAATGGTGCAGCCGATCCGGGACAACGAGGTGGTCGCCATCGCCCGCACGGTGAAGCAGCTGCTCGACACGGCGGAGGCCTCCGCACACGGGCGCCCCTCGCTCGCGCCGCCAGCGTTCTCCTCGGCCATCGCCTCGCCCATCCCCTCGCCCATCGCCTCGCCCATCCCCTCGCCCATCCCCCCGGGCGGAGCCCAATGACTGTGCCCATGCAAGGTGGCGGCGGCCACGAGATCGCCGCCGCGAAGGAGCGTATCGAGGAGCTCCGGCGCGAGGTTCAGAAGACGTACATCGGCTCGGCCCGCGCGCTCGAGATGATGATGGTCTCGCTCCTCGCACGCGGCCATGTGCTGCTCGAAGGCGTCCCCGGCGTCGCGAAGACGACGCTCGTGAAGGCCTTCGCGACCGCGCTCGGCTGCTCGGCGCGGCGCATCCAGTTCACCCCGGATCTTCTCCCCGCCGACATCACGGGTACCTACGTGCTCTCGCCGAAGGACGGCACGTTCAGCCTGCGCGCCGGGCCGATCTTCGCGAACGTCGTCCTCGCGGACGAGATCAACCGCGCTCCCGCGAAGACACAGTCCGCGCTCCTCGAGGCGATGCAGGAGCGTCAGGTCACGATCGAAGGCGATCGCTTCGAGCTGCCCCTCCCCTTCCTGGTCCTCGCGACGCAGAACCCGATCGACCTCGAAGGTACCTACCCTCTTCCCGAGGCGCAGATCGATCGCTTCCTCGTGCGCGTCGTCATGGGGTACCCGAGCGCGCGTGAGGAGTCGCAGATGCTCCGCACGCACGGCATCGATCCGCCCACGCTCCGTGCCGTTCTGAACCCGACGGATGTCGCCGCGCTGCAAGCGATCACGGCCCGCATCCACGTCGACGACGACCTCCACGATTACGCCGTCTCACTCACGACCTACACGCGCGCGCACCCGAAGGTCGCGCTCGGTGCGAGCCCTCGCGCGTCGCTCGGTCTCATGTCGGCCGGCAAGGCTCACGCCGTCCTCGCAGGCCGCAACTATGTCGTCCCGGAGGACCTCCGCGCGGTTGCCGTTGCCGTCCTGGCGCACCGTCTCGTGCTCGTCGCCGACGTCGAAGGCGATGCTCGCGTGCGCGAGGCGATCATCGAAGAAGCGCTCTCCAAGGTCGGCTACCGGCGCGGCTTCCGAGCCGTCTGAGCTCCCCCGCCCCCTCAGCCCCCGCTTCACCGCACATGCAGCTTCACCCCACGCGCGCGACGTTCCAGGTCGCCCTGGCGGGGGCGGCGATGGTCGCCGTTGGCGTGGCCGCGAAGGTCGCTCCGGCCGTCGCCTTCGGTGGCGCGATGCTCCTCGCGGTGACGCTCGGACGCGCGCTCGCGCTCTCGACGGTCACGCGCATCCGCGCCTCCGGCTTCGAGATGGTCTGGGGAACCACGCGCCGTGTAACGAAGGCGACGCGCGGAGACGTGATCATCCTCGAAGCCGAGCTGCGAAACCGTGGCTTCGACGACGCACGCGGCGTCAACCTGCGCCCGGTAGCCTCGAGCATGCTCGAGGTGACCATCCACCCGGCCACGCTCGATCTCCCCGCGGCCTCCAAGGTGCGCTTCGAGATGCACGTTCGTCCTAAGCGCGTCGGGCGCTGGGGCCTGCACGGCATCGCGCTCGAGGTCCGCGGGACGCCGCTCGGCGGCGAAGGGCTCTACGAGGTCCCGCTGATGTTCGCGAACCCTCACGGCGTGGAGGTGCTGCCGAAGCCGCTCTTCGCGATCTTGCAGACGGCGCGCGGCGGTCGCGCGCGGCGTGTCGCCGAGGCCGGCCGGCCCGCGCCCCTCGCGGGCGAGGGCGAGCACCTGAAGGAGCTCCGCGAGCACGTCGCCGGGGACCCGTTCAAGCGTATCGCCTGGAAAGCGAGCGCGAGGCGAGGCCAGCTGCTCGTCCGTGAGATGGAGCGCGAGGAGCGCGACATCGCATGGCTCGTCCTCGACGCGTCCGTCGAGCTCTGGGCTGGAGCGCATGGCACGGCTCCGCTGGACGTCGCGATCGACGAGCTCGGCGGCGTGGCTGCAAGGCACCTCGCGAAGGGCGATCGCGTCGGGCTCATCGTCTTTGCGTCGCGTGTTCGCACATGGCTTCCCCCCGGCACCGGTCCGCTCCAGGCGTCGAAGATCACGGCAGCGCTTGCCAGCGCCGCGAGCATGGTCGACGGCGATCGCTGCGAGCTCGACGAGGTGGAGATCGCCGCCCGCGTGGCCGAGCATCTCCGGCCCCTCGACCCGCGCGCGCTCGCGGACGTTCCGCGAGGCAACCTCGACGCCCTCTCGGTCCGCGCCGAGGCGATGCGCGCGCGCGCCCCGTTCGCGCCTCGCCTTCCGATGGCCGCGACCCCGCGTGAGCAGCGCTTCCGGCACTATCTCGCGTCGTTCGGCGTCGAGGTGCCGCCCCGCGTGGAGGGCGAGCGCGACAAGGCTGACGGGCAGCTGCGCGGGATCTTCGAGAAGCTCGCGCGCGAGAAGAACCAGAAGAAGCGCCCCAGCATCGTGCACGTCTGGGCGCCTCCGCCTGGCCCTGAGAGCCAGATGGATGCGCCGCTGCGAAAGCTGCGCGCGCGACACGTCGAGCTACGCTGGACGATGCCCTCCTTCGAGCCCGGCCTCACGGCTCACCCGAGCGGTCCTCCGACCGTCGAGGACGTCGTGCTCGAAGCCGTCCGCATCCGCGTACGCGCGTCTCAGTCGCGTGCCGAGCGGGCGATGCGCGCCCTCGGCGTTCGGCCGAAGAGTGTCGAGGTCCGCAGGCACGGTGTCCGCGGAGGAAGCGAATGACGGGCGACGCGCGCGCCGTGCTCCGCCGCAGCGGGCTCTCGCCGAAGAAGGGCTTCGGGCAGAACTTCCTCGTCTCACAGCACACCATCGACGCGATCGCGGCGGCATGCATCCCCGACTCGGAGGTGGGGCGCGCCCGCGTGCTCGAGCTCGGAGCAGGCACCGGCGCGCTCACCCGCGCCCTCGCGCTCCGCGCGCGCTCGGTCGTGGCGGTGGAACGCGACCGCGATCTCGTTCCGGTGCTCGCGGAGGAGCTCGCGGATCTGCCCGAGGGACGCGTACGCATCGTCGAGGGAGACGCGCAGGCCGTAGATCCGCGCGAGCTCCTCGGCGCCGCCGATGTCGACTCGCCACGTGTGCTCTGCGGCAACCTCCCCTACCAGATCACGGGTCGGCTCCTCGAGCGTGCGGTCGTGAACGCCGATGACGTCGAGCGCGTCGTGTTCATGGTCCAGCTCGAGGTCGCCGACCGCCTCGCCGCCGAACCTGGTTCGAAGACCTACGGCGCGCTCACGGTGTTCGTTCGCGCGGCGTTTCGCTGCGCCAAGGTCCTCACGGTGGGTCCAGGATCCTTCCATCCGCCGCCGGACGTCACGAGCGCGGTCATCCGCCTCGAGCCGGAACGTCCGCGACGCGCCGTCGAGACGGACACCTTCCGCGCCGTCGTAAGGGCGCCTTCGGCACGCGCCGGAAGACGCTGCGCAACGCATGGAGGGGCGTCGCTCCTCTCGATGTCATCGCCGCAGCCGCGGAGAAGGCGGGCATTTCGCTCGACGCACGAGGAGAGACCCTCAGCGTCGACCAGTTCGCCGCGATGGCCGCCGTGCTCGAGGCCAACGCTCGCGCTCCGTGAAGACTCGGGCGGTACACCTCGACGTGCCGCGTGCCGATCGAGTGACGCTACTCAGTGCTCGTAGGGAGCGCCGAGGTCCTTGAGGGCCTTGAGCGCGTCGCGACGGTTCGGGTCCGTCGTCGAGGCGAGCTCGAGGAACAGGTTGTAGGACTCGATAGCCTCCGGCTTGTGGCCGGTCTTCTGCTGGGCCTCACCGTTCTCGAACGCTCCGCGGGCGAGCCAACCGGGACGCGGCTGCGCCTTCTTGCCCTCGCCGACCGCGTAGCTGAGATGACGTGCAGCTTCGGCCGCGTTGTTCTTCTCGAGCAGCTCCTTGCCGTACCGGTAGCGCCACATCGGCACCTTGTCGTCTCCGGCGATGGCCTTCGCCCATTCCGCCATCGCGGCAGGAATGTCGTTCTTCTGCTCATAGCACTCAGCGAGCCCAGCGTGGGCCTCGTGGCGCGTCGGCTTCAGCTCGAGCGCATGCTTCAGGTCCTTGACGGCGTCGTTCACGGCGCCCTCACGGAGCAGGACGACGCCACGCTGCCAGTAGCCGTCGGCCAGGAGCCGGTCGAGCGAGAGCGCCTTGTCGACGCTCGTGCGCGCGAGACCGAGCTGCGCGGGCGTCGCCTCGTTGGCGGCCCATGCAACATACAAGTGATATTCGGGCTTGTTCGGGTCGAGCTCGACGGCGCGCTTCAGGTAGCGCATCGCCGCGGCCGACTCGAGGCCGCCCTGCTTCAGGTACGCGCGGCCGATGTAGTGGCTCGCCTCGGCGCTGTTCGGGCGCAGGTCCTTGACCTTGTTGAGCAGCGGCAGCGCCTTGTCGACCTCGCCGATCGACACGTACGCGGCGCCGACGCGCAGCATGAGGTCGATGTCCTTCGGCTGCTTCGCGAGCGCGCTCTGGAACTGCTCGAGCGCCTTCTGCACGTCGTTCGACTTCTCGAAGAGGAGACCGCGCTCGAGGGAGATGTTCGGGTATTCCTTGTCGATCGCGACGATCTGGTCGAACTCCTTCGCGGCCAGGTCGACGTTGTTCATGCGGCGATACGTGACGCCGAGACGGAAGCGCGTACCGAGATCGTTCGGGTTCTTCTGAAGCGCGGCCTGGAAGTGGCCGAGCGCCTCGTCGAAGTGCCCCTGCGCGGCGGCGACGTCACCGAACGCGCGCTGCAGCGCAGCGGTGTCGGGGAGCTTCGCGCGCGCCTGATCGAGCTTCGCCTGCGCATCGGCGGGCTTGCCCTGCGTGGCGAGGAACGAGGCAAACGCCGCGTACGCCTGGATGGCGTCAGGGTTCTGCGGGTCGGAGAGGTCGACGGCGTCGCTGAAGAGCTTCTCGGCGACGGTCTTGTTGCCGAGCGCCTCCTCGGCCTTCGCGAGCCAGAGGGCGAGTAGCATGTCCTTCGGGGCACGCGCGCGCGCGGCCGTCAGCTGCGCCTTCGCGTCAGCGAGGCGCTCGAGGGCAATCTTGGTCTTCGCTGCGCCGATGGTCGGCACGAGGCCGGTCGGGTCCTTGGTCACGGCCTCGTCGAAACGCGTGAGCGCTTCGGTGTAGCGACCGTCGGCGTAGAGCACCTCGCCTTGACCGACGAGCGCCGTCACGTTGCGCGTGTCGAGCTTCACGGCCTCGTCGAAGGCGTTGCGCGCCTCGCCGGCACGATCGAGCGCCAGCATGATCCAGCCCTTGGCCGCGTACGCGTTCGAGATCTCGTTCGCGCCCTCGGTCTTGCGAGCCTTCTCGTCGAGCACGATCGCGAGGTCCTTCAGGGCAGCGTCGGAATCGCGCTGTAGCTCCATCGTGAGGAGCGCGCGGAGGGCGAGCCCGCCGGCGTGCGTGGGCGACTCCTTGAGGGTCGCCGCAGCGGCGTCCTGGGCCTTCTTCAGCTGCTTCATCCCGTAATAGGCGCGCGCGAGACCGAAGTGGGTACGTGCGCTCGGCGCGAGCTTCGCAGCTTCTGTGAAGGCGGCGACGGCTCCGGGGTTGTCGCGTTCGCTCAGGGCAATCTCGCCACGCATGATCGCGAGGTCGATCTGGATGCCGTCCTTCGATTCCTTCGCGACCGCCACGGCGAGCGCGCTCTTCGCGCCCGCATAGTCGCCGGCGGCGGCGAGCTGCCCCGCCTGTGCCGCGAGGATGTACGGCTCGGTCGCGCCCGGCGGGATGTCCGAGATGAACGTCTTCGCGCGGGCGCTGCGAGAGGCCTCGCCGCCGAAGCGAACCTGGTTCGCAAACTCGACGTAGGCCGCATAGGCGGCGAGCGGCCGCGAGCGCGGCGACTTGCGACGAAGATCTGCGAGCTCGTCGGCAGCCACTTGCGCGGACGCATAGGTATCGAGGGCGAGCTTGGCGCGCGCCGCGTCCGAGGCCTTGAGCGCGTCCTTGTTGTAGTCGCCGGAGTGGAGCCGGTCGCTCAGGTAGATGTGGCCGAAGGCGCCGACCGACGTGAACTGCAGCGCGGCACCGCCGACGACGAGGATGGCCACCACCGCGGCGATCACCTTCGGCGCCCTCGACCCTGGCCGATCGACGTGCTGAGGACGGTCCCGGCGTGTCCCGATCGCGGGTCCTTGCCCGCCGGCATCGAGCGAGGCCTCTTCGAACATCGAGCTGCCGCTCGCGGCCGGAGGCGGTCCCATCACCTGGCCGCCACTCGTGTCGCCACCGAGGTCGACCTCGCCGAAGCCCATTCCGCCGGGGGAACCACCGCTCGCGCCGCCTCCGCCCGGGGGCATGCTGAGCGGAGCGCCGCCCATGGTCGGGTCGGCGGGGAGGTCGAGCTCACCGAAGCTCACAGCCTCGGGCGAGCGATTCTGGCCGCCGTGCGCGCCGCCCGACGACCCCACGAGCGGGAGATCGAGCTCGCCGAAGGCAATCGGCGGCGGCGCACCACCAGGTCGATTGGGCAGCAATCGGTCGTCGGAGACGGGCATCGGCATGTGCGCCTGATCGCCCATCGACTGCGGGAGGTCGTTCTGGACGCTCGGCAGATCGATCTCGCCGAAGCCGCCACCACGCGGGGCCGGAAGGTTGCCGCCGACCATCGGTAGGTTGCCGCCGACCATCGGTAGGTTGCCGCCGACCATCGGTAGGTTGCTGCCGCCTCCCACCATCGGCAAGTTGTTGTGACCGCCGAGGGAAGGCAGGTCACCGTGCTGGAGCATGGGTAGGTCGCCGAAGCCCCCGCCCTTGGGCGAAGGCAGGTCGATCGCGCCGAAGCCACCTCCACCGCCGCGAGGCGAGGGAAGGTCGGCGCCGCCGCCGAACTTGGGCGAAGGCAGGTCGACGGCGCCGAAGCCGCCACCGGACTGCGACTGGCCGACCGCCGGCAGGTCCATGTCGAAGCTGAACGCGGGCGGGGCCGCGGGCGGCGGCGGCGCGGGCTTGGGCCCACTGTGGCGCGCCGCTCCGGGCCGATTCACGGTCGCGGGGAGACCGACCTCGCCGACGAGCGCAGGCAGGTCGAGGTCATCGAGGCCCGGCAGCGAGCCCGCGGAGATCTGGGGGGGCGCGTGTACAGGCGGCGGGGCGACCGGCATCGCAGCGCTCGCCGGCTTGGCCGCGGTGCGCGGGACGGGCGGCTTCACCGCGGGGAGCGCGAGCCCGTCGTCCTCCGGCATGGCCATCGGCGGCGGCATGGGTGGCGCCGCAGGCTTGGTCGGCATCGGCGGCGCTTTGCCGCCGCCGAACGCCCCTACCCCCACCATGGTCTGTTTCATCTGGGGTTTCGACGGCGCGCCGCCGCCTGCCGGCGCAGCGCCTCCACCCTTCGACGGATCCGTGACAAGGAACGTATGCCCGCACTTCGGGCATCGCATCTTGAGGCCGGTCGGGGGAACACGGCGTTCGTCGACCTGATACGGAGCCTTGCAGGACTCGCATTCGACCTTGAGCATGCTCCCGTGAGGCTATCACAGGCGCACTACACGCAAAGAAACCCTGGTGACTCCTGAAACCCGCTTCGGCTAGCCACTCCCGCGCGGCGCCCGTGGCCCTCGCCTGGATGGCCGCGGGCGCGATTCTTTTCGCGCTGATGAACTTCTTTGCCCGCCTGGCGAGCTCGTCCGCGTCGTGGATGACGGTGGGCGCCGTCCGCGCGCTCATCGGGGCGGGTGTGGCCGTGGGCGTCGCCCGTCTGCGAGGGACCTCGCTCGTCGCGAACGACCGCAAGGCAATCTTCTGGCGGAGCCTCTTCGGGACCGCCGCGATGGGCACCACGTTCTATGCGCTCTCGTCACGCACCCTCCCGCTCGGCGACACGGTCACTCTCCTCAACCTCACGCCAGTGTTCCTGGCGCTGCTCGCGCCCGTCGTACTGCGCGAGCAGACCAGCGCGGCGGTCGGCGTGGCGCTCCTCCTCTCGCTCGGCGGCGTCGTGCTGATCGTCCATCCGAGCTTCAGCTGGCAAGGCGGCCCCGCGAGCAGCGGTCCGAGCGCGGCAACGACCGCCGCCGTCGCGGTGTCCGCCGCCTTCTTCGCGTCGATCGCGATGATGATGCTGCGCCGCGTGGGAAGGACCGAGAACCCCGAGGCGATCGCCGTCCATTTCTCGCTCTTCGCGGGGGTCGTGATGACAGGCCTGTCGCTCTTCGACCTACGTCTGCCGACGCTGCGCGATACGGGCCTGATGATCGCCGCCGGAGTGTGCGCAGGCTTCGGCCAGCTCGCCCTGACGCGCGCCTACACCCTGGAGCTCGCCGCGCGGGTCAGCGGCATGGGCTACCTCGCGGTCGTCACGAGCGCTCTCCTCGGTGCGATCGTCCTCGGCGAGCGCCCGAGCCTCGCGGCGATCGCAGGGATGGCGCTCGTCGTCGTCGGTGGGCTCGTCGTCACCTTCATCCGCGAGCCGAAGGAGGAGTAGTCTCCTTCGCGTGATCGACCCATCGCTCTCGTACGTCGAGCAGCTCCGACGACGCGCCGACGCCATCGCCTCGCTCTGCGTGCACGGCGGCGAGGCGCCCGACCAGGACGGCGCGCTCGACCCGCCGATCGTCCTGTCGAGCGCCTTCGCCTTCACGAGCGCGAGCCACGCCGCTCGCGCCTTCCAGGGCGAAGATGACGCCTGGATTTACGGCCGATGGGGCAACCCTACCGTCGACGCGCTCGAGACGAAGCTCGCGGCGATCGAAGGCGCCGAGACCGCCTGCGCGACGGCGAGCGGCATGGCGGCGATCGCCGGCGTCCTCCTCGCGAGCTGCGAGGTGGGCGACCACGTCGTCGCGCCGCGATCGATGTACGCCGAGAGCGCGCGCCTCCTCCGCGAGCGGATGCCGAAGCTCGGCATCACGACGACGTTCGTCGACGGAACGCCGGAGGCCTACGCCGCGGCCGTCACCGAGCGAACCCGAATCCTCTACGTCGAGACCCCGTCGAATCCGACGCTCGGCGTGGTCGACATCGGAGCCGTCGTCGAGCTGGCGCGCTCGGGGGCGGGCTCGAAGGCAGGCTCGCTCGGTCGCCCGCTCGTCGTCGTCGACGGCACGTTCGCGACGCCGTTCGCGCAATCACCTCTCGCGCTCGGGGCGGACCTCGTCGTGCACTCGATGACCAAAGGCATCTCGGGTCACGGCGACGTCATCGGCGGAGCAGTGATGGGTGACCGGGCGCTCGTCGACGCTGCTCGCGAGCTCGTCGTGAAGGGCTTTGGAGGCGTCCTCTCACCCCTCTCCGCATGGCTCGTCGCGCGCGGCCTCCGAACGTTCGCGCTGCGACAGGAGCGCGCCTGCGCGACGGCCGCTTCGCTCGCCGCCCACCTCGCGGCGCACCCGCGCGTCGCGGTCGTTCACCATCCTTCTCTGGCGACTCACCCCGGGCACGCGCTCGCCCGCCGGCAGATGCATGCCTACGGCGCGCTGCTCTCCTTCGAGCTTCTCGCGCCGCCCGGAGGCGATGCGCTCGATCGTGGGCGCAAGGTGCTCGAAGCGCTGCGCGTCGCCACGCACGCGGTGAGCCTCGGCGACGTACGAACGCTCGTCGTCCATCCCGCATCGACGACGCACTCGACGATGCCCGCGGAGACGCGCCGACTCGCAGGCATCACCGACGGACTGCTCAGGATCAGCTGCGGCATCGAATCCGAGGCGGATCTGATCGCGGATCTCGACCACGCGCTCGGATGAGGGCTCGGCGCACCTGAGACGCGGCTTCGAATCGCCGCGCACACGTGGTAACGAATCACGTTGCATGGATCGCCTGGTCGTCGTCGGCGCCCGGCAGCACAACCTGCAAAACGTGAGCGTCTCGCTCCCGCGCGGGAAGCTGGTGGTGTTCACTGGACCGAGCGGTTCGGGAAAGTCCTCGCTCGCGTTCGACACGATCTACGCCGAGGGGCAGAGGCGGTACGTCGAGTCGCTGAGCGCCTACGCGCGGCAGTTCCTCGAGCAGCTCGCCAAGCCCGACGTCGACCGCATCGACGGCCTCTCCCCCGCGATCGCCATCGAGCAGCGCCCGCTGTCGAAGTCGCCGCGCTCGACCGTCGGCACCGTCACCGAGATCGCCGACTACCTGCGCCTCCTCTTCGCGCGTGTCGGCATTCCGCATTGCCCGAGCTGCGGCAAGCGCATCGAGGCGCAAACGGTCCAGCAGATCGTCGATCGAATCCTCGCGCTGCCGGAGGGCTCGCGCTTCAGCGTGCTCGCGCCCATCGCGCGCGGCCGCAAGGGCGAGCTGAAGCTCGAGCTCGAGCGCCTTCGTCGCGACGGCTTCGTCCGCGCGCGCGTCGACGGCGCCGTGGTCGACGTCGGGGATCCGATCGAGCTCGACCGCGCGAAGCCTCATGATCTCGACGTGGTCGTCGACCGAATCGTCTTGAAGGACGGCGTGAAGGGACGCCTCACCGACAGCGTCGAGCTCGCGCTGAAGCTCGGCGAAGGCCGCCTGCTCGTCGCGATCGAGGGCGAGGAGCCGTTCTGGCTCTCGGAGCGCTTCGCGTGCATCGACTGCGGGATCTCGCTTCCGCCGATCGAGCCGCGGATGTTCTCGTTCAACGGCCCGCATGGCGCATGTCCGGCCTGCGACGGGCTCGGCGCGCGCACCGTCATCGATCCCGACCGCGTCGTCGGCGATCCCACGCGCTCGCTTCGGGAGGGCGTCGTCCTCGCCTGGGGGCGCCGCGGGTCGGTCGCGCTCGCGACCGAGCTGAGCCGGGCCGTCGAAGCGCTCGGCGTCGACCCGGACACGACCTGGGCGAAGCTCCCGGATGCCACGAAGAAAGCGGTACTCTTCGGCGACGGCGGCTCCGCGCCCGACACGAAGGCGGAGGAGAAGCCTGCAAAGGTCCGTTCAGGCAAGAGCAAGGGCAAGAAGAGCAAGACCTACGTCGGGATTGTTCCGCGCCTCGAGGCTCGCCTCTCCGATCAGGACGGCACGGACTCCTCACGCAGCGACGCGGACGACCCCGACGAGGACGAGGGCGCCATCGCCGACGACGAGCTCGGTCGCTTCCTCGTCACGCGCACCTGCTCCACCTGCAAGGGCCGCCGCCTGCGACCCGAGGCGCTCGCGGTCAAGATCGGGGAGCGCGACATCGCCGAGCTCGGCCGCATGGCGCTCGAGAGGCTCCGGGTCTTTCTCGGCACGCTCGGCGCCGCGCCGGGGGCGCCCGGTCGCGCCCCCGGGGAGGACACGGAGGCCACCGAGCACGCGCAGTTCACCGCACGCGAACGCGCCGTCGCCGAGCCGTTGCTGCGCGCGGTCACGGCACGGCTCGGATTTCTCATCGACGTAGGGCTCGACTACCTCTCGCTCGATCGAAGCGCGCAGACGCTCTCCAGCGGCGAGGGACAGCGCATCCGCCTCGCGACCCAGATCGGCGCGGCCCTCGTCGGCGTCCTCTACGTCCTCGACGAGCCCTCGGTCGGCCTTCACGCACGCGACAACGCGCGGCTCATCGAGGCGCAGGCGCGCTTGCGCGATCTCGGAAACACGGTGTTCGTGGTCGAGCACGATCGCGAGGCGATCCTCGCGGCGGATCACGTCGTCGACATGGGCCCGGGCGCGGGTGTCCACGGCGGGAGGATCGTCGCCGAGGGAACGCCCGCCGAGCTGATGGCAAACCCGGCATCGATCACGGGCCCGTGGCTCGCGGGCACGAAGCAGCTCCCGGTGCCGAAGAATCGCAAGGCGAAGGGCAAGGGCGCCGTGGTCGTGGTCGGCGCGCGCGCGCACAACCTGAAGAACGTCACGGCCCGTGTCCCGACCGGCCTCTTCACGTGCTTCACTGGCGTGTCGGGAAGCGGTAAATCGAGCCTCGTCGTCGACACCTTGCTGCCGGCGGCCCGGTCGAAGCTCTACAACGCGACCGCGCCGGTCGGTGAATGCGACGCCGTCGAGGGCCTGGGCAACGTCGACAAGGTGATCTCGATCGACCAGGCGCCGATAGGGCGCACACCGCGCTCCAATCCTGCGACGTACACAGGCGTGTTCGCGCTGCTGCGCGAGCTCTATGCGGGGCTGCCGGAGGCACGGGTCCGGGGCTACAAAGCAGGGCGGTTTTCGTTCAACGTGAAGGGCGGGCGCTGCGAGGCGTGCCAGGGCGACGGCGTCCTGCGCGTCGAGATGCATTTCCTCCCCGACATCTTCGTCACCTGCGATACGTGCAGCGGCAAGCGCTACAACCGCGAGACGCTCGAGGTGCGCTACCGAGGAAAATCGATCGCCGACGCGCTCGACATCACCGTCGTGCAGGCGCTCGAACTGTTCGACACCATCCCGCGCGTGCGCGATCGGCTCGACGCCCTACGGCGCGTCGGCCTCGGCTATCTCACGCTCGGTCAGCCCGCAACGACGCTGTCGGGCGGCGAAGCCCAGCGCGTGAAGCTCGCGCGCGAGCTCGCTCGCAAGGCCACGGGCCGCACGCTCTACGTGCTCGACGAGCCCACGACCGGCCTGCACTTCACGGACATCGAGGTCCTCCTCGACGCCATCCTGGAGCTTCGTGATCAGGGCAACACGGTCATCGTCATCGAGCACAACCTCGACGTGGTCGCATGCGCCGACTGGGTGATCGATCTGGGCCCCGAAGGCGGCGACAAGGGCGGCGAAATCGTCGCCGAAGGCACCCCCGAACAAATCGCACAGACGAAGGCTTCCTACACGGGCCACTACCTAAAGGACGTCCTCACCCGCGCCACCCAGAACGCCTCCAAGAAAAAGCCGCCCGAAGCCCCCCCTCTCCTCACCTCCTAGAGTCCCTCGGCGACGCCATGGCCCGCGTTTCCTTAGGTGTAGTCTTTTTCCATGCGCTCCTGATCCTCTTTGCAGCGGATGCAGAGCGTGGTCTCCGGACGTGCTTCGAGACGCTTGATCGAGATCTCTTCACTGCACTCTTCGCAGGTGCCGAAGCTGCCGTCCTCGATCTTCCGGAGCGCCTTCTCGATCTTGTCGAGGAAGACCTTCTCGCGTCCACGAAGCCTGAACGTGAATGACTGGAGGTACTCGCTGGAAGCGAGGTCCATCTCATCCGGAAGGTCATTGGCGTCGAGAGCCATGTCCTCCTCGAGCGTCTGCTTCGCCTTCTTGACGATCTCGTCGCGCTTCTCCGTGAGGAGCGTCTTGAACTTCTTGAGCTGAACCTTGTTCATCCGCCTGCCTCGTGCGCCTTCTCGGTGACGCCATATCGATCGTGGAACAGCTGAGCACTACCTGTAGCGAAGCCCGGTAGCGTAACTGCACTTCCGTAAGGGGGGAGGACCTTAAACACCGCGACCGCACAGGTCAACGTCGTAAGGTGGGTCCAGGTACGTTCCTTCACTTCTCCACAGGGCAGCTCAGCCGCGAAACGCTCGCAGATCGAGCTCGTCGAGGTTGTCTCCGCGCCTTGTCGCAGTTAGTGCGAAGCGTGCCGCGCGAGCCTAAGCCGACCCTGCCGAGCTGGGCGAGGCCTCACTACGTCGGCATCGACGAGAACGGGATGGGCCCGCGGCTCGGCCCGCTCATCGTCACGAGCGTCCTCGCCACGGTCAGCCCGGCCGGCGCCAAGCTCGTCACGTCACGTCCGCGCGGCTCCTCCGCAACACGGATCGGCGACTCGAAGAAGCTCGTTGCGTTCGACGACAGCTCGCTCGGTGAGGCGTGGGCGCGCGCGCTCGCGATGCGTGACGGCGTCACGGCCCGCACTCCCGCAGCGCTCCTCGCCGCCGTCGCACTCGACGACGAGCGTGCGCTCCAGGCGCCGTGCCCATCACACCACACGGACCTCTGCTGGGCGACCGAAGGCGAGACGTTTGCGTCGGACGACGCGATGGTCGCCGCCTGCGCGGACGACCTCGACCGGCTGGCGGCGAAGGGCGTCCGCGTGCGTCGTGCGCGCGTTGCGATCGTCTGCACGAAGCGCCTCAACGAGGCCGTCGGTCGCGGCCTCTCACGCTTCGAGGTCGACCTGCACACGATGGAGCGGCTCACGCTCGACGCTCGTGACGCCGTCGCCGATGAGGTCTACGCGCTCTGCGGCAAGGTCGGTGGCTTCGATTTCTACGGCCCGCGGTTCGGCCCGCTCGGCGGCTACCTCCACACGACTCTCGTCGAGGGGCGCGCGCGCAGCGAGTACCAGGTGCCGGGCGTGGGAAGGCTCGCGTTCGTCCGCGACGGCGACGACACCCATCTCATCATCGGCCTCGCATCCCTCGTCGGGAAGTGGGCGCGCGACCACCTCATGCGGCGTGTCGTTCGCTACCACCGCGTGCACAGCGCCGAGGACGTGAGAAGCGAGCTGCCGGACGCGAGCGGGTATCACGACCCCGTCACGGCGCGCTTCATTCACTCCAGCACGCTCGTTCGCGCGACCCGCCGCGTCGATCCGATCTGCTTCGAGCGCACCGCGCTCGGCAAGGCCGCGCACAGAGCTACTTCTTCGGGGCACCCGAAGAAGACCCCGAAGGTGACCCGGAAGCCGCAGCCGAAGTCGCGGCCGCGGGAGCTGCTCCCGCCAGAAGAGGCTTGAGCTTCGCGATCGCCTCGTCCTTCGTGAGGCGAGCTTTCTGCTCCCTCTCGGCGGCGCCGGCACCGCCGCCGCGCAGCGCGTACTCCTCATCGCCGATTCCCCAGATCGCGCCGCCCTTGCGCGCGACGAGGAATTCCACCTTTGGAGAGCCGTCCTTTCCGCCGACGACGACGTGCGCCGCCTCATCGCCGAGCCCCGCGACCGGGAGCGTGCCAGGCTTCGACTTGATCGTCTTGAAGGCATCCTTCGCCTGATCGGCGTCGTCCTTGAAGATCGCGAGTGTCCGCCAGCGGCGGTCACCGTCCTTGTAGAAGCCGAGCGCGCCCGGGCCGACGCCATTCCAGCCGTTGATGTCCTTCGGCTGGAAGACGATGCCGTTCGCGATCCGGTTGGCCTCGGGGAGGGCCTGCGCGGCGGGTGGCAGCGTGAGCGGACCGGACAGCTTCGTGCCGATCTCCTTGCCGACCGCGCGAAGGATCGAGTCGCTCGACTTGGCGAGGTCCGCGGGCGCCTCCTGCTCGTTCACGTACTGGAGCTCGACGAGGTGCTGACCGCGCCACACGTAGGCGCGCCCCGTCCCGATCGCGGCCGCAGCGCCGGCCGCGAACGGCTTGGGCGTCGACGGCTCGGCAGGATCTCCCGCGACGACGCGCAGCGTGTACATGCCGTAGGCGCCCGCAACGTCGGCGAACTGCGACACGTTGACCTCGACGGTGCCGCCCTTGCCGCTCCCGTCCACATAGTGAAGGGACACGACGCGCTTGAGGCCGAAGCGCTTGTAGACCTCGCATTCGCCGTCGAAGGCGGTCGTGCAGACCTCGTCCATCGAGAGCTTGCCCTTCTCGCCGTACGTCTTCACCTCGCCTTGCGGGTCGACGCAGTAACCTCCAACGCTCTTCGGTAAGTAGGCCGCCGCTATCGCGTCGGTGATCTGCCCGCCGCCGCTCGCACACGCTCCCGGCTGCGCGCTCGACGCGCTCGGCGGCGGAGGCGGCGGCGTATCGCCACCACCACGCTTCTCCTCCTTCGTGCAACCCGAGCACGCGCTCGCGCTAGACAAGAGGAGAAGGCCTGGCAGGGCACGCGAGAGGGAACGCGCGAGATTCGACATGGGAGGAGTCATACCTCGGAGCCGAACAGGGGTGAACTACCTAGGATCACGGCGCATTGGCTTCATTAACTCCGGACGCACTTTTTTTCGTAGCCTCGCAAATCATTCCACGCGCGCGAGGTGAGTTCGCGAGGAAATGCCACCATCAGCGGAGCTGGAAAGGGGGCATGACCCTTGCTCAACGGGTCGTTGGTGCAAGCTCTGACGATCCGCTCCCTCCGCTCCTCTTGCTCCCGTGAGCCGGCACGCGCGGCACGCCGGGCTGCCCGGCGCGCGCTGCAAGCAGGTTTCACGCTCATCGAGCTGATGATCGTCGTCGTCCTCATCTCCATCCTCGCCGTGATCGCCGCCCCGGCGATGCGGGTCGCCCGCGACGACCGGATGGCGTTCGATTACGCCCGTCAGATCCAGCAGATGGCGACGCGGGCAAAGTCGCGGGCATCGGGCCGCGGTGCCGCCCACCTCCTCATTGCCGGACCGAGCGGTGTCCGTGGCCGCGTGTGGCTCTTCGAGGCCCTCGACAACACAGCTGCTCCGCTCGGTCCGAACCCCGCGAGCAGCTGCCGGACGGTCGGCCAGTGGGCGCCGATCATCGGGTACGTCCCCACGGCACCCGCTGCGACCAACCTCACGGCGATGGTAGAAGGCCTCGAGCTCAACGCGCCGATCAACATCGACCCCGACATCAAGGCCGAGTTCGCGATCACGGATCCCACCGACCCGCTCACGCTCGTGGTCACGCCGGCGCTCGCGGTCTGCGTCACCCCGAACGGAACCGTCTACGCCGCGGAGGGCGCGACGATGGGCGCTGCGATCACCAACATGCAGGCGCGCGCTCCTTTCACGGGCATCGCCGAGATCCGCATCACGCGCAGCGAGGGCGGCTCACCGAAAGGCCTCTCGCGCAACGTGACGCTCGCCGGCGCCGCCGCCGCACGGATTCACTCGAAATGACGAACCTCACGCACGCGCACCACGACAGAAGGCGAGACCAGGAACGCGGCTACACCGCGGTCGAAGTCCTCATGGCCATGACGCTGTTCGCGATCGGCGCGGCCGGCGTCATCGGGATGCAGCGCGCCGTCATCCAGGGCGGCGAGGACGCGCGTCGCGCGGACATGGCGACCAACATTGCCAACGAGTGGATCGCCCGGCTCCAGCGAGACGCCACTTTCTGGACCCAGCCGAACGCGACGGTTCCGGACAAGATCGACCTCAACAAGACGCGGTGGCTGACGGACGTCGACAAGCCCTGCCCCACGTTCTGCAGCATCACGATGCCGCCCGCGCCGGCCGCCGGGCTCAGCCCTGCGTTCGACTCGTTCGGTCGGGACCTTCCTTCGGGTACGACTCAAGCCGTGTACTGCGTGCAGTACCGACTCCAGTGGATCGTGCCGCCCGGCGCCGGGCCCGCCTACCCCAAGCTCGAGCAAACCGGGCTGATGCGCGCGGAGGTCCGCGTCTACTACGCGCGGCTCGAGCAGTCGGCCATCGGCAACTGCGCGTCGCCTCCGCCCGAGGTCATTCCGGCTGTGTCGCCCTTCCACTTCGTCTATGCGGCGACGGCCATCCGGGAGACGCAACTCCGATGAACACTCGCGGATGCAACCTGCGAGCGGGACGCGGCTTCACGCTCGTGGAGCTCATGGTGTCGCTCGTTGCGGGTCTCATCGTGACGATCGCCGTCGTCGGGCTCGCCCGCACGGCGACGACGAGCTTCTACGAGGAGGCCCGCCTCTCGACGACGGAGTCGGCGGTCCGCACGGCGGCCGAGCGCCTGCGCCAGGACCTCACGCGCGTGTCCTTCATGGCGACGGGAAACATCCAGCTCGCCGGCGGCGACACCGTCCCGTTCGGGCACAAGGCAGCGCAGCTCCCCGGAGCGGCGACGCCCTCTCGCTACGGCGTGGCGACGGCCAACCTCCAGGGGATCCGGATCGTCGTCGGTGGCTCCTTCGCGACCGCGCAGGGGCCCAACCTCCTGTCCGCCAAGAACCTGCTGAACCCCGACTCGATCCTGCTGACCGGAAACTACACGACCGACGACTCTTACCGCGGGATCCTCCAGGTCAACAACGACAGCGTCATCCTGAACACCACCAACAACCCGGCGGTCTCGCGGCTCCTCTCGGCGGGTTCGAATCCGAACACGGCCGTACGCAACGCGTTCACGCCTGGCTCGCTCGCCGGCGCGCCCCCGCCGTTCCTGGCGCGCGTCGTCGACGTCACCGGGTGCCAGCACTACGTCGTCCTCAGCACCGCCGTCGGCGCGGCGGGCACGGCCACGATCAGCTTCGCCGCTGCGGCCGACGGCAACCCGCCCATCCCGGCCAGCGGTACTGCAGCTGGCTCCGCCGGCAACTGCGGAGGGACGCCGGGGGACGAGATCACGATCAACCCCGTGCAGACGGTCCGGTGGTGGATCGGGCCCACGACCGCCCCGCTCGCTCCCGATGTGGCGGTCGGCCAGACCGGAAACAAATTCGATCTCTACCGTGAAGTTCTGGACGCGACCGGAGCGAGCGTCCCGTCCCCCGGAGGCCCGCAGGTCGTCGCCGAGTATGCGATCGATCTGAAGTTTGGCGTCAGCGTCGACAGCCCCGCCGCTCTGCCCCCGCCGACCAACCAGCTGTCGTTCGACATGGACACGGACGGCGTCGCCATTGCCAACTGGACGCAGGCCGCGGCCGGGACGACGACAGGCACCCCGGCGCCGCAGCGTGTTCGTTCCGTCCGCTTCCGCGTCGCGACACGCTCGTCGCTCCCCGACCGCGACGCACCGCTGTCGCTCGTTCCCGGGTACATCTCGCGTTACTGCACCGAGGCGGCGGTGCCGTGCAAGAACCTCGCGCGCGCACGGACGATCATGTCGGAAGTCCAGCTCATCAACCAGGCAGGGATGACGTACTGATGAAATCCTCCCCCCGACTCTCTCGAGCGGCTCGGCTCGCGCGGGCTCGCGCGCGCAGGCGGAGCGAAGGCGCGGTGATGTTCATCGTCGTCGTCACCCTTGGTTTGCTCGCGGCGATGGGCGTGTACGGTCTGTCGGCCACGCAGTCCGACATCAAGGCCGCCGGTCACGGGCGCGAGGCGCTCCAGTCGCAGCGCGCGGGCGAGCACGCGCTGATGATGACCGCGGAGACGTTGAACCCCAAGGCCGCGCAGGCGGTCATCCAGTCGATGTCCGGGGCGAAGCGAACGACCAACTGCACGACGGCGGTACCGTACGCTGGGCCCGATCCGGCTCCGCCCGGCGCGGCCTGCCGGCGCCTCAACGAGGCCGAGATGAAGATCATCGGGCTGTCGGTCAACACCAATGCCTGGGCGACGACGCCGGGCTTCGGTGCGGACAGCTTCGGCGCCGTCAACTCGACCCCCAGCGCCGAGGTCGAGATCTCGAACCCGGTCGACATCCCGCCCGCGGCGGGGAGCGGCTACGACCCGGCGACCCAGCGCTTCACGCAAGTCACGGTCACAGTTCTTGCGACCGTACGATCGAGCATCGCCCCCAACACGCCGGCTCAGTCCGCCGTGATGGGTCGCGGACGGATGACAGTCGGCCCGATCACGGGCGCGGCTGCGGCCTACTGAGGAGAATTCATGCCGACCAACGCAAAGACCTCGCGCATCGGTATGTCGCGCCTCGTGCTCCGCGGATTGCTGGGCGCGACGGCGCTCGGAGCTGTCTGCGCATCGGGTGACGCGAACGCGCAGATCGCGGGCACCACGGCGCGACCGCTGCCCAACGTCCTCCTTCTCGTCGACAACTCCGGCTCCATGGAGCGCATGGTCGACAACTCGCTCCCGAGCGCCAACCGCGCACCGACACCGTTGCCGGTCAACGTGTGCGTGCCCGGTACCCCGTCGAACCCCAACCGCTGGGGCATGCTCCTCCAGGTGCTGACCGGCAACCTCCAGCCGTACTACAGCTGCGACGCGGTCGACCGTACGACCACCGCGTTCAAGAACGAGTTCAAGATCAACGGCAAGCAGGTCTACGACGCGGACTACTTCCTGCCGTACCACCGGCCGCTCACCGGCGCGACGCTCGCCACCGCATGCACGTTCGCTCCGTACTCGCTCCCGGGCGCCGCTGCCGGAACCGGCGTAGGCGTGAGCGGCCTCGGCTCTGGCGGCAACGCTCGAGCCCTCCCCCCGGACGCGTTCACGCAGGTCTTCAACAACCACTTGAAGACCCAGTACGGCGTGGGAGCCCCGCTGTCCCTGGGGCCGAACGCGTGCACGTTCGAGCAAGCGAACGACGGTCAGCTCGACGCCGTGCGCGACTACATTCGCTTCGGCCTGATGACCTTCGACAACGATCCCAACCCGGGCATCGGCGTCCTGACGCCACTCCCGGTGGGCGGCAACGTCGACACCGCCAATCCGTTCCTCGGCCAGTGGTCGTACGTGAAGAGCGCGACCAACGTGCTGACCACCGACACGGGAAACGTGCTCGGCATCGGACTCCCTGGCAACTGCGCGAGCGCCGCCTCTGCCTTCGAGGCCGGAGCTCGCCACGTCGCAGCGCCGCCGTGGGAAGGGCGAATGGTCGGATTCCCGTCGCCGAACGCGGACACGTTCGAGATCGAGACGGTCAACGACTCCGTCCAGAAGGTCCTCCTCGGCGCACGGCCCTACGGCGCGACGCCGATCGCCGGCATGATGGAGGATGCGCGCGACTACTTCCTCTACAGCCCCGAAGGTCCGAGCGGGACGACGCCCGATCCGTACGTCGCGGTCGGCTGCCGCGACCAGTACATCATCCTCCTCACCGACGGCGCACCGAACCTCGATCTCCGCCCGAGCTGCAAGACGGGCGCCGGCGGCAAGTGCCCGTTCAACCTGGCGTCGAAGGTCGCGAGTGACCTGTCGAGCGGGCCGGTCGGCAAGCAGGTGAACACGTTCGTCATCGGCTTCTCCGTCAACGGCTCAGGCGACGTGAAGTTCGTCAACGACGGCTTCCCCACGGCGCCGCTCGCGACGAGCTGCAAGCAGTGGTACACGAACCTCGGTGGCACGGCGACGGCCATGCAGACCGCCTGCACCACCCCGCCCTCGAAACCCCCGCCGGGCTCGACCGCCGAGGCGTGCTGCCAGCTCAACGAGATTGCCTACTTCGGTACGTTCCCGAACGGCCAGGTCGGTCCCTTCTTCGCGGAGACGCAGGCTGACCTCGTCCTCTCCTTCGGTCGCGTCCTCGGCGGCGTCACGAAGACCGCAACGACGCGCACGCTCCCGGGCTACGCACCGTCCGTGACGGTCGCCACGGACGGCAACCGGAACCGCACCGCCTCCTTCATCGCCTCGTTCATCCCGAACGCCCAGAAGGTGTGGTCCGGCGAGATCGACCGCGAGCGCTCGTACTGCGTCGGCGCAGTCCCGACCCCGCAGTCGCCGCAGTCGGTGACCGAGGGTGACTCGTACTCGGCCAACCTCGCAGCGCAGACCGTGGCGGCGAACCGTCGCTTCATCTCCGTGAAAGCGCAGACGACGGCCGGACCGGCGCCGTTCGGCACCGTCGTGGACTCGGCCCGATCGATCCGCCCGTACGCGGCGGCCAGCCCCATCGACGGCATCCCGCAGTTCCTCGGCACCGAGGTCTCCGGACTGGACGACACCCTCAAGAGCACGCCCAACTGGGCCGCAGCGCTCGACATCCAGCCCGATGTCGGTGTCCCCCCGGTCTCTCCGTCGTGCAAGCGCTCGAGGGGTGTCGAAGCGGTCACCAAGGCGAGCATCGACATCCCCGCCCTCAATCGCGCGACGTGCACGGACGTCATGTGGGACTTCGAGACCGCTCACTTCGGATCGATCAAGCCCTCCGGGCCCTGGGAGTTCAACGTTCGTTGCACGGTCGCCGGCAACCTGAGCGCGGGCTTCTGCTCGATCTCCGGTGGCGGCTGTACGGTCTCCGATCCGAACGCCTGCGCACCGCCCGGCGGCATCGCTGGAGAGGTCTGCGTCCCGCAGTGCTCCGCGCTCGGCGCGATCTACCGCTCCTCGCCGACTCTCGTCGGGACGCCGAACCAGTACCTTCGCGACGACGCCTACCAGGCGTTCGCGACCGCGCACGGAAACCGCCGGCCCACGATGTATGTCGCGAGCGCGGACGGCATCCTTCACGCGTTCAAGTCGCTCGCCTCGACGACGTTCGACAACGGCAACTTCGAGATGTGGGCCTTCGTTCCGCCCGCGGTGCTCCCGAAGATCGCGCCGAACTACCCGACGGGTCAGCAGATCCTCCTCGACGGCACGCCCGCGGTGAAGGACACCGTCTGGGACCGCAAGACCACCGATCCGGTGAACTCGAACGTCTACCACACGACGTTGGTCGCAGGCATGGGCGCAGGCGGCGCAGGTTACTACGCGCTCAACGTGAGCGACCCGGACTGCGGCGGTTACCCCGCCGCCGCCACGGGCTGCCTGGCTTCCTATGTGCCCGCGACCACCAAGGCGCTCGCCTTCGGTACGACGGTCCCGGCGGTCGGACCGCACTTCCTCTGGCAGCTCACGGACGTCGAGTGGATTGCCGGCGACCCGGCGAAGCAGAACCGCAAGGCGCGCGACGGCACGCAGATGGTCGCCCTCTTCGGCAACCAGAGCGGCACCCCGGCCATCACGACGCTCCAGGTCGATCCGGGCGACGGCAGCGGCGTTCGCCAGATCGGCGTCGCGATCCTCCCCGGCGGCATCGACGGCCCGCCGGTCAAGGGCGGCACCTGCCTCCGCGCCATGGATAGCGGCGGCGCGTACAACCCGGTCAACTTCGACTTCAGCGACGCCGCCTTCCCGCGACGCAAGACCGTGCGCCAGTGGGGCGCGTCCTGCGCCGCGACGGATCCGGTCGCCGGCCGCAGCGTCACGGTCGTGCGGCTCGACACGGGCGAGATCATCCGCCACTTCGGGCGCGCCGCGCAGGATGTGCCGAAGCGCATCCGCGACATCGGCAGGGTCATCGACACGCCGTTCGACTCGCCGATCATCGGCACGCCCACCGTGTTTCCCAACATCGTCGGCGCGACGGCCCAGAAGGCCTTCGTCGGAGACGCAGACGGCACCGTCTGGCGCATCGACCTCAGCTCGACGGACCCGGCCCAGTGGAGCGCGACGCTCTTCCAGGATCTCATCAACACGGGCCTGACCCCCTCGTGCGGCGCCGCGGGGCCCTGCGCTCTGGCCAGCGAGCCGATCACCACGCCCCCCGTGCTCTCGCTCGATCCCTCGGGCGGCATCGTGATCAACGTCGCGACGGGCGACCAGGAGAACATCGTCGTCACGGGCGAGACGAACTACGTCTACTCGATTCAGGAAGTGCGCCAGACCGTCGCCGGCACGCCGTCGAAGGCGAAGGTCAAGTGGTACACGAGCCTCACGGCAGGCGAGCGTGTCTCGGGTCCGATGACGGTCTTCGACCGGACGCTCTACTTCGCCAGCTACAAGCCCGCCGTCCCCGGGAGCTCTGCGGTCTGCACGCAGGGCGGTGTGCCCACCCTGTGGGGCATGGACTTCTTCAACGCCGACATCTCTGGCATCAACGGCGGTGGCTCGCCTCGCTGGTGCAAGCTGGGCAGCGTCGACGTGAACACCGGCTCGTGCCTCGTCGCCCTGATCCAGAAGGAAGACCCGACGCTCTTCGATCCCACGCTGAAGGGCGCCATCATCCCGGGCGTCACGATCCGCGCGGCGCAGTCCTGCGCGACCTTCGACGCGACGGCGGGAGACCCCGCATTCACCGGCCTCACGTCGACGAAGTTCGACATCTTCTTCGGCGCCACGAACGCGCGCACCGGCGGTGGCACGGGCACGCCGCAGGCAGCCCGCCCGGCAACTCCCCTCACGCGGCCGCTTCCGCGCACCAGTGCCTCCATCGATGCATGGGCGCTCGTCGTCGACTAGAGTAGCCTCCAGGTTCTCCAGTGACACATCTGCGCCACGCGCTCCTCCTGGTCGCGCTCACGGTCTCTCTACCGCTCGGTGGCACCGCTTGCAGCTCCTGCAAGCGGCACGAGGAGCAACCGAGCGACGCCAAGCCGCCGGACCACCTCGCCCCCAACGAGGTGGTCGAGAGCAAGGAGCGCGCGTTCGGGCTCCCGCTCCCGCGCAACTCGCGCATCGCGGGGCGGTTCGAGAAGACCATCCACGTGCAGACGCCGCTCACGCCCGAAGACCTCGTCAACTTCGTGCGCGCGCGCGTGAAGGACGGCAAGGTGATGCCCGGTACGAGCGGAACGGAGCTGTCCGACGTGGCTCCCGTCGGCGACCCGGAGAAGCGGCTGTCGATCGACGTGCGCCTCTACCGCGGCGGCGAGGGTCACCGCAGCGAGATGATCGTGCGCGACACGACTCCCCTGCCCGCCGAGCCCGGTCTCACGGACGAGCAGCGCTGGCAGAAGGCAGGCCTCACGCCGAGCGGCCAGGTCGCAGATCCGACGAGGCTTCATTGAGCGCGCGTCCTTTCGGTTGACGGCGCCCCGCAGAGGAGGTTCACCTCGCTGTCGTGACTCTCCTTTCACGCCGGGTTCCCGTAGCGCTCGCGACGTCCCTCGCGATCGGCGCTGCGTGGGCGTGTGGTTCCACGGAGACCCAGGCGGGCACGACAGAGTGTAGTGGCGTCGAGCTCCTCGTCGCCGCGAGCGACTACTCCTCGAGCATCGTCTGCGGGGCGCCGCGATGCGAGCTCGGTCCGCGAACCTCCGGGGTCGACCTGGGCAGCGATCCTCAGCTCGCCCTTTCGGCGGGGCGCGCGTTTTTCCTCGCGCGGAACAACGATCTCATCTTCGAGCTCGATCCTCTCTGCGGGACACCGAAGGCCCGTTACAGCGTGCACGAGGCGGGGCGCCAGGGCTCGGTCAACCCTCACGACGTCGCGGCGGCGCCCGACGGTGCCCTGTTCGTCGTTCTCTACAACGTTCCGCGCATCGCCGTTCTCGTCGGCGGCCAGGTGACGAGCTCGATCGATCTCTCGGGCCCGGAGTTCGATGCCGACGGCAACCCGCAGGCCGATGCCATCCGCATCGTGGACGTGGGCGGCGTCCCGAAGGCGTTCGTCACGCTCGAGCGGCTCGACGACACGGACAAGGTCAACCCCCTCAGCTCGAAGCAGCCCTCCGCGATGCTCCGCATCGACGTCGCGACGCGGAAGGTCGAGGCCACGATCCAGCTCGCCGGTCGCAATCCGTTCAACACGATGGCCGAGCTCGGCGGCGCGCTCTTCCTTGCCGAGCCGGGGAACTTCGACAACGCGGGCGAGAAGCTCGCGGGCATCGAGCGCTTCGACACGGCCACCTCGACGACGCGCCTCCTCGTCAAGGAGGAGGACCTCGGCGGGAGCGTCGCCGAGGTGGCGGTGACCGACGGATGCGGCGTAGCGATCGTGGGTGGCCCCCAGAAGGACGTGAACCCGACGTCGCTCGTGACGTTCGACCCGACGAGCGGCAAGGTCCTCACCTCCGCGCAGGCCGCCGTGCTCGGGCCGACGCCCGGCTACGACCTGCAAGGGCTCGCCTGGCGAGGGAGCTCGCTCTACGTGGGCGATCGGCGCCGGGGCCCCCGCGGGTATCCCGTTCGCGTCTTCGAGCGCGAGCCTGGTACGTGCATTCTACATGACATTCCAGCGCGTGGGTTCAACCTCCCGCAGCGCCCCGTGGCCCTGAGGCCCGCAGACTGAGCATGACCGAAGCAGTTCCCGAACAGGCACGAAAAGCCGGGCGAGGTGGACTCGCGGTCCTCGGCGCGAAGATGTTCTTCATCGCGGCGGGCCTGATCCAGCAATTTTTCCTGCCGCGCGCGATCGGTCTCGCCGACTACGGCGCGCTCTCACGCGTCCTCGCGGTGTCGAACGTCTTCAACAACGTCATCGTGGCGAGCTCGACGCAGGGCGTGAGCCGCACGATCGCTGCGGCGGGCACATCCGAGCGAGAGGCGCTGCGGGCGACGCTGCGGGTTCACGGCGTCCTCGCCCTCGTCGCCGGCGTCGTCCTCGCGCTCGCCTCGCCGCTCGTGGCTTTCTTCGAGCACGCACCCGAGGTGCTCACGCCGCTGCTCGCGATGACGGGTGTCCTCGTCATCTACGGCGTCTATGCGCCGCTCATCGGGTACCTCAACGGCCGCGGCATGTTCACGAAGCAGGCCGCGCTCGACGTCGCCGCCGCGTCACTCCGCACGGTGGCGCTGCTCGGCGTCGGCTGGCTCTTCGCGAAGCGCGCGGGCGGTATCGCCTCGGCGCTGTCGACCTCGCCGGGAGTCCTCGGGGCGACCGTCGGTGCCGTGCTTGCGTCGCTCGGCGTGGTTCTCCTCGCGCTCCGCTGGACGGGCACGGGCGCCGGGTTCTCGGAGCCGCGCCCTGCCGGCGTGCCCCACGCGCGCGCGTACCTCGGGCTGATCCTGCCCGTCATGGTCGCGCAGCTCTTCACGAACGGCCTCATGCAAGCCGACATCATCCTGCTCGGCCGCTACCTCTCGCTCGCTGCTCCGGCGAGCACCGACACGCTGACCTCGACGCAGGCGGCAAACGAGTGGGTCGGCGTCTATCGCGCCTGCCAGCTCTTCGCGTTCCTGCCGTACCAGATGCTCTTCAGCGTCACGCAGGTGCTCTTCCCGATGCTGGCACGCGCGAAGGCGGAGGATCCGAGCGGCGCGCGCGTCGCGGAGCTCGTGGGTCGCGGCTGCCGGATCGGCGCCATCGTGTGCGGCATGCTCGTGGTCGTCGTGCTGACGATGCCCGGCTCGCTCATCAAGTTCGCCTACGGCCCGGCGGTCGCGGTGCGCGGGATCGCGGCGCTCCGCACCCTCGCCCTCGGCCAGGCCGCCTTTGCGATGCTCGGCCTGTCGACGACCGTGATGGTGAGCCTCGGCCGTGAGCGCACCGCGCTCGTGATCACCGCCGTTGCGCTCGGGCTCCTCGCGGTAACCTGCGTCGTCATCATCCCGCTCGCGCCGTTCGGCGAGGCCCAGCTCGTCGCCACGGCGCGCGCGACGACGACGGCACTCATGCTGGCGCTCGTCGTCGGAGTCCTCAGCGTGCGCAAGATTGCAGGCGCGTTCGTCCCGGTGAAGACGGCGCTCCGCGTCGGACTCTGCATCGCCGGTGCATACTTCGTCGGCGGGCTGATGCCGACGTTCTCGAAGCTGCTCACGCCCGTCATCGCGACGGGCGTGGTCGCCTCCTATCTCGTCGCGCTCGTCGTCACTGGCGAGCTCGGCAAGGATGACCTCGCGCTAATCGTTTCGATTGCCGGACGCCGAGCCAAACGGTGAAGGCTTGATCTGATCGCCCTTCCCGCCGCGCAGGTTGTGCTTCTGCACGAGGCGGTGAAGGTACATGCGGTCCATGCCGGCCATGCGAGCGGCCTTGCTCATGTTTCCGCCGGCGGCCTCCAGGAGCTGCGAGAGGTACGAGCGCTCGAACGAGTCGATGACCGCGTCCTTCGCGAGGCGGAAGGGCGTCGAGAGGTCGATCCCATTCGAGGCGCCGTGCGTCGTGGTCGTACCGCCTGCGCCGCGCCTCAGCGTGAGGTTGGTGGTCTGGAGCACGACGCTCCGCTCGACGTAGTTGCGGAGCTCACGCACGTTGCCCGGCCAGTCGTGCTTGCCCATCTCGGCGATCACGGACGACGGGAACAGGCGCTCCTCCTCGGTGACACCGAGCTGGGCGAGGAAGGTTCGAACGAGGATGAGGAGGTCGTCGAGGCGCTCGCGAAGTGCGGGGACGCGCGTGCTGATGACCGCGAGGCGGAAGTAGAGATCCTCGCGGAACCGGCCTTTGTTCACCTCGCGTTCGAGGTCACGGTTCGTCGCAGAGATGACGCGCACGTTCACGCGACGCGGCTTCGTCTCGCCGACGCGGCGGATCTCGCGGGCCTCGAGCGCGCGAAGGAGCTTGGGCTGGAGCTCGAGGGGAAGCTCGCCGATCTCGTCGAGGAACACGGTGCCGCCGTCAGCCGCTTCGAATGCTCCAGTGCGGTCGCGGTCGGCTCCCGTGAAGGCGCCGCGCACGTGTCCGAAGAGCTCGCTCTCGACGAGGTTGGGGCTGATCGCGCCGCAGTCGACGACGACGAACGGCTTCTCCGCGCGCGCGCTCCGCTGCATGATCTCGGTGGCGACGAGCTCCTTGCCGGTGCCGCTCTCGCCTTCGATGAGGACGTTGATGTCGCTCTGCGCGATCTTGTCGAGCAGCGCGAACATCCGGCGCATCGGCAGGCTCGTGCCGATGAGCGCGCCGAACGACGGCAGCATCGGAACGAAGTCTTCCTTCTGCGGAACGCCCGCGCGAACGCGGACGATCGAGTCACCAATGCTGAGCACGCCTTCGGTGCCGACGTCGCCGTCGCGCAGGCGGACGCCATTGAGCGTGGTGCCGTTCATCGAGCCGGAGTCGCGGAGCGTCCAGATGCCGTCCTCACGAACGAGGCGGCAGTGGAAGCGTGAGACCATCGGATCGCGGAGGACGACGTCGTTCGAGGCGTGTGAGCCGATCTTGCACACGTCACCGTCGTGGACGACGGCGCGCTGCGTTCCGATCCCGCCTTCACGCTCGACGTGGAGGGTGAGACGCGGGATGGAGACCGTTTCGATGAGCTGCCGTTCGGTGTGGAGCGTCTGGGCGGGCGGGCGCACGTCCGGCAGCGCTTGCGGCGCGGCGGGCTCGGCGTAGGCGCTCGGGCTCGGCATGCTTCCGGGAGGTGCGCTCGAGTACGGCTGGCTCACGCTTCCCGGAATGCCGCTCGGAAGCGGAGGAGGCGGCGGAACGGCAGGCGGAAGCGGAGCGTGCAGAGAGCGCGGCGCAATCCCCGAGACCTGGCGCGCCTGCGGCGGCAGCGGCGGCGCCTGCGACGACGGGCGTTGAGCAGCCAGGGGAGCGTGCGGCAGGGGACTCTTCGGCTGGGGCATACGTTCTCTCTGGGGGGACTCGTGGGGAGAGCGAGCTGCCGAGACTGCGTTTCGAGCCGAACGCGAGCCGACGACGCAGAAGCTGTAGGCAAAGGTGATGCCTGCGTGCAGCGAAGTTGCATTGCTCACGACTTCCGGCAGAATTTCGGTTTGGTTTCGGTTCGGGGCAGTCTCCATGAGGCTTTTGGGTGAGGCACTGGTCCCTCACCCCTGCTGCCCAGTGATCTCAGCGTGCTTGTAGGAGCATGGATCCACTGCATTTTTCCCATCGCGTGAGGCTGCAAGCCTGCCGTGTGGCTGTACTCAGCATGGCGCTCTCGAGCGCCATCGCGGGGGGCGGCTGCAGCGATCGGCCGCCGCCGGTTCGCGCATCCGACGCGAGCCGAGCACCGCGCGAGCCCGTCGTCGAGACGCCGAAGCAGCTCGCGGCGACGACGCCCTACCGCGCGAAGCTGGCTCACGGGGCCGAGCTCTATCTGCCGACGTGGTTCTCGCCGCGCCGCGGCGGCTACGATTTGATGGTGCACTTCCACGGTCTCGGCAAGCTCCAGGAGGGCAACCTCGATCGCTCGCAGCTCAACGTCGCGGTCGTGAGCATCAACATGGGCGTCGGGACGGATCACTACGCGAACGCGTTCCGCGATCCGCAGTCGTTCGAGAGGCTCGTCGTCGATGCGCAGGACGAGATCGCAAAGAGCGGGCGTGCGCCCGGCGCGAAGGTGAAGCGCATCGCTCTCTCGGCGTGGAGCGCCGGCTTCGTCTCGGTCGCGAAGATCATGGGCGAGCCGTCGAACATCGAGAAGATCGACGCAGTCCTGCTCGCGGACGGCTTCTTCACGTCGTTCACGAACCTGAAGAAGCGCGTCATCAACACGGCCTCGCTCGAGCGCTTCGTCACGCTCGTCGACTCCGCGAGCAAGGGCGATAAGCTCTTCGCGATCACCCACTCCGCGATCCCGACGCAGGACTACCCGAGCGTCGAGGAGACCGTGGCCAAGCTCCTCGAGCTCACCGCGAGCACGAAGACTCCGTCGACCAACGTGGGACCGCGCAACATGCACGAGACCTACGTGGTCGACCGTGGCGCGTTCCACGTGAAGGGCTTCGAGGGCGTGACGGCGGGCGACCACATCAAGCAGATCAACGCCATGGGCGAGACGCTCTACCCGTACCTGAAGGCACGCTGGGAGCAGCCGGAGTCGAGCGCCGCGACGGCAGCGGCACCGGCCGCCTCGCGCTGAGCTTGCGCGCGGACGAGGCGCCGCCGACCGAGACGTGCTCGGGCAGAGGCCGCCTCGTCCGTCAACTCGGCGCTCGCGGGGACTGGGCGGGGATCAGATCCCGAGCTTCATGGAGAGCATCAGGCGGACGCCTCGCGACGACCAGGGCGCACCGGGCCCGACGCGAAGATCGCCTGACGGAGCGTGCTCTGCAGCTCGGGGCTCTGCGCGAGCGCGTCGCGTGACTTCTCGCGTCCGTTGCCCAGCGTGGTGCCGGCAAACGAGAGGTGGTTGCCGCTCTTCTCGATGAGGCCTCGCGAGAGCCCGAGGTCGATGAGCTCCGCGAGCGTATCGACGCCCGTGCCGTACCGGATCTCGAACTCCGCCTCGGTGAAGGGCGGCGCACATTTATTTTTTGCCACCTTGACCCGCGTTCGCCCGCCGACGATCTCGTCGCCGGTCTTCACCTGTCCGATGCGTCGCACGTCGAGGCGCATCGATGCGTAGAACTTGAGGGCGTTGCCGCCCGTCGTCGTCTCCGGGTTGCCGAACGTCACGCCGATCTTCTGGCGGAGCTGGTTGATGAACATCAGCGTCGTGTCCGTGCGATGCGCGACCCCCGTGAGCTTGCGCAGCGCCTGGCTCATGAGGCGCGCCTGCAGGCCCATGTGCGAGTCGCCCATCTCGCCCTCGAGCTCCGCGCGCGGCGTGAGCGCGGCCACCGAATCGATCACGATGAGGTCGATGGCGCCGCAGCGAACGAGCATCTCCGCGATGTCGAGCGCCTGCTCACCCGTGTCGGGCTGGGAGACGAGCAGCTTGTCGATCTCGACGCCGATCGACTTCGCGTAGTTGATGTCGATCGCGTGCTCTGCGTCGATGAACGCGCACACGCCTCCGTTGCGCTGCGCCTGGGCGATCGCGTGGAGTGCGAGCGTCGTCTTACCGCTCGATTCCGGTCCGTAGATCTCGATCACGCGCCCGCGCGGGTAGCCACCCACGCCCGTCGCCAGATCGAGCGCGAGCGAGCCCGTCGAGATCGTCGCGACGGGCTCGAGTCCCTCCTCACCCCCCAGCGCCATGATGGCTCCCTTGCCGAACTGCTTCTCGACGCTGGAGACCACGGACTTCAGGATCTTCATCTTCTCTGCGATTTGCTCGAGCATTGGCTCTCTCCTTCGAAGCTCGCCTGGGATTGGGGAGTCGCGCGGCGACGGCGAGCAAGCCGCCGCGCGAGGTGATTCACGCCGCGTCGGCGGTCGGAGCGCGGTCGGTCTTGTCGAGGACGCGCAGGCTGATCGCCTCGGCGAGATGCGCGGACTTGATCGCCGTCGTCCCTTCGAGATCGGCGATCGTTCGCGCCACGCGGAGGACCTTCCCGTAGCCGCGCGCCGAGAGGCCGAGACGGCGCACGGCGTCCTCGAAGAGCTTGGTGCTGGCCGCGTCCAGCGCGCAGACGCGCTCGGCATCCCTCGCGCCGAGATGCGCGTTGGCGCTCGCGACCGTCTCGCCGGCGAGCATCCGCGCACGCTGGATCGAGCGCGCCTTCTCGACGCGCGCGCGGACGACGCAGCTGCGCTCTGCAGACGACTTCCCGCGCAAGGAGAGGACGTCGACGGGAGGCAGGACGAGCTGGATGTCGAGCCGGTCGACGAGCGGCCCGCTCATCCGCGAGCGATACGCACGGATGTTCTCGGACTTGCAATGGCAACGGGGCGAGCCGTCTCCCAGGTGACCGCACGGGCAGGGATTCGTCGCGCCGATGAGCATCGGCCGCGCCGGGAAGGTCATCGTGCCCTGGGCGCGCGACACCGTGACGAAACCGTCCTCGAGCGGCTGTCGCAGCGCCTCGAGCGTGCCGCGGCGAAACTCCGACAGCTCGTCGAGGAACAGGACGCCGTTGTGGGCAAGGCTGACCTCACCGGGGCGCGAGAGCTCCCCTCCACCGACGAGCGCGACGTCGCTCGCGGTGTGATGCGGCGCGCGAAAGGGACGGACACCCATCCGCGGACTGCCACCGAGCAGCCCTGCCACGCTATGAACGGCGAGTACTTCGAGAGCCTCGTCACGCGCGAGGGCCGGCAGGATCCCGGGAAGGCGGCGCGCGAGCATAGTCTTGCCACCGCCGGGCGGGCCCATGAACAGCAGGTTGTGAGCGCCGGCGGCGGCGACCTCGAGCGCGCGACGGCCGTTCGACTGCCCGCGCACATCGCCCAGGTCTTCGACCGCGAGCGTTCTCGGGGCCTCGAGCTTCGACGACGGCCGCGGGAGCACGAGCTCCCCTCGGAGGGACTCGACGAGATCGGCAAGCGTGCGCGCGATCCCGATCTCGATCCCGTCGACGAGCGAGGCCTCGGCCTCGTTTGCTGCGGGCACGATCACCCGGGCGACGCCCCGCTCCCGCGCGGCGAGCAGATGCGCAACCACGCCTCGCAGCGGATGCAGCGTGCCGTCGAGCGAGAGCTCACCGAGGAAGAGCACGTCGCCGAGCGCCTCGTCAGGCAGGAGCTTCAGCGAGACGAGCGTAGCGACCGCGATCGCGAGATCGAACGCGCTGCCGCGCTTCTTCACGTCCGCCGGCGCGAGGTTGACGACGACGCGGCACTCGCTGATGTCGACGCCGAGCTGCGCCAGCGCGCTCTTCACCCGGACGCGGCTCTCGCGGACGGCCACCTCGGCGAGGCCGACGAGCTCGAACGAGGGCACGCCCCGCATGGCCTGCACCTCGACGCGGACGGGATGCGCGGCGAGCCCGACGAGGACCGCGCTGTGAGCAGTGGCGAGCATGCCACGACGGATTGCGACCGCCGTGCCGACCCGAGAACCGCCGTTTTACCGGCGTTTTCGAAAGTGACGGTATGTCCCGGACACCCTGGAGGGTGTCCGGGGACAGGTGGCGCTAGCGCTCAGAAGAGCGTGTAGACGAGGTTCACGGACGCGATCGAGTCGGTCTGCTCGACGCTCGGCAGCGGCTCGTTTTCGAAGCGCATCGTGTACGTCGTCGCGACCGCGAAGTTACCGCCAATGTTGGACTTGAGGCCAATATCGAAGACGAGGCGGTACGTCTCGCTCCGCTCGAAGCTCTGCAGGTACTCGAGGCCCGACGTGAAAGACACGGACTCGTAGAGCTTGTTGTCGTAGCCGAGGAAGAGGCGAGCGTTGTGCTGCGCCTTCGACTTGTCGAGGAGCGGGAGCGGCGTCGTCGACGGTGGCACCGGCGTCTGCACGCGCGACTCGTTGCGGCGCACGTCGTACTGGAAGTCGTAACCGGCTTCAGCCCGAAGCTGCTGCTTCTTCGTGTTGATGAAGAAGTACGCGATGCCCGGGTCGAGGTTGTACCGGAGGTCGAGGCCCTGGAACCGGTCGTGCCGCGCGCTCGTCTGGAGGAAGAGCGCGATGTTGTTCGTGAGGAAGTAGTCGTAGCGGATCATCCCCTGGTAGTTCTCGACCGTCGTATCGACGGTCGAGCCCTTCTTGCCCGCGCGCGCAAAGTTCGCGGAGAGGAGGGTCGTGAACTGGTGCTCGTCACGACGCAGCCGGAGCTTGCCGAGCGAGGTCACCGCGACCTGGCGGGCGTTTCCGGACGAGAAGAGACCGCCGGCGCCGACCGAGGCCTCGGTGGCTTCACGCGGGTCTTCGTCGGCGGGCAGCGGTGCTGCGGTGGCGAAGCCGCCCTTCGCGACTTCGGTGTTTCCCTTGGTTGCGGTCTGGGCCTTGAGGGTCTCCGCGGGGAGCGCTGCCTCGTCGGCCAGCGCCGAACGAGTCGAGGTGACCGCTACGACTGAGAAGAGAGCGGCGAGGATGCCGATGTTTCGCGTCTTCACTTTGCGCTCCCCTGCTCCACGTGGAACTCCACGCGTCGGTTGTTCGTGCGTCCGGGATCGGTGTCGTTGCTGTCGATGGGCTTCTCGGAGCCGAAGCCCGCGGACGAGAGCCGAGCCTTGTCGATGCCGTGCTCGGTGAGCCACTTCGCGACGGTCTCCGCGCGCTGCTGGCTCAGCCTCTTGTTGTTCGCCGCTTCACCCTTGTTGTCCGTGTGTCCTTCGACGCGGAGCTTCTTGATGTCAGGGTGGGACTCGAGGACTGCCTTGACGGCCCCGAGGAGCTCGTCGCTCGCCTTGCCGTCGAGCTCCGCGCTGCCCGTCTTGAACTTCACCTGCTCGGTGATCTCGATCGAGCCGCCCTTGAGGAACGCCTTGGGACAGCCGTTCTTCTTCGGATCCGGGTCGGCCTTGCCGGCCTCGTCGGGGCACGCGTCGACGTCGTCGTTGATGCCGTCGTTGTCGCGGTCGGTCGAAGCCGGACAGCCGTTCTTCTTCCGGTCGGTGTTGGCGACGCCCGGCACGTCCGGACATGCATCGTGAATGTCGATGATGCCGTCGTTGTCGAGGTCCGGGCAGCCGCTCGTGCGCGGGCTGTCGGTGCGCTTTCCGGGCTGGCGCGGGCAGGTGTCCTCGACGTCCGGAACGCCGTCATCGTCGGCGTCCGCGGGGCAGCCGTTCGTGCGTGCGTCCGGAGTGCGGATGCCGGGGACCGTGGCGCAGGCGTCGACGTTGTCGGGGACGCCGTCGAGATCCGTATCAGCAGGACAGCCATTGGTCTCCGACGAAGCCGTCTTGACGCCGGGAACGAAGCCGCATGCGTCCTCGCAATCGGGGACGCCGTCGCCGTCGCGATCCTTCGTCGGCTCGGCCTTCGTCTCCGGCTTTGCGTCGCCGGGGACCCACTCGAACGAGAGGAGGCCGCGAGCGATCGGAGCGCCGTAGCCACGGGAGAGGAGTGTTCCTCCGCCGAGGCCGACGCGCAGGCTGTGGCCGAGGTCGAGGTGGGCGCCGAGGAGTCCTTCGACCGGCGTCGTCTGCGTGTCGAACGCACGGCCGTTCGAGAGGACGGTGGAGCCGAACACCTCGGGGCCGATGATGAGCGCATCGTCCATCAGCGAGAGGCCGGCGCTGACGCCGCCGACGAGGGCACTACCGATCTGGCCGTCGCCGAACTCCTCCTCGCGGCCGCGGATCATGACACCGAGCTTGGCGGCATAGACGAAGCTCGAGACGCGGCCGGCGAAGAGGAGGCGCGGGAGAACGCGAGGCCGACTGTCACCCGTGTAGGCGCTGAGCGACCCGGACGGGACGAAGAGCTCGGCGCCCGCAGCCATCGTCGCACCGTCGGTGTGCTCGCCGAAGAGGCGCACATCGCTGCTGATGCGCACGTCGCCGACCGCCACGCTGCTGTCGGCGCCACGGTGCGTGATGCCGTTGATGACGGTATCTCGGCCGTTTGCGTAGAGCTGGAGCGGAACGTTGAACCCGACGCGGACGCGGTCTCCGAGAAAGACGGCTCCGCCGAGGTGAGCGACGTACTGATCCTTGACGATGGAGGCGCGCGTGCTGCCGTCCGGCCCGTACTTCACGAGCGAGCGGAACGAGTAATCGTTCACCAGGCCGAGCGCGAGGCGGCCGTTGCCGCGCAGGTCGACGGAGTCGAGGGCGAACCAACGGCTCCCGCGTTCTGCGGGGGTGTAGTGGTTCTCCGCGTACCCGAGCTGCTCTTGAGCGCCTGCGCTGGACACGTGGGCGAGGACGCCCAGGCCGAGCAGCGCTGGGATGGCAAGGCGACGCAATCTCATGTCGTGACCCTTTGGTTTGGGAGCTACGGGACGAAGGAGAAGAGGGGCGGCTGCGCGATCTTGCGCGAACCTAAACTCCGCATCTAACACGTTTCGTGGGGCGCTTGGCTCACCGTTTTCGTGACGCGTCGCGCAGCGTCTGCATCGCTCGGGGGAGAGTGCCCGCAGCGTGCTCCCGCACGAACGCGGGAGCATGCTCGTAGCTGGGGCATCGCTTCTCGTACCTGGGCAGATGCGTGCGTGGACCGAGTTACGTCACGCTCGCGCCCTCCAGCTGTGAGCGCCTGCGCGATAGATCGGTTTGCGCGGGAACAAATGAATCTCGTTTGATGTCGTTCGGGGAGAGACGCTCGTTTGATCCGTTTGCCGAATTAAAATCTTGCGCGACAGCACAACCCGAGCTACACCTTGAATGCCGCTCCGGTGTGGAGCGTCTACCCGAAGCCAACTCATCCCCTCCCTCGCATTGGAGGCCGCACCCGTAGAAGGGCGCGGCGCTGTTCCCGTGATCCTCTCCCTCCTCAACATCTCGACGGAAACGCAGGCGCAGTCGCGCTTGGCCGTGCTCTGTCGCGAGGTCGTGGGCGGGAGGTCGGTCTCTGGCCGGTGGCATCAGGCCTATCGCCTGAGTCTTTCGATTCCGACCTTCGGTCTCTCGGCGACCCGTTGCGCGCAAGTCACGCGCGGCGGTCGCATGCTCGCCCTCCCCCTCCCTTCGTTTACGGCTGCCGCCGATCCGCGCGCAAACGCCAAGCAGGAGGGAATCCCCTAGCGGTCCTCGTACCGTCTCCTTCATCAGGAGCCGAATTCGAAGACCGCCCGGGGTAGCTCCCCGAGGCGGCTTTTCTCGTTTTTGGCTCTCGATCGCGCGGCCTCGCGCGTCCCTCTCGGGTCCACCGCCCCTGCCCCAGGCAGGTCGCGGCGCCTCGAGGGCAGCGGGGCCTGCGGTCGGGCTTCCCTCCGAGCTCAGGGCATTCCTGGCCGGGCGGTCCCCAAGTCCCGTCGAAGGTGCCGGCGCCCCATGGTGGCGCGCCGAACAGTACGACTTTGTCCGCGAGGTTCAATCATGTTTCTCAAGCTCGGTATCTAAGGTTTTCGCGCGAAACTCAAACGAACTTCTTTCCATCTGGGTCCGGGACGCTAGCTCAATCTGGCCGAGCACCGGGCTTTTACCCCGAGGGATGAGGGTTCGACTCCCTCGCGTCCCACGACGTCGTGTCTGTCATCCCCCGGACGCGCGGCATCCCCGCGCGTTCGCTCGGGTCCGTAGCGTAATCGGCAAGCGCACTCGACTCTTAATCGAGGTGGTGAGGGTTCGACTCCCTCCGGACCTACCGGGCGACGTGTGCCCATCACACGCCGCTCTCGTCACTCCGGGATCGTCTAGCTGGCAGGACGCTGGTCTCTGAATCCAGAAACGCAGGTTCGACTCCTGCGCCCGGAACCAAGCCACGCGTGGGGAGACCCGCGCGCGGCCCATGCTCTCTGAAAACCTGGCGCCACTGAGGCTCGTCCGCGTACGCGGAGCACTCGTGCTGCACGCACGCGGACGAGCCGTTTCATTCCAGCGAAGCCGAATGGTCAGGCACCCGGCTGTTAACCGGTCACTCGGAGGTTCGATTCCTTCCGCTGGAGCTTCTACCTACCGACCTCCTCGGTCGAACATTCTGGAGCTTGCTCGCGCGTCCGCGCGGCTCGCTCCCCGCACGCCTAATACGCGTGCGTTCGTGCCCATGCTTCTCGATGGTCGAGCACCCGCTTCGTACGCGGCGTGATTCCGGTTCGACTCCGGGCGTGGGCTCTCGTTTCGTCCACTCGAATAGACCCTACACGCAAGACATGTCGGTTCGAATCCGACCGCCCAGACCGACGCTTCGGCGTCTCACTCACCTGGGCGTAGCCTAATGGTAAGGCACTCTTTTGTAAGAAGAACAAACTCGCGGTTTGCTCACTCGGACGAAACGAAAATATCTCAAGACTCGCCCGCCAGAAGAGGCCCTACACGCAAACAGAGATTGCCGGTTCGAATCCGGCCAGCCCGACCATCACAACGTCTCGGGCTGTGGCCTAGTTGGTAAAGGCGCTC